>NZ_JBFRDR010000453.1:0-346 GCF_052113885.1 Lysobacter sp. TAB13 | reverse complement strand
GGAGATTGTCAGCGCCGCATCTCTTGAACCGGGCTGGAGATTTGTTGCCGTCGACCCTTCCGAAGAGATGATGGATGTTACGGCGGGGCGGTTGCAGCAACTCGGCTTCCTCGAGCGGACGGAGATCGCGATCGGCGATGTCGAGGAGCTTCCCGGCGGGCGCGATTTCGACGCCGCGACGCTGATCGGAGTGCTGCATCATCTCCCGGGAAGGAAGGCCAAGGACGACATTCTTGCCTCCATTGCGTCACGGCTGAAGCCCGGCGCTCCCCTCATTCTTGCTGGCAATCGCTTTGCCTACGCCGCCGAACCTCTGCTGCTGGCGGCCTGGGCGGAGCGCTGGCGC
>NZ_JBFRDR010000452.1:0-349 GCF_052113885.1 Lysobacter sp. TAB13 | reverse complement strand
TCATTAGAGGTCCTCAAAAGCGGCGCGCAAAGCCGGGAGCCGCAGCATCAGACGTGTCAGTCCACGTTTCTGGATCAGCGTCATGGCGCAACTTCAAGTGCGCGTGTGGAATTTGCCATGCTGCCGCCAGTGCATCGCTCCCTCTATTGTACTTGAGGGCCACGCCATGGTGAGTAAGGGGCCCCGCCATAGGGCAATCCCAGCGGGGCCTTAGGCCGTGTGGCCTACGAGGGCGGGCAAGAAGGCCAGCACGCCAACAAAACGAATGGATCGGTAGTCAGTTCCATGATCAGCAGCCGCTTCATCCCGCCTTAAGGTTCTCGGCACAGGCTTTTCCCGAGCGTTGGTC
>NZ_JBFRDR010000451.1:0-349 GCF_052113885.1 Lysobacter sp. TAB13 | reverse complement strand
GACCGTGGCCGCGCGCTGATCGGCCTTGAGCGCTTCGCCGGGAACCGCAACCGGTCGCTTGACCGGCTCTGCGAGGATCTGTTGTCAGGGCGCGGTGAGGCCTCCGGCATGGCATTGGCGCAGACCGTTCTCGACCAGTGGGAACGGCTCGATCCGCCCGGGCACCTCAGTTTCTTCCGCTTGCTCCAGGATCGCTTCGGTCCGGATCAGGAGAAGTTGAGCGCCGCCATCGCGCGCTACCAGAATGAGCCGGACGCGGCTGCGATCGCAGCGCTGCACATTGCCTCCGAGCCGCGCCGGCAGGAACTCTTCCGCCGCCTCAACCTCGCGCCCGGCGGCACCCATGTGC
>NZ_JBFRDR010000450.1:0-350 GCF_052113885.1 Lysobacter sp. TAB13 | reverse complement strand
TTTCCTGGCCGGCTTGCGCTTGCGGATGTGGCAGCACTGTCCGACCTGCCGAAGACGACGGCACATAGATTGCTGAAAGGACTGGTCAAGGCCGAGCTCGCCAGCGGCGGGCAAGGCGGGCGCGCCTATTCCGTCGGCCCCCGGCTTTCGCGCATCCTTCACGCCACTGCCGAGGACGGATGGCTCGAGGCGCTGGCTCGTCCAACACTTGCCGCGCTTGCAGAGGATTCCGGCGAGGCCTGCTATCTCACCAAGCTCGTCGGCAGCCGCGTCCTCGTCGCAGTGTCGCAGGCTCCCGAGGTGCGCTGGCGCAGCTACGTCCAGCCCGGCATCGAGATGCCTCCTCACGC
>NZ_JBFRDR010000449.1:0-350 GCF_052113885.1 Lysobacter sp. TAB13 | reverse complement strand
GGTCCCAACTCCCCGAAATCCGCATCGGCGTCGATATCGGCGGCACATTCACCGACCTCGTCGGAGTGCGCTCGGACGGCGTCCTGTTCGTCGAAAAGGTCCTTTCCTCGACCGACGACTACAGCCGCTCGATCGCCAAGGGCATCGCGATCATCCTGGAGCGGGCGCAGCTGCCCGCATCGGCGGTGACCGAGATGCGGCATGCGACGACGGTTGCGACCAATGCGATCCTCGAAGGGCGCGGCGCCCGAACCGGCCTGATCACGACCGCGGGCTTCCGCGACGTGCTCGACATGCGCCGGCATCGCCGCCCCGACATGTACAATCTCGACTGGGTCAAGCCGCCGATC
>NZ_JBFRDR010000448.1:0-350 GCF_052113885.1 Lysobacter sp. TAB13 | reverse complement strand
GGGTGGGACGATCTCGCTCGCCGTGCCGGTGCGTTACAATCGCTGAGATGAACGACCTGGGACGAGGCGGAGGCCCCGCCGCCTCGTCGATCCGTGATCAGGGCCCGCCCATGCGTCGCCGGCATTCCGCTCCGGCACGCCAGAGCCTATAGAGGGGCCCGGCCCCATTCCCGCCTCTGGATCCGCGGAAAATCACGCGATCCGGGACGCCCGATCCGAACCGCGATCCGGATTTGAGAAGACACCATCATGCTTCGCCGTTTCTTCGCCTATTACGCACCGCATCGCGGTCTCTTCATGCTGGATTTCTCATGCACCGTGCTGTCGGGCTTGCTCGAGCTCGCCTTCCC
>NZ_JBFRDR010000447.1:0-350 GCF_052113885.1 Lysobacter sp. TAB13 | reverse complement strand
GGCAACAGCTTGATATCGCTCCGGAAACTGTTTCACCGTCATGCGCGCGCCCCTCGCCTGCTGACCGGATCGGTGCGGATCATGGCACTCTGGGCCTGATCTATGACGATGCTCCCGTCACGCGGCTCTCTTGAGAGCGGGCCGTTTCGATACCGAACAGATTCCCGCTCTTCACTCGGCATGGCTTCGATCAGGCCAAGCATCGAGGAGCAGCTCCGCGGAGCTGCCGATGCGTGCCTTCGGCGGTGCAGCATGGTTGCGATCTTGCACGGATCGTCGCACCATCGCGTCGCCCTGACCATCCGGACCGCACCTTGGCTCGCATCGAACACCGCAACTCGTCCCGTTAC
>NZ_JBFRDR010000446.1:0-351 GCF_052113885.1 Lysobacter sp. TAB13 | reverse complement strand
CAAGTGGGGCGCGCCGCAAGAGGGCCTGACCGTCCGGGGACACGAAGGTTGCCGGGCCCGCTGCAGATGTCCTATTGCCGGGGAATGTCGCAAAGCCCCGATGCCTTCACGATCAAGATTTGCGGTCTCTCAACGCCGGAGACGATGGTGGCGGCACTCGCCGCCGGCGCCGACATGGTCGGGCTGGTCTTCCACCCGAAGAGYCCGCGCTTCRTCGATATGGCTCGCGCGRTGGCSCTCGCCGAGATGGCCCGCGGCCGCGCCGAGATCGTGGCCCTGATTGTGGATTTCGATGTGGTGCGGGCAACGGAACTCGCGGACGCGCTCAGGCCGGACTGGCTTCAGCTGCAT
>NZ_JBFRDR010000445.1:0-351 GCF_052113885.1 Lysobacter sp. TAB13 | reverse complement strand
GCCTTCGTCAGCGAGGTATTGATCAGAAGCGGTTCTTCCAGGATCGCGCCGATCTTCTTGCGCGGGTTCAACGAGCCATACGGATTCTGGAAGACCAGCTGTACGGTTCGCCGCAGGCGCTTGGCTTCGCCCGGAGGCGGCGTGACGGCGTCAAGACCATCGAGCATCAGCGCGCCCGAAGTCGGCTTCTCGATCAGCGTCGCCATGCGGGCGAGCGTCGACTTCCCGCAACCGGATTCACCGACGACGGCGAGCGTCTTGCCGGCTTCCACGGAGAAGGACACGCCGGTGACCGCCTGTAGCTGGGCCGGCGCACGGAGGAAACCGCGATTGACCGAATAGACCTGTGTC
>NZ_JBFRDR010000444.1:0-352 GCF_052113885.1 Lysobacter sp. TAB13 | reverse complement strand
GGCCAGATCAATCGAGGAGCGACTGCAGTCCCTGAAGGCGGCAGCGACCGAAACCGCGGCCAGCATGTCCGGATTGCGGGCTCTCGAGCGTCAGGCGGCCGCGGTAGCCCAACTCTACGATGCCCTTCTGAGCCGCCAGCAGCAGGCAAACGAACAGGTCCAGCTCATTCAGCCGGATGTCCGGGTGATGGCCTCGGCGTGGCCCCCGGAAAGGCCAAGTTCGATTCACCCGGCCTTCCTCATTCCGCCCGGCGTGATGGTCTTCGGCATCATGGGCGTCCTGCTCGCGCTGGGCATCGACAGACTTGATCACACCCTTCGCAGCACGGATGAAGCCGCCGAGGCTCTGGCC
>NZ_JBFRDR010000443.1:0-352 GCF_052113885.1 Lysobacter sp. TAB13 | reverse complement strand
AGCTTGAGCTCATAGAGTTTGGGATCGTCGGCGACATGCATCATGACGCCGTCGGTCGGTCCCTTGGTGATCGAGTAGGGCATGTTGCACTGAGCCCTGGCCTGGGCCTCGGTCCGCTTGCGGTCCTTGTCGGCGTGGAAGGAGGCAATGCCCCATTTGTCGCGCTGGCATGTCCGCTACAGCCACGTGAGTCCGGCTGCGTGACCGGCGGACGGGCTGCCTGCATCCTCACTGGTTCCGGCGCAGCCTGCTGCGGCCAGTGTGAACGCTGCTGCTGCGAGGCGGGTCAGCATGCCAGATCGAAGAGAAATTGGTCTGGCGGGGGTTGCGCCTGAATGGTGCAGAATTGTCG
>NZ_JBFRDR010000442.1:0-352 GCF_052113885.1 Lysobacter sp. TAB13 | reverse complement strand
GCTGGAGACACCGCCGGGCCGAAGCAGTCTGGGTGCCCCATCGAGGCAGGCGATGATCGTCGACTCGACACCGACCTCGGCTGGCCCGGCGTCGACCACGGCATCGATCCGGCCATTGAGATCGGCCAGCACATGCTCCGCACTGGTGGCGCTGACCCGGCCTGAGCGATTGGCGGAGGGCGCGGCGATCGGGCGTCCTGCCGCTTCGAGAATGGCATGGGCAAGCGGATGCGACGGCACGCGCAACGCGACGGAGGCAAGCCCGGCGCGTGCCAGTTCGCTGACCTGGCAAGAGGGCGAGGCCGGAACCACCAGCGTCAAGGGCCCGGGCCAGAAGGCCTTTGCCAGTGCC
>NZ_JBFRDR010000441.1:0-352 GCF_052113885.1 Lysobacter sp. TAB13 | reverse complement strand
GGATATAGCCGCTGAACAGGCCGGGCTCGGTGAAAAGGATCTGTGTCCCAAGCAGGGCGCCGTAGGAGTGGCCGAGAAAGAGTGCTCTGGCAGGGTCGGCCCGGTAGCGAGCGGTGATGAATGGCTTTACCTGATCGCGCAGATATCTCTGATAGGCGCGCGCCTGACCGGAAGGAAATAAGGGCGCAGTCCGGCTCTGCGCGTTCGATGTCGGAGTATAGTCACGCTGGCGGCTGACCATGCCGTCCTCGCCCTTCCCGTAGGACAGGCCGACAAGGATGAATTCCTCAATCTTGGGCCCTTCGACGTTCAGGCGGCGCCCTATCTGCCGGATGATCGGGAAGGCGTAGTC
>NZ_JBFRDR010000440.1:0-352 GCF_052113885.1 Lysobacter sp. TAB13 | reverse complement strand
GCCGCAGGCTGGTCGGCCCCCTGCATGGGCTCACGGCGGACGTGGCGTTCCCGGAGGCGGGCAAATCGGAGCGCCGGATCGAGGGCAAGCTGCTGGCCGGTGACATCCCGGTCGCGCTCAAGGGCAGTGTCGGCACCACCGGGAAGGACGACCACAATATCTGGATGCTGGAAGGAAATAAGGGCGCAGTCCGGCTCTGCGATTGGTCGATCGCCGAACGCCGCCTCCCCGATGGCAGCTGGGAGCGCGCCGCCGACGCATTGTCGCAGGCGGATGCACGTCCTGTCGCGCTCAGGCGCCAGCTAGAGGGTGTCGTCCGTCTCACACAGGGCGAGCCGCATCATCTCGCGAC
>NZ_JBFRDR010000439.1:0-352 GCF_052113885.1 Lysobacter sp. TAB13 | reverse complement strand
GGGCTGGGATGTCGATCTCGCCGGCCATCGCCGGCGCGGAGGGCATGTCATCGGCCTCTGCGGCGGCTACCAGATGCTTGGGCGTACCGTGCGGGATCCTCATGGTCTGGAGGGGCCGTCAGGTGAGGCTCCAGGTCTCGGCATGCTCGAGGTCGAGACCGTGCTGGAGCCTGGCAAGACCGTGCGCGAAGTCGATTTCACCCATGCGCCCAGCGCATCGTCAGGTCGCGCTTACGAGATTCATCTTGGCCGCACCGACGGGCCCGATACGCAGCGCGCGCCCTTTCGGGTCGGTGACCGCCGGGAAGGAGCAGCCTCGTCCGACGGGCGTGTGATCGGGACCTATCTGCAT
>NZ_JBFRDR010000438.1:0-352 GCF_052113885.1 Lysobacter sp. TAB13 | reverse complement strand
GTCCTGCGACGGCACGATGATCGGSYGRCCGTTSGCSGGSKRCAGGATGTTGTTGGTCGACATCATCAACACGCGCGCTTCCAGCTGCGCCTCGAGCGACAGCGGGACGTGCACGGCCATCTGGTCGCCGTCGAAGTCAGCGTTGAACGCGGCGCAGACCAGCGGGTGAAGCTGGATCGCCTTGCCTTCGATCAGCACCGGCTCGAAGGCCTGGATGCCGAGACGGTGCAGCGTCGGAGCGCGGTTCAGCAGCACCGGATGCTCGCGGATGACCTCGTCCAGGATATCCCAGACCTCCGGCTTCTCCTTCTCGACCAGCTTCTTGGCCTGCTTGACCGTAGTCGAGTAGCCC
>NZ_JBFRDR010000437.1:0-353 GCF_052113885.1 Lysobacter sp. TAB13 | reverse complement strand
TGTTTATCGAAACCGGCGGCCAGGCCGACCGGGTTCGGGAAGGAGAGCCCAAAGGCCTCGGTCGCCAGGATCGGATCGTCGGCAGCCGGCTTCAACGCTGGTGCGGCCGCCAGTGCGGCAACCGTCAGGCGATGCGCCATCTCGGCATCCAGCCTGTGGATCAGGGGCCGGGCGAGGGAGAAGAGGCTACCGATCACGAAATGTCCTCCGGAATGACGGGGCTGCCATTCGTCCCCGTGGCGAGCGGCGCAATCCAGCGCGCGGTCTTGGGGTCGAGGGCCGAATAGAGATGCGGGAAGAGCGCGCCGCCGCGCGAAGGCTCGTAGCGCAGCGCCGAGCCGAGTGCCGTATCA
>NZ_JBFRDR010000436.1:0-353 GCF_052113885.1 Lysobacter sp. TAB13 | reverse complement strand
ATCGCGCAGCGCTGCTCTCGAACCGCGTGGCGCAGGCCTCGCTACTCAGCCGTTTCGATGACGCAGCGACGCCGCGTGCGATCGAGACCGCGCTCGATTCTCTTGATGGAGCTGTGGAACTGGTCGATGCGGCGCGGGCCAGTCTGATCTCTTCGTTGCCGCGCGAGCTGCGCGACGCCAATCCGACCTTGGATGCCCGGATCAGGACGTTCATTTCGTTCCAGCGCGACATCGTCATGATGGGGCGTGAGGTCTCGGCAAAGGCTGCACTCATCGAGGCCTCGGCCGAGGCGGTGCGCGAGAATGTCCGCCAGATCATTCTCGTCACGTCGAAGCTTGCCGACGGCCTGGAC
>NZ_JBFRDR010000435.1:0-353 GCF_052113885.1 Lysobacter sp. TAB13 | reverse complement strand
CGTCATTGGTGGTGATGAAGGCGAGGAACTTGAGCGCTGCATCGCGCTTGGCTCCGGTCGCGCTCGACGCCAGGCCATTGACCCAATAGGAGGCGTAGTTGCTGGCAATGCCGTTATGGGTCGGTATCTCTGCGACGCCCCAATCGAAGCCACGCGCGCTCTTGAAGGTGCCGAGGCGGAACGAACCGTCGACATGCTGCGCCGCCTTGCCGGCCTTGAAGGCGGCCTGGCTCTCGGAGAGGAAGCCCGCCGCAGCGACCTTATGCTTGCGCTGCAGGTCGGTATACCAGCCGAAGGAGGCGGCCCCCGCGTCGTTGGCATAGGTCACGGTGCGGCCATCGTCCGAGTAGGGC
>NZ_JBFRDR010000434.1:0-353 GCF_052113885.1 Lysobacter sp. TAB13 | reverse complement strand
GCACGACATGCTGCCCGGGACGCGCGGCGAAGCCATGGGCCTTCGCAAAGCGCGCGGCCTCGGGCGCGAGGCGCTCGACCAATGTCAGGTCGCCCGCCTTCGAGACGAGATGGACCGGGATAGCGGACGGCGCAGAGGCAAGGAGCAGGCTGTGCACGGCTGAAGGAACCTGTTCGAAGGAGTGAGCGGTAGGGCCAGTTAAGGAAGCATTAGGGTTAACGTTTTACCACCAGAACGACCAGTTCTCTCTCGTGGCAAGGCACTCTGGCCCATGTCCCGCTGCTTCTCCGCAGTCTTGTACCCTTCGTCTGCGGCCTCCCGCGGCCGGCTGTTGGCAGCCGTCTGCCTCGCCT
>NZ_JBFRDR010000433.1:0-353 GCF_052113885.1 Lysobacter sp. TAB13 | reverse complement strand
ATGCCTACCCGCCCGAGGCGTCCGACCGCGACCAATGGGCGATCGCGCGCATCGTCGGCGTGATCATGGCGTATAACCGCAACATCCTGCCGGCCGAGAAGGCGCCGAAAGCCTGGGTCGACCTGCTGAACCCGGACTTCAAGGGGCGCAAGCTCGTCATCCAGGATTCGGCGGCGGGCACCAGCTTCAACCAGATGTATCTGCTGGAGAAGCAGTTCGGCGCCGATTTCATGCGCCGCTTCGGACAGCAGGAGCCGATCATCGTCTCCACCACGGCGCAGCTCATCGACATGCTGGTGCGCGGCGAAGCGCTGGTGGGCGCCACGGTCGACCACTTCCGCGCCTTCGAGCCC
>NZ_JBFRDR010000432.1:0-353 GCF_052113885.1 Lysobacter sp. TAB13 | reverse complement strand
ACGCTGCTGCGGCGACGCTGCCGAGTACGCCCGGCCAGCAGCGGCTCGCCGAATTGCTCGCAGGAGAGCTGCGCGCACTGGGACTTGAGAAGGTTGTCCTGGACGATCATGCCACCGTCACCGCAATGAAGCCGGGCACCAGACCGGGCGCGCCAAGGATCGGCTTCATCGAGCATCTCGACACGATCGACACCGGCCTCTCGCCGACGATCCGCCCGCGCATCCTGCGCTTCGAAGGCGAGGATCTTTGCCTGAATCCGGAGAAGGACATCTGGCTGCGCGTGGCTGAGCATCCCGAGATCCGCCCCTGGATCGACCAGGACGTCATCGTCGGGGATGGCACAAGTGTGCTC
>NZ_JBFRDR010000431.1:0-354 GCF_052113885.1 Lysobacter sp. TAB13 | reverse complement strand
CGCTCATCCTGAGGCGGTACGCCGCGGCCGCGCTGGCGGTCCATGGCGCCGTGGTGGACGGCATCACTGTCGCAGCGTTGCTGGTCTTCGCTCTGGCGACCATGGCCGGCATGCGCAGCCAGATCGAGAGTGATCCGCAGGTGGCCATCATCTGCCTGGCGCTTGCCTTCGCCTGCAATCTCGGCATGCAGCTCGGCGGGGCCCTGGTGCTGCCGGGGGGCCTGCGCGAACGTCTGGCCGTCGGCCTGATTCTCGGAAACCGCAATGTCGGTCTGGTCTGGTCGGCGCTCGGTGCGGCAGCAACCCCGCGGATGGCGCTTTACTTCGCGGCGGTTCAGCTGCCGATCTACATCA
>NZ_JBFRDR010000430.1:0-354 GCF_052113885.1 Lysobacter sp. TAB13 | reverse complement strand
TGACGGCACCGCAAACGACCACCGCCCGTACTCGATTCCCATGGCAACATCTGCGGCGGTCGGCAGGGTTCGCTCATCCCAGCTTAAACCGGCGCTCGCCGAGGAGTTCCTGGCGTCCAAGCGGCCCCGCAGATCAAGCTTTCTTAACCGGCCGTCCAGGGTCGAGTGCGCTCGGGGAGCTGGAGGGTTTTGGATCGCCCTTTTCTGGCGAAGCGACGCTCGCATCCGCCGCCGGCGTTTCGCGATCGTCTTTCGGTATGCCTGTGCCCGGTCGTGGGCGGCTATCACTTGTCCTCCCAGGCTGACCTGCCGCCTTCTTTGGATCTGCATTCGCCATGTCGACCTCCTTTGTGC
>NZ_JBFRDR010000429.1:0-354 GCF_052113885.1 Lysobacter sp. TAB13 | reverse complement strand
GGAATAGCCGGTGCGCCAGGCCTCGAAGGCGGCGCGCTTCAGCGTGATCGAGGCGAGTTCAGTGGTCGAGCCCGGTCCGCCGGAGGTCAGAAGATTGACCATGTCGAACATCTTGAAGTTCTCGATACCGCGGAAGAGTACGGCCAGCATGATGAAGGGCAGGCACATCGGCAGCGTGATCGAGATGAATTGCCGCCAGTTGCTGGCCCGGTCGACCTCCGCTGCCTCGTAGATGTAGTCCGGGATCGAGCGCAGGCCTGCGAGGCAGATCAGCATCACGTAGGGCGTCCACATCCAGGTATCGACGATGATGATCGCCCAGGGACTCAGGGTCACATCGCCGAGCATCTGGAA
>NZ_JBFRDR010000428.1:0-355 GCF_052113885.1 Lysobacter sp. TAB13 | reverse complement strand
GGCCTGGACACGCCTGCTGCATCTGGCGGCTCTGGCCTGGCTCTTCGTTCGTTTCGTGCCGGCGCAGTCGGCGCTGGTTTGCGGAGTGGTTGGGCGCCGACTTGCAGTATTGGGCCGGCATTCCCTCGAGATCTTTTGCACCGGTATCGTGCTCGCGATCATTGGACAGATCATTCTGGCCGAAACCTATTTCGCCTTGAGCATACAGTTGCTGGTTTGTCTCGGTGGCATTACGATACTGACAGTGCTAGGAAATTTCCTATCGTGGTATCAGTCCAACGCGCTCCGTGGTTCCGCAGAGAAGCCGGCTTCCGGGCTGCACAATTCTGCGCCGCAATCCTGACCATCGCACTCG
>NZ_JBFRDR010000427.1:0-355 GCF_052113885.1 Lysobacter sp. TAB13 | reverse complement strand
GGGCGCCGATGCGATCGAGGTCACCATGGCGACATGCCTGCTCTCAGTGCCGCTCCTGCCGCTCGTCGCACTGGTGATGCCCGTGCATCTGGCGCAGGTTGCACTGTCGGCCATAGCGCTCCAGGCGATCTATCAAGGATTGCTGGTCGGCGCCTTCGCTCTGTTTCTCTACACGCAGGCCGTCGCCATCCTTGGCGCCGGGCGGGCGGCACTGTTCCTGCCGCTGGTGCCCGTCGTAACCGCACTCTCCGGCGCGCTTCTGCTCGGCGAGCGACCGTCCCCGATCGAGATCGCCGGCATGGCGCTCGCGATCACCGGCATGCTGATCGCGCTGCGCGCCCGCAGCCTGGCGTAA
>NZ_JBFRDR010000426.1:0-355 GCF_052113885.1 Lysobacter sp. TAB13 | reverse complement strand
GCGCTACGACGACCGACGCGGCTCCTATAATGGCGGCAACTATGACCGCGGTCAGCGCAACAACAATCCGATGGCCGGCATGAGCCTCGAGGATCAGAAACGCGCACTCAAGAATCACAGAGAGGCGCAGAAGAAGGCGATCAAGCGCGGCTACGTCATTCCGTAACCGGCGCCTGGAAATGTCAGGATGGAGGCGCCGCCGCGGGAAACCGTGGCGGCGTTCGCATGTCAGGCCTCTTCGGTGTCCGGGGGCTCCATGCGCATCAGGCGGTCGAGCGCGCCCTGCAGGATGTAGGCCGCAGCCATCTTGTCGACCACCTCGGCGCGCTTGGCTCTGGAGGCGTCAGCCGAGAGC
>NZ_JBFRDR010000425.1:0-355 GCF_052113885.1 Lysobacter sp. TAB13 | reverse complement strand
TCTGCATCGTCTGCGCGCCATGGCGCACTGGAAAGCCGTGGCCGGCCTCGCAGCGTGAGCCCGTCACCCGGTTGAGTTCGCTTCRRTSGTCCGCGRTTAACGTGACAACGCGGGCGACGTTGCCTTGCCTTGCGCTTCTTGGCTCATAATTGCCGCCGGCGGATGTTGGGCTGCCCCGGCGCCAGACTGGCTTGTACCCGCAACGCCCGACGTCGGCCCCGACCCCGCGCCAATGTCTTTGTGAGGGCTTCGACTTCCCCGGTGCACGGACCCGCGAATGCTATGCTGGCCTGAAGAGCAGATGCGAAACAGGCGCCAGAGAAACAGCGTGAGAGTTTCATGATCGTCGCTCCCG
>NZ_JBFRDR010000424.1:0-356 GCF_052113885.1 Lysobacter sp. TAB13 | reverse complement strand
GCCATGGACACGCAGACAAAACCCGTTTCGCTCCGCGAGCATGTCGTCCCGGTCACGGCCGGCGAGCATGTCGTCTCCGCCTCATGGCTCAAGCAGACGCTGGCGTTCGCACTCGCCGATGGGCGCGTACTGCGCTGGCGCGACGGTGAGACCGAGAGCATTGACGCCCATGCGGGCGGTATCCTCTCAGCCTGCTCCGATGGTGAGCGCCTGATCAGCGGCGGCGATGACGGACGTGTCGTCGCCACGGCGGCCGAGGGGGAGCCGATCGAGATCTATCGCGACGCAAAGCGCCGCTGGATCGATGCCGTGACGTTCTCAGGCTCGGGCGCCATCGCCTGGAACACCGGAAAGAC
>NZ_JBFRDR010000423.1:0-356 GCF_052113885.1 Lysobacter sp. TAB13 | reverse complement strand
TCCCGGCATGGCGCAGGCTGCGATCGTGATCGAGCGGCTCACGAAGATCCTTCCCGGTATTGCACCAATCAAGCCCGAAGCCACGCGCGTCACCCAGCGCCCCATCCCCAGGGATGGCCTGTCGGCCATCGGGCCCGTACCTGGCCTCGACGGCTATTATCTGATGGTCACGCATAGCGGCGCGACGCTCTCGCCGGCGCTCGGGGCCATGGCCGCGGACGAGATCCTGACCGGCATCGAACGGCAGGAGCTCGCCGATTTCCGCCCCGCGCGTTTCTTCACATAGAATAGGAAGCCGCGGCGGCACTCGGAAAGTCGTTCAGCCGTGTGGTTGCCGCGCCACACGATGGGAGGGC
>NZ_JBFRDR010000422.1:0-356 GCF_052113885.1 Lysobacter sp. TAB13 | reverse complement strand
GCGCCCGGGGGTGATCGCCGAACGGGATCGCCGATGGGGCGAGCGTCTGCCAGCCGCCTTGGTCGAGCCCGAGCTGGCCGCCGCCTGTCCAGGGCGCGGCCACCGAGGCCTTGCGCCCGGCATGGCCGAGCTGGATGCCGATCGGCATGTCGGAATACGCGCGGACTGCAGCCAGTGTCCTGGCCAGGGCCGCTTCCGTCTCGTCCGACCAGAGGCCGAGGTCCAGCGGGCTGATCCGGCCCTCCGGCTCGACGGCCGTCGCCTCGATGAACATCAGCGCGGCGCCCGACAGCGCGAGATGGCCGAGATGGATCGTATGCCAGTCGGTCGCCCGGCCATCCTCGGCCGAATACTGG
>NZ_JBFRDR010000421.1:0-356 GCF_052113885.1 Lysobacter sp. TAB13 | reverse complement strand
CCTCACCACTATCACTTCCGGCTGCTTGCGCTGTCGATCGATCATTTGGCCTTCGGCCACACCCCGTCGTGCCAGGAGGTTGAAAAGGAGGCCCGCAAGCACCTGCTCGCCGAGGCGATTCTGGTCGGGATCTTCGAGCGGTGATGATCGCCGGGGCGGCGGTGATCATCATGCCTCCTCCTTTCGGCACGGTGAGGCAGGCGCGGGGCACGGCATTCTGAGCGGCCGCCGTGGCTCCGCCTGGACCAGCAGCTTCTGCACCTTGGTGTACAGCTCCTGGCGCTGCGCATCGCTCGCCGCGATGGCCGCCTCGGCGAAGAGCTTGTCGACCTCCGGGTTCGAATACCCGCCGACAT
>NZ_JBFRDR010000420.1:0-356 GCF_052113885.1 Lysobacter sp. TAB13 | reverse complement strand
ACCGGCACAAGGCCCGCGCCAACCTCCAGACCTATTTCGGCCTGTCGACCGTGGTCAGCGGTGTCTTGCTCTGGCTGAAAAGCATCATCACGGCCGCATCGCTCGCGATGGCGCTACCGCTGTTTGCGATCTACGGCGCCGGTCTCTGGGTCGGCACGCATGCCTTCCGGATCGCCTCCGAGGAGACGTTCCGGCGCATCGCCTATCTCGTGATCTTCCTCAGCGCGCTGGTCAGCCTGCCGCTATGGGATGGAATACTGGGGCGTTGAACCGCCATGTTCCGGCGCTCGATACAGCCTCGCAGCGGATGCTGGTCGGGCTGATGCAGTCCCATCTCGATGCGGGCGGCGCGATTC
>NZ_JBFRDR010000419.1:0-357 GCF_052113885.1 Lysobacter sp. TAB13 | reverse complement strand
GAGCGAGACGCCGAGAATGGCATTGGCGCCAAGCTTCTTCTTGTTCGGGGTGCCATCGAGATCGATCATGGTCTGGTCGATCGCGGCCTGGTCCTCGGCATCCATGGCGACGAGGGCTTCGGCGATGGTGGTGTTGATGATCTCGACCGCCTTCAGCACGCCCTTGCCGAGATAGCGGCTCTTGTCGCCGTCACGAAGCTCGACCGCTTCATGCGCACCTGTCGAGGCGCCGGAAGGAACCGCGGCGCGGCCCATGGAGCCGTCTTCGAGCACCACGTCGACCTCGACGGTCGGGTTGCCACGGCTGTCGAGAATCTGGCGGCCGATGATGTCGATGATCGCGGTCATGGGAGGCTC
>NZ_JBFRDR010000418.1:0-358 GCF_052113885.1 Lysobacter sp. TAB13 | reverse complement strand
CGGCTGGCTTATCCTCAAGCCCTAGTCGTGCCCACAATCATCAGCTGGCGGTCGAACATGGCTCGCATCCCTCCGCATCATTTGACAACGGATCGCCTGGTTCTGCGCCCAACGAGCGCAGCGGATGCTAATCGCGCCTTTGAAATACAGTCGGACTGGGAGGTGACGCGCATGTTGCGAATGGCGTCCTTTCCGCCCGATCGAGCAGACATCGCGCTCTGGTTCGCCGACCATCCGCGCGAATGGGCAGCAGGCGAAGCGTATCGTTTTGCAGTCGAGTTCCAGGGCAGAGCCATCGGAGTCATCGACGTCGACGAGATATCTCAAGGCGAGGGCGAACTTGGCTATTGGTTCGAGC
>NZ_JBFRDR010000417.1:0-358 GCF_052113885.1 Lysobacter sp. TAB13 | reverse complement strand
GCCGTCCGGCGTATAGCGGTCGACGGCATCCGGCAGCTGCCGGGACAGGCGCGACAGCAACTCGTCACGCGACAGGCCGGTCTGGCGTTCGAGCTTGGCCAGGATGTCGGGACCGATCGCCTGTTCGAGGTCCGGGGGCGCAACGTCCTGATTGGGGCCCTGGYGCACCCAGGAATCGGCCTTTTCGCCCTGGCCGGCCTGCTTGAAGCGATCAAGCAGCTCTCCCAGACCTCCGTTCAGGAAGCCGCCGATTCCGCCTGCGCCCAATGTACCGAGGTTGCCGAGCACGGAATCCGCGCCTTTCGGGATGTCGCCCGCCGGTGCCCCGGTGCGCGCCGGCTGATTGGCCGGGTTGGCC
>NZ_JBFRDR010000416.1:0-358 GCF_052113885.1 Lysobacter sp. TAB13 | reverse complement strand
GTGTCGACCGGCTCGATCGTGAGGTTCAGCAGCTCGTACTTCGCCTCGTCATCGGTCAGGTAAAGCACATGTCCGACGAGCGGGACCGGGTTTCCGTCTTCGTCACGGCGCGATGGAACTTTCCGGCCGGCGACATACCAGCCGGCATATTCGGTGATGGCGTAGGGCTTCTTGTCCATGGTCAGGCTCCTTGCAACGCGCCTTGAAGCACCGGCGCGGCGATTCTCGTTTGAGAGGTGATGTCGCGGCTGGTGTGCAGCTCGCCCTCGATGACGCCGGCGACGTCCGAGCCCTGTGCCGATCGGGCCGAGAAGCCCTTCGGCATCGAAACCGGGCCATCGAGCGTGATGTCCTTGCC
>NZ_JBFRDR010000415.1:0-358 GCF_052113885.1 Lysobacter sp. TAB13 | reverse complement strand
CGTTACGGGCGCCTGGTCGTTTCGTCGCCAGCTCGTACTTGCGGGCCGCGAGGCGGATCTGGGCCGCGTCCTGCGGCGAGATCCGGCGCCAGAATAATCCCTCGCAACGCCCGGCCATGCGGGAAGATCTGCGCACGGGTGCGCGCGGTCGTTCGGCCGCGACAGCGGCCATTGTAACGTTGAACATGCTTCTCCTCGGCGATGAAGCCGGGGAGGGCAGGGCACCTCAAACATCGCTCGCCTCCGAAAAAAGGCCGAGCGATCCCGTGGCAAGAAAAGCTCTTGCAATCGGCCAGGGATTCGGGGAAACTTGTGATTGTCCAGATCATCAAGTTCCCCGGGAATCCCCGGTATGAGA
>NZ_JBFRDR010000414.1:0-358 GCF_052113885.1 Lysobacter sp. TAB13 | reverse complement strand
TGCTGGCGGCGTGCGTGCGCTGGTCCTCATCCCGACGCTGAACAATCCGACGAGCCATGTCGCTGGCCCCGAGCGCCGCCGCGCCATCGCCGAGATCGCGCAGCGCCATGGCGTCTTCGTCGTCGAGGATGAGGTCTACAAGCCGCTCATCCCCGAGCCGCTCCCGTCGATCACAGCGATGCTGCCCGATCTCGGTTTTTTCCTCACCAGCTTCACCAAGACGGTGCTGACCGGCCTGCGCGTCGGCTATCTGGTCGTGCCGCCGCAATACTCGATCCGCGCTGCCTCGATCCTGCGCGTGACGAGCTGGAGCGGCACCTATCTGCCAGCCGAGATCGCGACGCGCTGGGTCGAGGAC
>NZ_JBFRDR010000413.1:0-358 GCF_052113885.1 Lysobacter sp. TAB13 | reverse complement strand
GCATATGCCGGCATGCTGCGGACGCCGGCGGCGATCGCGAAGAAGCCGAACAGCGCCAGGATGCCGAGCAGGAAGGAATAGGCCGGCAGCATGGCCGCGTTGCGCCGGATGGCCTGACCGCCATTGGCGCTGAGAATGCCGGTGATGGAATGCGGATAGAGGAACAGCGCCAGTGCCGATCCGAGCGCAAGCGTCGCGTAGGTGCTGTAGGCCCCGGTCGAGCCSGGRGCCGGCGTYTCGAGCAGGACCTTCGYGTCCGGYACSGCGGMRAAGATCTTGGCAAAGCCGCCGAGCTGGATCGGGATGRYGATGATCGCGGYRAAGGCRGTGACATAGATCAGGATGTCCTTGACGATCG
>NZ_JBFRDR010000412.1:0-359 GCF_052113885.1 Lysobacter sp. TAB13 | reverse complement strand
ACCTGAGGTCGCGCAGCGGCCGGGCGCAGTGTTTCGACTGCTCGGCGCTTCTTGCCATTGGATCGCCGGCTATTTCGTCCGTCGCGACGCCATTGCCTGGCTTCGCGAGTGCGACGACGCCGCGCTGCGGGATATTGGCCTGACGCGGCGCGAGATCGAGGACGCGGTCCGCGGCCGCTTCACCCCGTCCGGCCGCGCAAGGGGGTGGTGATGGCCTCGCCGGTCGCAATCAGCCCCTGCGCGGATGCAGCTCGGCGTGCTTCGCCTGTGGAGGCCGTCGCATGGAACTGACCCTTGCCACGATCCTGGTCGCCTTTGCCGGCGTCTTCCTGATTGGCTTCATGCGGGGAGCTTTTGGT
>NZ_JBFRDR010000411.1:0-359 GCF_052113885.1 Lysobacter sp. TAB13 | reverse complement strand
GTCGTTGCCCTTGCCGCCGATGATGATGTCATCGCCGGCATCGCCGTAGATGACGTCGTCGCCATCCTCGCCGAAGAGCYGGTCGTTGCCGCCGCCGCCATAGATCGTGTCGTTGCCGGTGCCGCCATAGACGATGTCGTTGCCGCGGCCGGCATAGATCAGGTCATGGCCGGCGCCGCCGCGGATGAAGTCGTTGCCGGCGCCGCCATGCAGGATGTCCGAGCCGCCGCGGCCATCGATCCCGTCGTTGCCGTCGCGGCCGTCGATCAGGTCGGCGCATTCGGTCCCGGTCAGGCTGTCATCGCCTGACGTGCCGTTGATCTCGGTGAACTCGACGACACTGAAGAACGCGGTCTGGG
>NZ_JBFRDR010000410.1:0-360 GCF_052113885.1 Lysobacter sp. TAB13 | reverse complement strand
GCGTCGCACTGTGCTGCGTGCTGGCATAGCCCAATGCTGGCAGGTCGAGATCTATGAAGAGGTTCTCGCCGGCGCCGAGCAGGATCGGCGCGATCGCGAGATGCATCTCGTCGACGGCCCCCGCACGCAGATAGTGCCGGATCGTCGCCACGCCGCCGCCAAGCCTGATGTCCTTGCCGCCCGCAGCTTCCCTGGCGCGTTGGAGTGCCGCCTCCGGCCCATCGGTGACGAAGTGAAAGGTCGTTCCGCCCGCCATCTCCAGCGGCGCGCGAGCATGATGGGTCAGTACGAAGACCGGAACGTGGTAGGGCGGGATGTCGCCCCACCAGCCCTTCCAGGTGTCGTCCGGCCATTCTCCCC
>NZ_JBFRDR010000409.1:0-360 GCF_052113885.1 Lysobacter sp. TAB13 | reverse complement strand
AGCTTAAGCTGATCCGGCGCGCAACTTGTCAAACGTCGCATCACGAAGCCGTTAGCATCTTGCACCGACGGTCTTTCTTCCAATCGATGTCTCCCGGCGATGGGCTGGCACCGTACTCCAGTGTGAATGCTGCCGGTCGTGCAATTCGCATCGGTCGGATGCTGGTGGGGCGGCGCCGGCCTCTGGCAATGCCGGCACCCAACGAACCCGGCATGTCGACAGACTGAGTCACCGCCCGCTCATGGAGCGCGGCTCAGGGAACATCATTCCTCTTCGGCCGTATATGATGTGACCTCTTCGGGGTATGATCGATGAAGCACTATCAATGCGCCGCGTGGATCCCGCCGGACATAATCGCCG
>NZ_JBFRDR010000407.1:0-360 GCF_052113885.1 Lysobacter sp. TAB13 | reverse complement strand
GGCCCGGCATGGGCGAGGCCGGCGAGATGGACGACATGGCGGACGCCTGCCACAGCCGGGCGCCAATCCACCGGTTCGGAGAGATCGCCGATCACCACGCGCTCGATGCCCTCATCTACGGGGCTCTCGCGCCGCTGGGCGACCCGGACGCTGTATCCCTTCGCATGAAGGCCGGCGACGACATGTGGGCCGATGAAGCCGCTTGCACCCGTAACGAGAACGCGTTCGCTCACGGCCGGATCCGCTTGCTGGCGAAGCGCCGCAGCAGCAACCCGGTCAGCATCGCCGCAAGCGCGAGACAGAGGAGCTGTTGCCAAAGCGCGGGAAGGGCGATGCCTCATCATCGCCTCCGCATTTGGA
>NZ_JBFRDR010000406.1:0-360 GCF_052113885.1 Lysobacter sp. TAB13 | reverse complement strand
CCCTATTCCTCGCTCGATCCGCGTATGACCATCGGCGATCTCGTGGCCGAACCGCTCCGGCTGGTGCCCGGCATGACGGCGGCCCAGAAGGCGGCGCGGCTGCAGGAGGTGCTGGCGGAGGTCGGTCTCGCTGACGGCTTCGCGTCACGCTATCCGCACGAGCTCTCCGGCGGGCAGCGGCAGCGCATCGCGATCGCACGCGCCGTGGTGCGCCGTCCGAAATTCGTGATCGCCGACGAGCCGGTCTCGGCSCTCGACGTCACGGTGCGGGCGCAGGTGCTGGAGCTCTTCGCCGAGCTGCAGCGCAAGTACGGCTTCTCCTGCCTGTTCATCAGCCATGATCTCGGCGTGGTCGAGCAG
>NZ_JBFRDR010000405.1:0-360 GCF_052113885.1 Lysobacter sp. TAB13 | reverse complement strand
CGACCCGAGTGATCGGGCATGCGGGTGAGGCCCGCAGAACAAGCGCGCGGGCAGAAGGCCAGCACTATCGTCGCCTCCGCTCCGTGCCAGGAAATCTGCCGCTGCTGCGCCATGCGCCGTCAACAGTCCTGTCGCCTGTCTGCCGCGCTTGTCGTGCGAGGGCTACAGCCCGCATATGGCGGCGCCTCGTCGCCCCTCCGAGAGTTTTCGCGTGAACCAAGCCATCCGGCCGCAATCGCTGTCTCTCGCCAGGCAGCAACGCCCCTGGCTCGGCTTTGCCTGCGGCATCCTGGCGGCCGGGATCTGGGGCATTCAGGCCGTGATCTCACGACAATCGGTCGCGGATGGCATGACCACCGC
>NZ_JBFRDR010000404.1:0-361 GCF_052113885.1 Lysobacter sp. TAB13 | reverse complement strand
GTGTTGACCCAGCTTATGGGCTTCCGCCAGAAAGGCCAATACGCATCGACTGTCGCAGGACAAAAGGATATTGTCGTCTATGAGACCGGAGAAGGCGGCAGCGGCGCGGAGATCCATATCGAGGAGCGGAACGATCTGCCTCGCGAGGTGCAGGGCGTCGGCGGTGTCCATCATGTTGCCTTCCGCGTCGATAATGACGATGAGCTGCGCGAGTGGATTGAGCACATCCGCGGCGTAAGAATTCCAAACTCGGGTTTCGTGGATCGCTTCTACTTCCGTTCGTTGTATTTCCGCGAGCCAAACGGCATCTTGTTCGAGCTTGCAACTGACGGACCTGGCTTCGATACGGACGAGGATATCC
>NZ_JBFRDR010000403.1:0-361 GCF_052113885.1 Lysobacter sp. TAB13 | reverse complement strand
GCCGATGCCAGTCGAGCATCGTGTTGTAGCGCGAGAGAACGGGGATCGAGCGGCTGCGTGCCGTGTCGGCGATGGCCTCGACGAAGCTGCGATAGCGTTCGGGATCTTTCACCGTCGGAAAGTACTGCGGGTCGAGGATCACGAGGCCGGAGCCGGCCTGGCGGACGGCCGCAATCCCGTCGGAGACCATGGCCTCGAAGGCGGCGAGATCACCACCCGGTCATGCGTCGTGGTTAGTCTCGCCCGCCACAGGAGGAACGCAGCATGAGCGATGAACTCGTCTTCTACACAAACCCAATGTCACGCGGCCGGATCGTGCGCTGGATGCTGGAGGAAGTCGGCCAGCCCTATCGCACAGAAT
>NZ_JBFRDR010000402.1:0-361 GCF_052113885.1 Lysobacter sp. TAB13 | reverse complement strand
TCCGGGCAAAGGCGAGCGCGCTCCCTGCCGATTTTGAGACGCTCCGCTTTGGAACGAAAAACCGCGCAACAGGCGGCGATAAGTCTGCTGGTCTCGCCACGCTTGCGCTTCCACGTCGTCCGTCCCCGGAGCGAGGACAGCTTCGCTTATTGCCGTTGCTGCATGACGCGGCTTCAGGCCAGACCATCCGCCAGTTTTTCCGCCAGCATCGTGGTGGGCAGGTTGGTATTGGCTCTCGGCACGCAAGGCATCACCGAAGCATCGATTACATGCAGCCCGCCGACCCCGTGGACGGCGCCATCGCGTGGCGAGACGACAGCCGCCTCGTCGTCGGCCCGCCCCATCCGGCAGGTGCCGGAGG
>NZ_JBFRDR010000401.1:0-361 GCF_052113885.1 Lysobacter sp. TAB13 | reverse complement strand
CCGAGGTGCAGAAGATGATCAAGGTCTACCGCGCCCCGATCGACGAGGCCGATGCCAAGGCGATCGCCGAATACCTGGCCAAAACCTATTGAGGATCAAAAGGGCGCGCTCCTCGGTTCCGACGGGGCCAACCCCAATACGGACCTCACACCGCGCGAATGCACGATCAAGCGGCGCAAAGACCCGATCGCCGGTGCGTCCTCCAGAATCCCGGCACTCTGGCGGCGAGGCCGTCAATCTGGCAGTCGGACCGTGGCGTTGACGCGTTCCACGTCGCTGCGGGAGAGCGCGATATCTGACAAGGCACGGTCATCCATGCGGTAGAGCGCGCGTGCGCTGGCTTTGGCGCTAAGCCAGGTTT
>NZ_JBFRDR010000400.1:0-362 GCF_052113885.1 Lysobacter sp. TAB13 | reverse complement strand
CTGCTGAACCCGGGCGCCAGCTATCGCTATAACGGCCAGACCCGGACCTATCCCGAGATCAAGCTGGTCTACTGGGCCGGCGGCAATCCGTTCCACCACCACCAGGACCTGAACCGCCTGCGCCAGGCTTTTGCCCGGCTCGACACGCTCGTCGTGCATGAACTCGCCTGGACGGCGACGGCGCGCCATGCCGACATCGTGCTGCCCTGCACGATGACGCTGGAGCGCGAGGACATCGGCGGCAGTTCCAACGACCCGCTGCTCGTCCCGATGCAGCCCGTCGTGCCGCCTTATGGCGAAGCGCGCGACGACTACGCCATCTTCGCCGATCTCGCCGAGAGGCTCGGCTCGCGCCAGGCCTT
>NZ_JBFRDR010000399.1:0-362 GCF_052113885.1 Lysobacter sp. TAB13 | reverse complement strand
CTGCTGAACCCGGGCGCCAGCTATCGCTATAACGGCCAGACCCGGACCTATCCCGAGATCAAGCTGGTCTACTGGGCCGGCGGCAATCCGTTCCACCACCAAGCGGACGACCGCCGCCTGCGCCAGGCTTTTGCCCGGCTCGACACGCTCGTCGTGCATGAACTCGCCTGGACGGCGACGGCGCGCCATGCCGACATCGTGCTGCCCTGCACGATGACGCTGGAGCGCGAGGACATCGGCGGCAGTTCCAACGACCCGCTGCTCGGAGTCGAAGCCGCGATAATAGCCTTTCTCGTCCGGGCGGGAGAGCCCCGGCACGCCCTGGCTCGCGCCGCAGCTGAGATAGCCGCGCTGCTTGATCT
>NZ_JBFRDR010000398.1:0-362 GCF_052113885.1 Lysobacter sp. TAB13 | reverse complement strand
CCCCAACACGGCGAAGCTGTTCATCAGCTATCTGCTGACCGAACCGGGACTGGCACCACAACTCGTCGACGGGAAGGTGCCGACGCACCCGAAGATCGCGTTGCCCGATGACGAGCCCTCGGGCATCGGCCGTTCCCTCGACCGGATGATGGCGTGGGATCTGGCGTCGTCGGTCAGCGACCTGGAGCGCCGCCAGGATTGGCAGGACCTGTGGCGCGTCAATCTCAGGCGCTGACAGCGCCATACACGCGGATCAAGCGGCGCGGGAGCAACCACTCGCAAGCCGCACAAGGGAGGAACGACCATGAGCGCCTACTGGAGAGCACCGCTCCTCGCCGTTGCATTGGCAGCCGCCGCCACTC
>NZ_JBFRDR010000397.1:0-363 GCF_052113885.1 Lysobacter sp. TAB13 | reverse complement strand
CCCCGAATGACGTTGAGGCCGATACCACCGAGTCCGAAGACCACGACATTGGCGCCGGGCCAGACCTTGGCGGTGTAGATCACGGCGCCGATCCCGGTAGTTACGCCGCAGCCGATATAGCAGATGGTGTCGAAGGGYGCGTCCTCGCGGACCTTGGCSASSGCGATCTCGGGCAGSACCGTGAAATTCGCGAAGGTYGARCAGCCCATRTAGTGCAAGACCTCGCCTCCGTGACAGGAGAAGCGCGAGGTGCCGTCCGGCATCACGCCCTGGCCCTGSGTAGACCATCGTCGAGTGCAGAGATTGGTGCGGCGTGACAGGCAGCTTTTGCAATTCCGACATTCCGGCGTGTAGAGCGGAATG
>NZ_JBFRDR010000396.1:0-363 GCF_052113885.1 Lysobacter sp. TAB13 | reverse complement strand
CTTCCAGGACTACGCGCTGTTTCCCGACAAGACCGTGTTCGACAATGTCGCCTATGGCCTGCGTGCCCGCAAACAGGCGGAAGGCGTGATCAAGAGCAAGGTCCAGGCCGCGCTGGAGCGCGTCGGCCTCGGCCATCTCGGCCAGCGCCATCCGGCCGCGCTGTCKGGTGGCCAGCGCCAGCGCGTCGCGGTGGCGCGCGCGCTCGCGGTCGAGCCGGCCGTGCTSCTGATGGAYGAGCCGCTCTCCAATCTCGAYGCCAAGCTGCGCCTCCAGGTGCGCGAGACCATCGTCGAGCTGCAGCGCGAGGCGAAGATCACCACGGTCTTCGTCACCCATGATCGCGAGGAGGCGCTGGCCATGTC
>NZ_JBFRDR010000395.1:0-363 GCF_052113885.1 Lysobacter sp. TAB13 | reverse complement strand
GATCTGTGAAGACCTCATGCTGCAGCAGCTCGAGATGGAAATGGATGATRTCGAASGACGCGGCACGYTCCCGGACCTTSGCMAGCATMGCAAGRTGGCTCGCGGTGTGATCGCGAATRCCWGCAAGTCGYARGCCCTGCGGTGYGCAAGCGACAAGCTCGGCGGACGTSKTTGAATCGGCCGATGCGAACARRGTGACKTGATGGCCTTGCCGAACGAGTTCTTCAGTAAGCCAGGACGCAACCCGCTCGGTGCCGCCGTACATTCGGGGCGGAACCGACTCCGCCAGCGGTGCAACTTGCGCAATCCGCATCCGATTTCTCCAAACAGGTTAACTCCGCCAAGGCGGCGAGCAAGTAACTC
>NZ_JBFRDR010000394.1:0-363 GCF_052113885.1 Lysobacter sp. TAB13 | reverse complement strand
CGCTCAAGGCGCGCGAGCTGCGCGACGGCGTGTGGACGCGCCTGCGCCGCTGACACAGCACGGAGAGGCGTGCCGAAGAGCGCCTCTCCGTTTTCTTCGCTCCCACCAGGCTCGCCAACGAGCAACCGCAGGATCCCGCGGCCCCAGGCGACGAGGCGCCGCTCGTGCTCCGTGTCGGACAGCATGCTCTGAACGATGAGAGTCGATCAGCTTTTCCGGGTTTGGACGACTTCGTCCGAACGCAGTGCGACCTGACGCCGAGACCACGTCTCATCGCGCCCCAAGTCAGCCATTCGAATACCTATTGTGTCGCGGCCGAACTTGGCCTCTCCTTGGGAAGTTCGCTCAGTCATCCATTCGTAC
>NZ_JBFRDR010000393.1:0-363 GCF_052113885.1 Lysobacter sp. TAB13 | reverse complement strand
CTCTCACGGGAGCCTTTGACGGCCATTTTCGCGAGAGCGACCCGCCAGCCCCGGACGATGCCTATGGCCGCTCCAAGCTGGCAGCAGAGCAGGGACTCGCGGCGCTCGGTCTCGACTGGATCTCGCTGAGGCCGGTTCTGGTCTATGGGCCCGGCGTCAAAGGGAATATGGCGTCGCTCCTGAAGCTGGCGCGTCTGCCGATACCCTTGCCCCTCGGCGGTCTCGATGCCCCGCGCTCCCTGCTCGCCATCGAGAATCTCGTCGACGCGATCCTCTTCGCGCTGACACCCGCCTGCCCGGCACGGCGTAGCTATACAGTTGCCGACCCCGAGCCCGTCAGCGTGGCCGAGATGATCGCGGCAG
>NZ_JBFRDR010000392.1:0-363 GCF_052113885.1 Lysobacter sp. TAB13 | reverse complement strand
AGGTCACAACTGGGGGAAACCGTGAGGCCGCTCCAGCGTTCCTTCGTTGCGACAATCTGGCTCGGCCCCTCCCGGACTTTGGCTTGCGGTTGCATCCCTTCTTGCGGATGCCCGTGCCGGTGAGGCGAGGTGGCACGACGCAGTGCCGTTCACTCCGGGGCGGTCTCGGCCCTGTCCGAGAAGCGATACTTGAAATCGCAGAATGGTCTGGCCCTCCGGGCCGGTTTGCCCGCATTGAGCGAGATCCGCGGGTCGTAACCCGTGCAAAAGACGCCGTCGCGATTGCAGGAGAGCAAATGGCCGATATGGCCGAGGCCCATCTCCCGATAGGTCTCGGCATAGCGGCACCGTTTGACGTTATAG
>NZ_JBFRDR010000391.1:0-363 GCF_052113885.1 Lysobacter sp. TAB13 | reverse complement strand
CTGAAGCGCTGTGTGCATTATTACCGAGCGGCCAACATCCAACTATGCCCTTGCGGCGTCAATGTATCGAATTATTACCCATTTTCAGACTTTATTGACTTTCAATTACCCATCTGGGACCATGTTTTCGGGTTGGAGGTGCGCCATGCCGAACGCCATCCGCTTGCAGAACGAGCGCGTCGTCCATTTGTCGCTCGAACGAATGGTCTGGCCCTCCGGGCCGGTTTGCCCGCATTGCGGCGAGGCTGCCCGGCTGGGGCGGCTCAACGGCCTGAGCACCCCGATTGGCGCGTGGAAATGCTATTCCTGCCGGAAGCCGTTCACGATCAGGAACGGCACGATCTTTCACAACAGCCATGTGCC
>NZ_JBFRDR010000390.1:0-364 GCF_052113885.1 Lysobacter sp. TAB13 | reverse complement strand
ACGTGCTGGCCGCGTTTGAGCATGCCGAAGACGATGGTTTTCTTGCCGGCGCCGCGTCCGCGTTTGCCGCGCACGCGCCACGGCCCGAAGAAGGATTCATCGACTTCGACCTGACCGGTGAAGGGCGAATGTTGTTCGCAGTCGTGAGCGATGACACGCCGCATAGCCAGGAAGATCGTGTTGACCGAGCGCACGCTCAAGCCGGTCAACTGAGCGGTGTTGGTGGCGGTGAGATCCAGTGACCAACAGCGCACGAGCGCCCGAAATCGGGCCTCGCTGATTTTCGAACGGCGGTAATACCTGTTTTTCTTTTGCATTTCAGGAAGATAGCTGCGTTATGGGGCAGCTTTGCTTCCTAAGACCC
>NZ_JBFRDR010000389.1:0-364 GCF_052113885.1 Lysobacter sp. TAB13 | reverse complement strand
ACGTGCTGGCCGCGTTTGAGCATGCCGAAGACGATGGTTTTCTTGCCGGCGCCGCGTCCGCGTTTGCCGCGCACGCGCCACGGCCCGAAGAAGGATTCATCGACTTCGACCTGACCGGTGAAGGGCGAATGTTGTTCGCAGTCGTGAGCRATGACACGCCGCATRGCCAGGAAGATCGTGTTGACCGAGCGCACGCTCAAGCCGGTCAACTGAGCGGTGTTGGTGGCGGTGAGATCCAGTGACCAACAGCGCACGAGCGCCCGAAATCGGGCCTCGCTGATTTTCGAACGGCGGTAATACCTGTTTTTCTTTTGCATTTCAGGAAGATAGCTGCGTTATGGGGCAGCTTTGCTTCCTAAGACCC
>NZ_JBFRDR010000388.1:0-365 GCF_052113885.1 Lysobacter sp. TAB13 | reverse complement strand
CTTCTGCCCATGGCGGCGGCCGCGGATTCAATCACGGTGGCGAATAATGGGGGCGCTGCCGGCGCGGGCTACCGCGAGGCCTATTACAAGCCCTTCACGGCGATGACCGGCCACGTCGTCGTCGACGATTCCTTCAACCAGGAACTCGCCAAGCTCCGGTCGCAGGTCGAGACGGGCAATCTCGTCTGGGATGTGGTCAGCCTGACCGCGATCAACGAGGCGACAGCCTGCGAGGAAGGCCTGATCGAGCGCATCGACTGGGCGCGCTATGTCGATCCCAAGGACTTCGCCGCTGTCGGCGGCTTCGGCCAATGCGGGCTGCCGAACAATTTCGTGTCCGGCTCGCTGGTCTATGACACCAAGCG
>NZ_JBFRDR010000387.1:0-365 GCF_052113885.1 Lysobacter sp. TAB13 | reverse complement strand
GTGCTCATCATTCGATGTCAGCTTGCAACGTATTCACCGCCGCCTCGCCACGTGCCTCTGGCACCTTGGTCTTCGCAACCGGTTGATGTAACGACGAGACCGGTCGACACGCTCTCCTCGTCGGAATTCCTGACGCAACCCGTCAAGCCCTGCATGTGTTCGACGGCACCGGCGATATTCAGGTGCTTGCCCAGCCTGTCACTTTGCGACCGTCACCTCCGGTCCCTTCGCCTGCGATGTCTTGCGCATCTCATAGTCGACGATTGCGGCCCTGAGAGCTTGCAATTCGAGGGCTTTTGCCGAATTGGGCTGCGCATCCTCGATCTGGCCGATGCGCAGAAGCGCATAACGGTAATCCTCATGGC
>NZ_JBFRDR010000386.1:0-366 GCF_052113885.1 Lysobacter sp. TAB13 | reverse complement strand
GGGTGTGGCCGTCGGCGTCGGATGCGGCGAGGCGCTTGGCGCCGGCCGTGCCGCCGGCACCGGCGATGTTCTCGACCACCACCTGCTGGCCGAGCGTGCGGCCCATATGGTCGGCCAGCAACCGCGCGATCACGTCGCTCGGTCCGCCTGCCGCAAAGGGCACGATCAATGTCAGTGGCTTGGTTGGAAATCCTTGCGCCGCCGCGGGCGCGGCAAGCCCTAGCGCCAGCAACCCCGCGAGTGCGAGGCGTCTCGTCGTCTTGGCAATCATTCATTTCCTCCGGTCGTGACGAACCGCTCTCCGGCGGCTTGGTATGGAACGGGCATGCCGCCCGCGCCTCAGCGCAGGTCGGAAAGGTAATGAGC
>NZ_JBFRDR010000385.1:0-366 GCF_052113885.1 Lysobacter sp. TAB13 | reverse complement strand
GCCGAGAAGACCGCCCGTCAGGGAACAAATCCCAAGGCGGGCCGTTGCCACAGGCGAAAATTCTTGTCAGCCCCGGAGGAGAAATCCGATGACCGCGGTTCAAGAACTCAGATCGGAAGCACCGACTATCTGCCTCACCTGCCATGAGGATTATCGGTACGCGCTTCAGCGCATCGGCCAGATCGAGGATGCGAAGGCCAATCCGGCGAAGGCCCTCGAACTGGCGGCCCTCAAGGTGGCGATCATCGACTACGAGGCGCGGTCGGCATCGCAAACCCGAGGGATGCCACTCGGATCCGACAGGGCTCGGTCATTATCTGGACATTGAACGGGCGGTCGTGTGCGTTGCACAGCATTGGATGAAGA
>NZ_JBFRDR010000384.1:0-366 GCF_052113885.1 Lysobacter sp. TAB13 | reverse complement strand
CGCTCGATCGGTTCGACCCCGGCCGACGGATTCGACATCACGCAGCGAACCTCCTTGACCGTGAGCGGTCCAAACTCCCCGTCGAGCAGTGAAATCGAAATGGAGGCCGGCCCCGCACGTCCAGGCGAGACGCGGATGTCCGCCATCGCCTTGGCCCTGTGAATGTGGATCGATGCAGGCGGCGCTCCCGCATCGAGAAGTGCCCGCGGCGGCGGCGTGAAGCGCCAGGTCGCAACGGTGCCAAGGACAAGGAACACCAGCAAGGTTTCGGCCGCGATCATGCGCCGCATCGTCCTGGCGGCGAGGCCCGTTCGAGACAGGACAAGGRGCGTGAGGCGGTAGCGGTTGATGGCGGCCAGGCCCAGC
>NZ_JBFRDR010000383.1:0-367 GCF_052113885.1 Lysobacter sp. TAB13 | reverse complement strand
GCTCAACGCCAGCGAAGCCGCGCCGCGGGATGCGAGCTATGACATCGTCCGCAAGATGCGCGCGACCATTCTCGTGCTGGGGCCGCTGATCGCCCGCTTCGGCCATGCCCGCGTCTCCCTGCCCGGCGGTTGTGCGATCGGCGCACGCCCGGTCGACCTTCACCTGAAGGCGCTCGAGGCCCTGGGCGCCGAGATCAGCGTCGCTGGCGGCTATATCGAGGCGAATGCTCCCGCCGGCCTCCGCGGCGCCCGCATCGTCTTTCCCTTCTCCTCGGTCGGAGCCACCGAAACCGCCCTGCTGGCGGCGAGCCTTGCCAGCGGCGAAACCGAGATCGTCAACGCGGCGAAGGAACCAGAGGTCCTCGAC
>NZ_JBFRDR010000382.1:0-367 GCF_052113885.1 Lysobacter sp. TAB13 | reverse complement strand
GCTCAACGCCAGCGAAGCCGCGCCGCGGGATGCGAGCTATGACATCGTCCGCAAGATGCGCGCGACCATTCTSGTGCTGGGGCCGCTSATCGCCCGCTTCGGCCATGCCCGCGTCTCCCTGCCCGGCGGTTGTGCGATCGGCGCACGCCCGGTCGACCTTCACCTGAAGGCGCTCGAGGCCCTGGGCGCCGAGATCAGCGTCGCTGGCGGCTATATCGAGGCGAATGCTCCCGCCGGCCTCCGCGGCGCCCGCATCGTCTTTCCCTTCTCCTCGGTCGGAGCCACCGAAACCGCCCTGCTGGCGGCGAGCCTTGCCAGCGGCGAAACCGAGATCGTCAACGCGGCGAAGGAACCAGAGGTCCTCGAC
>NZ_JBFRDR010000381.1:0-367 GCF_052113885.1 Lysobacter sp. TAB13 | reverse complement strand
CTCTCGGAGTGCGGAAAGTCGTCACGATTTCAAACCCTGACTTGGGCGCTGACGCTGCTCCGCAGCACGAAACGGAGATCACCTACGAGGTCATGACGTTCGCAAGCCGAAAGGACGTTGAGAGCTCCCGAAAAGGTGTATCGATAAACGCGAGCCTTTGGGTAGGCGAGAGGTGACTTCTTCCGACGCTTATCTGATGTAGGTGATTGTCTGCAAACCACCCTCCGGCGACCTTCGGAACGTTCGCGCATGGGCAGGGTCCCGGCGACCTTCCGCGAGCCGGAAACACGGCGCAGGCGGCTACCAAGTGTTAGATTCGATGTCGTTGAACCGGCGCGAGCGCCCTTAGATATAGGCTATCGTGTGC
>NZ_JBFRDR010000380.1:0-367 GCF_052113885.1 Lysobacter sp. TAB13 | reverse complement strand
ACCATCATGATGCCGTTCTTCTTGACGATGCCAATCAGCAGGATGACGGCAATCAGCGCGATCAGGCTGAAATCGTAGCCCAGGAGCATGAGGGTGGCGAGAGCACCGATCCCGGCCGACGGCAAGGTCGAGAGGATCGTCAGAGGGTGGACATAGCTTTCGTAGAGAATCCCGAGAATGAGATAGACGATGTCCAGGGCGCCGACGAGCAGGAGCGGCACTGTCGACAGCGACTGCTGGAAAGCCTGGGCTGTCCCTTCGAAGCCGAAATTGATCGTCGGCGGAAGGTCCATCGCATGCAAGGCTTGTGTGATGCTGTTGGTGGCGTCGCCAATCGAGGTGCCCGGCGCCAGATTGAAGCTGATGG
>NZ_JBFRDR010000379.1:0-367 GCF_052113885.1 Lysobacter sp. TAB13 | reverse complement strand
TCATTTCTGGGTGGAGGCGGTGATGACGGACCATAGGCGCGGCGTGGCCGAGATGACGGCYGCCATGACGATCTCGGGCACGATCGGCTGGTTCGTGGTTCGCTCCGGCCAGCCGGTGATGGATGTGGTGTTCTGGCGCTGCGTCTTCGGCGCCGCGACCCTGTTGATCGTCTGCGGAGCCCTGGGGCTGCTTCGGCGCGGCGCGCTGACCGGCCGCCAGCTTGCGCTCGCCGCGATCGGTGGTGTCGCCGTCGTGTTGAACTGGCTGTTGCTGTTCTCGGCTTATTCGCGCGCTTCGATCTCGGTCGCGACGGTGGTCTACAACACCCAGCCCTTCATGCTCGTCGGGCTTGGCGCGCTGCTGTTT
>NZ_JBFRDR010000378.1:0-367 GCF_052113885.1 Lysobacter sp. TAB13 | reverse complement strand
GTCGTAGAGCGTCTCCCATTCCCCGATCCAGCTCTCCGCCCGGTCGGCATCGAAGCTCCGGGCCTCGCGCAGATCCTGCCCGGCGCAGAAGGCGCGCTCGCCGGTGCCGGTCAGGACGATGGCGCGCACCTCCGGATCGGACGCTGCGCTGCGAAATGCTTCGAGCAGGCGCGCCCTCATGGGCGTGTCCCAGGCGTTGAGGATCTCGGGCTTGCTGAGGGTGATCAGCGCGATCTCTCCCCGTCGTTCTTCCACAACTCCCACAGTCACGGCGAAACCTTTGCGTTTTCGTATTGCAATCTAATACATCGTATTGTATTGTGCTTCGATGCCGGATGTCAATCGAGTCGGGGAGGCGGTCCATGGT
>NZ_JBFRDR010000377.1:0-367 GCF_052113885.1 Lysobacter sp. TAB13 | reverse complement strand
GGCATGACCTCGTCGAGCAGGAAGGCGACGCCGCCGGCGGTGCCCTTCACGTCCGGCAGGCGCGCATAGAACATCTGGCGCGTGCCCATGATGCAGATCTCCTCGGCCATCTCACGCGTCGGCGCGACCGCCTGGACGACGACGCAGAGCTCATGGCCCGGCTTGTCGCGCAGGGGCTCGAGCCGCCCCATGACGCCGTCACGCCCGTAGACATTGTAGGAGAGCTGGTAGCCCTCCGAGCCAAAGCGCTCCTGCACCATGCGACGGGCCCAGGCGATGACGTCGTCGACGCGCGCCACCGTATAGGGGTCGCGGATGCCGACGAGCCCGACATAGCGCTCGCCGATCTTGCCGGAGCCTTCGAGCT
>NZ_JBFRDR010000376.1:0-368 GCF_052113885.1 Lysobacter sp. TAB13 | reverse complement strand
GGCTTTGCGCGGTCCACGCGACCGGCTTGGGTGGCTGGCGAATACCGCTAACCATCAATGACGCAGCGGCAACAGCGTCGAAGGCCTCACCAACTCCTCGAGGACCAAGCCACGTTCCTTTTAGCAGGGCTTCGCGCAATGGCCTCAACTCACTCAGGCTTTCGACCTTCCGCCGCTAAATCATCGACCGCGGTCTCATGCGCGTCGAACGGATCGGCGACTGCCTAGCGCCGGATACCATGGCTACTGCGAACTACGCCGGCCACCTGCTCGCGAGGAGCGTCGGTGGTGTGGATGAGCGGGGCACTGCTGACGCGTTTAGGTGGACCTCCCAGGAAGAGCAACCAGACCGTTACCCTATGTTGAAA
>NZ_JBFRDR010000375.1:0-368 GCF_052113885.1 Lysobacter sp. TAB13 | reverse complement strand
GGCTTTGCGCGGTCCACGCGACCGGCTTGGGTGGCTGGCGAATACCGCTAACCATCAATGACGCAGCGGCAACAGCGTCGAAGGCCTCACCAACTCCTCGAGGACCAAGCCACGTTCCTTTTAGCAGGGCTTCGCGCAATGGCCTCAACTCACTCAGGCTTTCGACCTTCCGCCGCAAAATCATCGACCGCGGTCTCATGCGCGTCGAACGGATCGGCGACTGCCTAGCGCCGGATACCATGGCTACTGCGAACTACGCCGGCCACCTGCTCGCGAGGAGCGTCGGTGGTGTGGATGAGCGGGGCACTGCTGACGCGTTTAGGTGGACCTCCCAGGAAGAGCAACCAGACCGTTACCCTATGTTGAAA
>NZ_JBFRDR010000374.1:0-368 GCF_052113885.1 Lysobacter sp. TAB13 | reverse complement strand
GAGTTCGGTTGCGCGGGCAATTTCGATATCGGTCGGCATACGGTTTCCTTCGCCGCGTCGCGACCCAGACCGGAGCACGCGGAATCGGCGGTCACAGTGCCGTGAAACCGGCCATTCTGCCACTGCTTTCCCGGAACGCTGCGTCCATATTTTGGCAAGGCTCCGGCCCTCACCCGAAGGGAGGGGCGCTGAACTAGGATCCGGGATGGGAGTGCGCGATGCCGCAAATTGGGTTCAACCGCCGCGATCTCGTCGCTTCCGCGCTCGCTGCCGCCGGGCTCGCGGCGCTGTCTCGTCCCGAACCTGCCCGGGCCCAGGGAACGGAACTTCCGATGACGCCTGCCTGCGAGGGCAGGGCGGCGGTGACC
>NZ_JBFRDR010000373.1:0-368 GCF_052113885.1 Lysobacter sp. TAB13 | reverse complement strand
CGCTGGAAAAGGTCGCGCAACCGCCAAGCAGCACGGCCATGCCTGCGACAAGGGCGAGGCGGGAAACCGACGGGAAGAGCGTGATCGACCGGAAGGAGATGGACGCAGGCATGGCCACAGTGATCGGTCCTTCGGTCATGGCTGCGGTCCAACGCGCCGATTGAGTTCACGCCAGTCCTTCGGCTCGGCCGGGCGCAGCACGGTGCTGCCGGCGGTGACGCTCTGATAGGCGAGGGCGGGGACCTTCACGCTCGGATCGGCCGGACGCGCGAGATAGTCAGGAAGGGGTTTGCCGGCGCAGGCGCCGAGCACGATCGCAAGGGTTGCGAGGAGGAGTGGTCTTGCAATCATTGCGATTCGGCGTCTCC
>NZ_JBFRDR010000372.1:0-368 GCF_052113885.1 Lysobacter sp. TAB13 | reverse complement strand
GTTGTGCGGCATCCGAGGCCTGCAGGACGAACTGGTACTGCATGCGGCTGACGATGCCCTCGACTGTCAGGTCCTGTACCGGCTGCATGTAGAGCGTGATGCCCGGCAGGCTGTCCGTGCGCTGCTTCAGGCGCTCCATGACGGCCGCAGTCGTCCTTGACCACCGTGTAGTCAAAATAGCCCAGGCGGGCGATCGGCTTCTGTTGAGCGTGCTGTTGGTGCCGTCGACGCCAATGAAGGAGGACAGGCTGTCGACATCGGGGTCCTTCAGAATTTCGACGGCAAGAGCCTGCTGCCGGGCCGCCATCGCGGCATAGGAGGCCGATTGCGGCGCCTCCGTGATCGCCTGGATGATGCCGGTGTCCTGC
>NZ_JBFRDR010000371.1:0-369 GCF_052113885.1 Lysobacter sp. TAB13 | reverse complement strand
CGTTGAGACCAAGCGTCACGGCGGCCGGATCGCCCGGCAGGACCTCGAGCGCGACGAAGATCACCAGCGCTGCGCCAAGCAGCGTGGCGACGAGCGCCACGCATCGGCGCGCCAGGAACGACAGCACGACCTAGCGCCAGCGCACCTCGGCGAGCGGCGTGATCGGGAGCGGCCAATCGGTCCACATCCCGTCCAGCCCGGCCGCCGTCACGGTGATCTTCGGCAGGATGAAAAGGAAGCCGTTGACCGCATCGCGCGCCAGGATGCGCTGAGCTTGCCTGTACATCTCATTGCGCTGGCCCTCGTCGAGGGTGACGTCGATCTTCGCCATCAGCGCCTTGAACTCGGGATTCTTGTACTGGAAATAAT
>NZ_JBFRDR010000370.1:0-369 GCF_052113885.1 Lysobacter sp. TAB13 | reverse complement strand
CCCAAAGGGCGCTCCCGAAGGGGGAAGCGGCCCGCCGCCGTCAGATGCGGGGCAGTGCGTTTGCAGTGGATCATACAAATGAATGTTTTATGACACAAATGTATTTTGCGGAGTGACGAGCGTGGGGGGCTGGGAGAGTTTATGTACGGAGTTGGAAGGGCATTTTGTAGGTTGGGGTGCAACGGGTCCTTCTGAACACAGGTTGCCACCGAATGAGGACTGGGGGATATGATCAGGCGATGATGCAGTTCCGCGGCAAGATCGACAACGTTCCGTCGCAAGCACTTCGCGGGAATATAAGTGTCTGAAACAAAAGAAAAAAACCAGAGACCAGCCTTTGCAGACGTGTCCGCCGCACGACGACGGAAC
>NZ_JBFRDR010000369.1:0-369 GCF_052113885.1 Lysobacter sp. TAB13 | reverse complement strand
GCATCCACCCGTCATAAAATTGCCGGATCCAAGAGTCCACTATATCAGCATGCCAATGGCTTCCGATCAAGACGTCTTCTTGAAAGCCCGGGAACTAACGACATCTCCCTACTTGCTGTTTTACAGAGACGCTGCTCCGCTTCCGAAAGACTTCATGCGAAGCGCGGTCTGGTCGTTGCAT
This sequence comes from Lysobacter sp. TAB13, assembly GCF_052113885.1. NCBI lineage: Bacteria > Pseudomonadati > Pseudomonadota > Gammaproteobacteria > Lysobacterales > Lysobacteraceae > Lysobacter > Lysobacter sp. TAB13. The sequence goes on along the minus strand of NZ_JBFRDR010000369.1, from coordinate 188 downwards.
GGCCAACTGCAATCCGGCTATGACGACCATGCGAAGCCGTTGTTCAACCAGCTTCATCTGAGTGACCGTTTGTTCGAACTCATGGTTAACCATTTATATCCGGAGGCGGTATAACGTGAAAAAATTGAAAGTGATGACGGTGCTAGGTACACGACCGGAGATTATCCGGTTGTCTGCCGTAATCAAAG
>NZ_JBFRDR010000368.1:0-370 GCF_052113885.1 Lysobacter sp. TAB13 | reverse complement strand
AAATTGAGCGGCCGCGGGTTGGATGGGGAACCCAGCGTAACCCCCAGCCCTTTAATACCGAGGAGGCCGACGCAAGCATTTGCCCCACCTGGGCCTCCGTGAGGATGCCATTGGGGGCTTCTCCGCGTGCCCGCTGGAGGTCTTTGGTGGCTTCAAAGAGCCGCCGGGAGAAATTTACGTTGGGCACGGCCGGCCAATGCCCCGCGCTCGTCAGGAATACCTGAAACCAGAGCCGGGTGTTGAGCTCGAGGCTCAAGAAGGCCCGCTCTGCGTCCCTGAAATTGGGGTCATAGGTTTGCGCGGCAGCTGGCCTGAACGCGGCTAGCAGCGCCAACACCAAAGCGATTACTCGCGAACGCATACCCAACCC
>NZ_JBFRDR010000367.1:0-370 GCF_052113885.1 Lysobacter sp. TAB13 | reverse complement strand
GGGTAGTCGGTTACAAGACGCCGAACATCGACCGCCTCGCCCGGGAAGGCATGATGTTCACGGACTACTACGCCGAGAACAGCTGCACGGCGGGGAGATCCTCCTTCATCACCGGGCAGACGCCGCTGCGGACCGGGCTGTCGAAGGTTGGTATCCCCGGCGCCCCGGTGGGTCTGCAGAAAGGCGATATTACTATCGCCCAGGCGCTCAAGCCGCTCGGCTACGCCACAGGTCAATTTGGCAAGAACCACCTTGGCGACAAGGACGAATACCTGCCGACCAATCACGGCTTCGATGAGTTCTTCGGCAACCTCTATCATTTGAACGCGGAGGAAGAGCCTGAACGGCCCAATTGGCCGAAGGACGATCC
>NZ_JBFRDR010000366.1:0-370 GCF_052113885.1 Lysobacter sp. TAB13 | reverse complement strand
GCGGCGAGCACCGCCACCGTGAGCGGCAGGCTGCCCGTCGTCTCCAGGGCGAGCAGGGCCATGGTCAGCGGCCCACCGACGACCGCGGTTGCCATCGCGCTCATACCGACGACGGCGAAGACCGTCGAAGCGGCCGGAATCCCGAACCCGGCGGTCCAGGCCAGAGCCACCAGCTTGCCGAACATGGCGCCGATGAAGAGCGAGGCGAAGAACAGGCCGCCGCGAAAGCCGGAACCGATCGAGACCGCCGAGGCGACCGATTTCAGCAGGATCACGGTCACGAGGAAGGACGCCGTGTAGTCGGCGGCGAAGCCGACATGCAGCGCGCTGTGTCCCGAGGACAGGACGGTCGGCGTCAGCAGGGCCAGCA
>NZ_JBFRDR010000365.1:0-370 GCF_052113885.1 Lysobacter sp. TAB13 | reverse complement strand
CTCATAGGTTTCGTCGAGCGCGGTGCCGGCCCGCAGCACCTCGTCGATCAGGTTTGCCGCAAGGCGGCGCGCCGGCAGACCCGGTGCGTCATCAGCTGGCCGTGCCGGAGCCGGCGCCGGTTTGCGGCGCGAATTGTCCTGTTCAGTCATCTCAGCCCCACGGGCCGGGCTTGTGGGAGCCGTTCCACGGGCTCCGTGCGGCCTGGCCGATCAGGTTTGCCGCAAGGCGGCGCGCCGGCAGACCCGGTGCGTCATCAGCTGGCCGTGCCGGAGCCGGCGCCGGTTTGCGGCGCGAATTGTCCTGTTCAGTCATCTCAGCCCCACGGGCCGGGCTTGTGGGAGCCGTTCCACGGGCTCCGTGCGGCCTGGC
>NZ_JBFRDR010000364.1:0-371 GCF_052113885.1 Lysobacter sp. TAB13 | reverse complement strand
GCATCGTCGGGCTGACGCTGGATATTGCGCTGATGCAGCTGGCGGGGCTGGAACGCCCCGACGACCAACTGACGGAAACTTACAGAGAGGTATTCGGCGCCATGCGGCGGCAGGCCGAGACCGATCCAAGCCTCGCCGAGCCGCTCTTCCCGGGCGTTGCGGCTATGCTGGACGCGCTGGTTGCACGGCCCGATACGGTGCTCGGCATCGCGACCGGCAAGTCCCGTCGGGGCGCGGACTACATCGTTGAGCGCTATGGCTGGCGTCAGCACATGGCGACGATCCAGACGGCCGATGATGCGCCGTCCAAGCCCCATCCCGGTATGATCCTGCAGGCGATGAGGGAAACCGGCGCGCGGCCGGAACGCACC
>NZ_JBFRDR010000363.1:0-372 GCF_052113885.1 Lysobacter sp. TAB13 | reverse complement strand
GCTGCTGCGTGCCTGCGCCGAGCTGGACGACCAAGCGTTCAGGGCGCCGCGCACGAGCTTCTTCCCCTCGCTCCACGAGACCTTGAACCACAATCTCTCGGTCGATCAGTTCTATCTCGATGCGCTGGAGCAAGGCGGGCGCGGGCTGGCCGTCTTCGATACCTTCCGGCCGCTCGACGCGGCGGCGCTCCTCATCGTGCAGGGGCAGACCGATCGCCGCCTGATCGCCTTCTGCGATGCGCTGAGCGAGGCAGAGCTGGCACGGCAGGTCGAGACCGATCGCGGCGATGACGGCAAGGTGCCCGAGCGGATCGACGACCTGCTCGCGCATCTCTTCCAGCACCAGATCCATCATCGCGGCCAGGCTCACGC
>NZ_JBFRDR010000362.1:0-374 GCF_052113885.1 Lysobacter sp. TAB13 | reverse complement strand
GTCAATCCGAGCTCGTCGAGCGTCCAGAGCACCTTGGCGACATTCGAGGAATTATTGCGGCCATAAACTGTGAGCATCGCTCGTCATTCTCCGGGAGCAGCGTGTCGGCACGACCTCCTGGCGGTCGCGCCGTGAAGAAGTGCAGGATCGAGATCAGGCGGTCAGCCGCTTCAATCCGCGCTCGAGATCGTCGATCAGGTCGGCAATATCCTCGAGCCCGACATGGACGCGCATCGACTGGCCATCGACAGCCCAGTTGGTCGCCGACCGCAGGGGGGACGGATTGGTCGGGACCATCAGGCTCTCGAAGCCGCCCCAACTCGAGCCCATGCCATAGAGCCGCAGCCCATCCATCATGGCGGCGAGGCGTGTGC
>NZ_JBFRDR010000361.1:0-374 GCF_052113885.1 Lysobacter sp. TAB13 | reverse complement strand
GCATGCTGTGAGTGCGGTGACGCAGAGCAGCGTCGCAAATGGCGTCCTAATCATGAGGCATTGTTGCCGGAGGACGGAAGCGAGCGCAAGGCGGGTGCTCGCGTATTGCCGCCGACGAAGCCCGAGCCTGCTGTCATCGCCCAGCTCCACTGCAATTCAATCATGGACCGAGGCAGGCAATGTTCGGCGCGCATGGACCCGGCCCCGGGGAAAGCCGAGCGCAGAGCGCCAAGCTGGCGGGGGCATCGGCATCAACGAGGACGTCAGGCGGCGGCGCGAAGAAGGCACGGGGTTGCCCGCTTCGCGCCCAGACCTGCTCGTTACTCCACGGCGACGATCTTGCCGGCCTCCCATTTGAACATCGAGAACGCCGG
>NZ_JBFRDR010000360.1:0-375 GCF_052113885.1 Lysobacter sp. TAB13 | reverse complement strand
GCGGAGGATCACTTATTCCGCATTGCGCAGGAGGCGCTATCGAATACGCTTCGCCATTCGAAGGCGGAACGTATGGATATTAGACTGCTGCGCAGTGACGGCGGCGTGCAGATGAGCATCAGCGACAGCGGCATAGGCTTCGATCTGGAAGCAAAGAAGCAGACGTCCTATGGGCTGCTCACGATGGAGGAGCGGGTGAATGAGCTTGGCGGTTCGCTTAAGATGACTTCGAGAACCGGCGAAGGGACGCATATCCTCATTTGGGTGCCAGCTTAACCGCTGGAGTACGATTTTGACAATAAAAAAAGTTACGGTTGCAAGCAGGGGCAAGTCATGTATATATTTTAGAGAGATAAAGGTGGTGTGAGTATGGAG
>NZ_JBFRDR010000359.1:0-375 GCF_052113885.1 Lysobacter sp. TAB13 | reverse complement strand
GCTGCGCGCCGAGGCGAAGTACGGCGCTCCTCCCGCCGACGGCGTCCCCAATCTGCGACCGGTCGGAGGCGCCGGCAGCCCGCAAGGCACGACGACATCGAACGGCCCTGGGGGCGGCAAGGGCGGAACAGGTGGCGGCGGAGGGGGCGGTGGCGGCGGAGGCCGATCACCGCTCGAACAACGCCTCGGGGATCGCGATTTCCAGCAGGTCCTCGGCAAAGGGCTCGCGGAGGCGCGCCACAACTTGGTGATCGTCGCGATCTTTTCGATCGTCGTGAACACGCTGGTGCTGGCTGTCCCGATCTATCTGTTCCAGATGTCGGACAGGGTGCTGACCAGCCGCAGCCTCGATACGCTGGTGATGCTCTCGGTCAT
>NZ_JBFRDR010000358.1:0-375 GCF_052113885.1 Lysobacter sp. TAB13 | reverse complement strand
GACCTCGCCATTCATCGTCATCGCCACGGCGTCACTCCTCCATCTTGGCTGCGCCGAACGGCCCATGTTGCGGGCGAGCGCGCCTCGGGTCTATCCAAGGACCCATTGGCCTATCCTTGATCGGAAAGCGCCAGCCTAGACAAGGGGAGCGAGCCTGCATTGCGCCACGCATTTCCGAACACGCGGAGCCGCCATGACTGACCTGCCCGGTCTCTATGGCGAGCTCTTCGCCGATCACGAGATGGCAAGCCTGTTCGAAGACCGGGCACTTCTGCAAGGCATGCTGGATTTCGAGGCCGCGCTCGCTCGCGCCGAAGCGGCCGCCGACGTCATCCCCGCGGCCGCGGCCGACGTGATCGCGGCGGCCTGCAAGGC
>NZ_JBFRDR010000357.1:0-375 GCF_052113885.1 Lysobacter sp. TAB13 | reverse complement strand
ATCCGCCCCCCGGTGCCGCCAGCGTGCTCGGGGTTGTCCGGCCGCAGGCGAAGCTGTTCGGGGCGCAGCAGGATCGTCGCCGGGCCGCGCCGGGTTCGGTCGGCGATCGAAATCTGCCCGAGCGCGCAGCGCGCCGCGCCATCGGCGAGCTCGGCCTGCAGCAGGATCGCGTCGCCGAGGAACCTTGCGATCGCGGGGTCGCGCGGTTGCAGGTAGAGCAACCGCGGAGGCCCGGCCTGGACCAGGCGGCCCTCCTTCAGCACGACGAGTTGGTCGGCGAAGCCGAGTGCTTCGCCCTGGTCATGCGTGACGAGGATCGCGGTCACCGCGAATTCCCGCAAGACCTCAGCCACCTTGCGGCGCATGGTCTCGCGC
>NZ_JBFRDR010000356.1:0-375 GCF_052113885.1 Lysobacter sp. TAB13 | reverse complement strand
GATGTGAGCTGGCCTGGCGCTGAAGGCGCTCCATGCGCCTGGTTGCGACGGCATGGTGTGCCTAGCCCGACCTGATCGACCGCGTGCTCCAGGACGGACTGGCGTGGGCGGCCTGGCCGTAGGCGCACGGGCGCGCCCCTTGCCGGAAGGCGTTGCGTCGGCGAAACAGCGCAGATGCAGCGCTATGCGATTTTCCTGAGCGGCCCGATCGGCGTCGGCAAGACGACCCTCGGCGAGGCGCTTGCCGCAGAGCTCGGTGGCGGCTTCATCGACGGTGACGATCATTCGGATCCGGATCTGCCCTGGTATGGCTCAATCCTGCAGACGAGCCGATCCGTGGTCAGAACTGGCCTGAAGATCCTCGCGGTTCAGCCC
>NZ_JBFRDR010000355.1:0-376 GCF_052113885.1 Lysobacter sp. TAB13 | reverse complement strand
GTTCTACGCGGCGGGAGCCTGGTCGACACGGTCTCGTCGCGCGCATGCGCATGGCCCATCGCCGCGCCTGATGAAGAGGGCGTGGCCATGTCCTGCGCGCGTTCGATACACAGATCGGGGGTGGAACGCACAACGACTGGAGGTTGCCAGCCGTTGTCATCGCTTCGTCTGCGGCGCGCTTCATCCAATCGAGGCCGCGACGCTCAAGCCCCTTGGTCACCGCAACTGATGCGTCACGCTCCGACAGCGTCACTGACGCACTTCTTAGTGAAACTTGACTTCGCGGCGCCCGACAGTTTTCGTTCGGCGACAGTCACGTCGCACGCTTTAGCAGCGTCGCTTTCGCATTTTTTCATGAAGCTCGTCAGTGCAGCAC
>NZ_JBFRDR010000354.1:0-376 GCF_052113885.1 Lysobacter sp. TAB13 | reverse complement strand
GTCGTGGTTGGCGCAGTGCTTGAGCCGTGCCGGCTCGTGGTCGCAGACGAAGCGAGCGAAATCGAGTGCGATTCTCGATGCCGCTCCGAGGCCCCGATTCGCCACGGCCATGAGCGCATAGCCCTCGTCACCCCTGTGCAACTGATAGCGCTCGGTCACCGGCACGAGCAGGCGGTTGATCGCAGCGAGCGACGCTTCCGGCAGCGGCTTGCCCTGCTGCAACAGGTCAAAGGCCGGACGAAGGGTTTCACGCAAGCCCTTGAGCTCAAAACCGGATTCGGGCGTCTCCCCCTCGCCTTGCCCGGCCGCGGCGAGCCACGCAGCCATGGACTGCGGCTCACCGAGCAGATCACGCGGTCCGGTCTCGGTTACCGGC
>NZ_JBFRDR010000353.1:0-376 GCF_052113885.1 Lysobacter sp. TAB13 | reverse complement strand
GCATAGGCCATTTCGCCGGCCAGCACGAAGGCGACGGGGCGAGTCCACAAGCCGATCAGGATCAGGAAGCCGCCCAAGGCCTCGAGAATGGCGCCGAACCAGAACAGCGTGAAGGCGGCGGGCAGGCCGCTGGCGGGCGCGGCTGGGAAACCGAAGAGCTTCTGGGTGCCGTGGATGATGAAGATCAGCGCGGTCACGATGCGCAGAACGGCGAGAGCCTGCGGGGCATAGCGGCTCAGGGGGTTGGAGGCTTGCATTCGGACATAACCTTCTAGGTCGCAGAGGCTCGAGGACGTCGGAACAGGCTGGATTCGTGCCTAATTGCGGCATTGCATCTGGGCTGCGCGGCGAAGTTGTCGGGTTTCACGCGATTTTC
>NZ_JBFRDR010000352.1:0-376 GCF_052113885.1 Lysobacter sp. TAB13 | reverse complement strand
ATCGTGGCCCGCACGGCGCACCTGGAGGATGACCAGATCGCCTATGGCGAAACGGCGATCTTCGTTGGCAAGCACCACATCATCACGGTTCGCCACGGCTCCGCACGGGCCCATACCGAGCTGCGCAGCCAACTCGAGGCCGCAACCGCGCAGATGCGCTACGGCGTCGATTACGTCCTGCACGGCGTGCTGGACTTCATCGTCGACGGCTATTTCCCGATTGTGGAGACGATCGAGGAGGATGTCCTGGAGATGGAGCGGGAGATGCTCGCCAGCGAGTTCGGCCGGGTCGATGTGCCGCGCATCTTCGGACTGCGCCGCCAGCTCATCCGCTTCCAGCGGGTGCTCGGTCCGATGTCCGAACTCTGCCGCAAGC
>NZ_JBFRDR010000351.1:0-376 GCF_052113885.1 Lysobacter sp. TAB13 | reverse complement strand
CTGCTTGCCCGGCTCGAATATGCCGGCGTCGATGTCGGGACGCGCTGGGAGGAACTGGCCGCACTCGCCGAGGGCCGGATCGATGATGGCCGCCTGGTCTTTGCCGACCTGCACTAYGCTCTCTCATTGCTCGGCGCCGGGCATKCAAGCGGCGCGGAGGCGATYGCCCGCACGCTCGTTGGGGATAGCCGGGCGCATCGMAGCAGCGAGCGCMGGCAGGCAGCCCATCAWGGTGCGCTCGCGGCTTTTGGCCTGCTCGCCTTCCACGAAGGCGACTACACCGAGGCGGCGAGGCTGCTAGGCGCCGCGCGCACCGGGCTGGTCGTAATCGGCGGCAGCCACGCTCAACGCGACCTCTTCGAGCAAGCCTTTATCG
>NZ_JBFRDR010000350.1:0-376 GCF_052113885.1 Lysobacter sp. TAB13 | reverse complement strand
CGTCGAGGCCATCGTCCTGGTCATCCTCGTCGTCTTCCTTTTCCTGCAGAACTTCCGGGCCACGCTCATCCCGGTCATTGCCGTACCGATCTCGATCATCGGCACCTTTGCCGGCATGTACATGTTCGGCTTCTCGATCAACCTGCTCACCCTGTTCGGCCTGGTCCTCGCCATCGGYATCGTCGTCGACGACGCGATCGTGGTTCTGGAAAACGTCGAGCGCATCATGGCGACAGAGCATCTGTCGCCGCGAGAGGCTTCGATCAAGGCGATGGGCGAAGTCACCGGACCGGTCATCGCGATCGTCCTGGTGCTGTGCGCGGTCTTCATCCCCGTGTCGTTCATGGGCGGGCTGGCCGGTGCGATGTACAAGCAG
>NZ_JBFRDR010000349.1:0-377 GCF_052113885.1 Lysobacter sp. TAB13 | reverse complement strand
GGATGACGAGGACCGGCACCAACGTCACGGCATTGGCGCCGATCAGCGGCCAGGACATCAGCAGGAGCCCATAGACCAGCCAGAGAATGATGCCGAGCGCGAAGAATATCTGTGTCCAGAGCGAGATCGCCCGTGTGTCCCGAGTCCGGACCGTGTGCCAGGCCTGGGGCAGCCAGCACAGGGTCGTCAGCGTAGCTGCGGTGAAGCCGAGGAGCTCGGTTGCGGCGACAGACATGGGTGGGAACGTCTCGAATCAGACCAGGCCCATGCCATAGCGGGCTTTTGCGACTTTTGCGCGCAGTTCGCGCATGGTTAATCTCCCTTAACCATTCGGCCCTAGTTTTGCGTCATTCCTCGGCTTTCGGTGGGTTCATGCG
>NZ_JBFRDR010000348.1:0-377 GCF_052113885.1 Lysobacter sp. TAB13 | reverse complement strand
TCTTCGGCACGCGCCACCTCCAGCCTCATCTCGGGAACGCGCTTGGCGAGCCAAACCACAAGCTGCTCCGCGTCGGTGCGCTTTCGTTGCGCAATATCCTCGATGTAGACATTCGCCACGGTGTTCGCGATCTCGGCTGCACGTCGCGGATCGGAGTCCGTCGCAACAACCGACAAGACTCTGGAACGTCGCTCTTGGCCGATCTTTACGGCGCGCTTCAATTGCGTGGCGAGCGCGCTTTCGTTGCTGTCAAGGGAGTGGCTGTCAACGGTACGCCGAAACGGCTGCGTGAGAGCCGACCAGGCGGCACCGAGCCCATTTTGGACACGGTGCAGCCAGGAATCCGGTTCGTTCGCCGCCACCCCTTCCTCATGGGC
>NZ_JBFRDR010000347.1:0-377 GCF_052113885.1 Lysobacter sp. TAB13 | reverse complement strand
ATCGAGCACGGCCTCCGCAGGGCAATTCAAGGCCGGGGCATGCCTCGCGCGTGTCGCTCCCTGCACCGCCCGGGRCCTATCACCRGCGCGGMGGSAGGCAAAGTGGTCGGGGGGCAGGCTGGGGACGTTGATCGGAGCCGGACGATGCCGGCCGCAGCGATACAGATGGCCCCTGACACCGCGCGGGCGCAGCGGCCGTAGCCCGTGGCGACGCGTCGACCCCCTCCGCGACGGCACGTTTTTTCAGACCTTGCGACGTCCGGTCGCGACTATCCGCGATGGGTGGGACGCCGCCATTGCCCACAAGGCCTCCGGCCTGATCAACCGAGCTCCCATGGCAGCAGCAGCGGGTATGCCGTGTTGCGCGGCGAGAAGGC
>NZ_JBFRDR010000346.1:0-377 GCF_052113885.1 Lysobacter sp. TAB13 | reverse complement strand
GTCCTGTTCATCGAGCTGCTCGAGCGGATCGAAGTCACCCTGTTTCGACCGGAGGCGCGCCCATGAATCCGTCCGCAGCCATGGCCTCGCAGCCGAACCGCGATTTGCCGCAGCTCCCGGGACGGGCGCCTCAGCCGATCGTCGAAGTGCGCAGCGTCTCGAAGACCTATGCGGGCGGCATCGAGGCGCTCAGCGGCATCTCGCTGGAGTTTCCGGAAGGGCGCCTGACGACGCTGCTCGGCCCCTCGGGCTGCGGCAAGACCACGCTCCTCAAGATCATCGCGGGCCTGATCCCGGCCACTGGCGGCCAGGTTCTCGTCGACGGCCGCGAGGTGACCGGGCCTGGTCCACGGCCGCGAGGTGACCGGGCCTGGTCC
>NZ_JBFRDR010000345.1:0-378 GCF_052113885.1 Lysobacter sp. TAB13 | reverse complement strand
GTAGTTGTCATTGCGCTTGACGGTCATGCCTTGCTTGGCATCGACGCGCGTGATGGCGAAGGGGCCAGTGCAGGTCTTGATCGGGTTGACCTTGCCGTCCTTGTAGGCTGCCGGTGCCAGGATCGTCGTGGCCGGACTGGCCAGCTGGCCGGGGAGGAAGACCGAGGGTTCGACGGTGGTGATGCGCAGGGTCTCGGTGTCCAGCACCTCGACGGATTTGATGTTCTTCTTCGAAAAAGCCCTTGCCGGCACCTGCGCCGCCAGGAGCTGGTTGAGTGCGTTCGCCGCCGCTTCGGCCGTCAGGGGGCTCCCGTCATGGAATGTGACGCCCTGGCGTATCTTGAAGTCCCAGGCGGTCGGCGAAGACTGGCTCCATGC
>NZ_JBFRDR010000344.1:0-378 GCF_052113885.1 Lysobacter sp. TAB13 | reverse complement strand
CTCCATGAAGCGCTCGCCCTCGGAATTGGTGAGATAGCCGCCCTCGCCGCGGGCCCCCTCGGTGATGAGGCAGCCGGCGCCATAGATGCCGGTCGGGTGGAACTGCACGAATTCCATGTCCTGCAGCGGCAGGCCGGCGCGCAGCACCATGCCGCCACCGTCGCCGGTGCAGGTATGAGCCGAGGTCGCGGAGAAATAGGCGCGGCCATAGCCGCCGGTCGCCATGATCGCCATCTTCGAGCGGAAGCGATGCAGCGTRCCGTCATCGAGCTTGAGCGCGATCACGCCSCGGCAGACGCCATCCTCGTCCATGATCAGGTCGATGGCGAARTAYTCGATGAAGAACTCGGTRTTGTAGCGCAGCGCCTGGCCATAGAG
>NZ_JBFRDR010000343.1:0-378 GCF_052113885.1 Lysobacter sp. TAB13 | reverse complement strand
ACAGCGACATCTGCGCACCCGGCAAATGGCTGGTCACGCTCTCGACATTCTCGCGCAGCGCTTCCTCCGCGTAATAGGTGATGAAGTCGGCGGCGTAGGCGATCTCGCCGCGCGCTTCCGACAGTGGCTTGCCCTGTTCAAGCGTCATCAGAAGCGCGAGATCCTCGGCTGCCGCAAACATCTCGGCATGCCAGCGCCGCAGCAGTGCTGCGCGCGCCTGCGGCAGCAGCGCTTTCCAGGTCGGGAATGCAGCATGCGCCGCCTCGATCGCCTGCGTCGCTTCAGCCGCTCCGAGCGCTGCGACCTGCGCGACGAGGGCGCCCGTCGCGGGGTCGCTCACCGGGAAGGTCTTGCCGTCGCGAGCAGCGGTCCAGCGCC
>NZ_JBFRDR010000342.1:0-378 GCF_052113885.1 Lysobacter sp. TAB13 | reverse complement strand
GTGAAGCCCAAGCGCCCCTGATCTCCTGTTGAGGGCGGCTGCATTGGCCGCTTCACACGGATGCGTCATGTCGAAACAGCGCCTGGAGCCTCTCCGGGCGTTGTTGCTTTTTCGGCGGCGTTAACCAAAGCTTGGCAGGATGCAGGCGTTCTCGCGTGAAGGGGCGCTGTCGGCTGGGGAGCGCAATCAGGTCATGACGACCAACGGGGTCGAGCATGGCAGTCGAGGCACAGAACCGGGACCGATGAGGCAGAGCATGTTTCGAGGCAAGAGCTGGCTGGCTGCAGCCGGCATCGCCGTCGCGCTGGCAGGATGCGACACCGTTTCCAATATGGGCTCACAGAGCGCAGTTGCTGAAATCGATGCGGAATCATCCGC
>NZ_JBFRDR010000341.1:0-379 GCF_052113885.1 Lysobacter sp. TAB13 | reverse complement strand
CTCTGCAAACGGCCGGTTTCGCTTTCGGATGCATCCTCTCCGGTCCCAGCGATGACGCGGGCATAGCCGCCGGGATCGAACCGGGTGAGGCTCGCGCCTGCTATGGTGAAGGTCCCCGCGCCCCCTAGCCCGGCAACCAGTCGCGCCGGGCTCTCTCCGGAACCGCCGCCCTCCACTTGGCCCGACAGCTTCCCGGCAAGGGCATTGCCGGTGAGCATGGCGAGATCGAGCTGCGACAGGGCGATCCGGCCGGAGAGCTGCGCAAGCCCACCTTCACGCCGTGCCGTTAGCCGCCCGGTGACCTTGCCACCGGCATAGCTTCCCGAGAGCGCCTCGATCTGGATTTCGCCAGGGTTGGCATGCAGGGCGAAAGCCGCAT
>NZ_JBFRDR010000340.1:0-380 GCF_052113885.1 Lysobacter sp. TAB13 | reverse complement strand
CGCCTGCTGGCGCGGTTCGACGCGTTGGGCATGCCAATCCTGCTCGAGGAACAGGACCGCCTGCACTGGAATGGCGCGTTGATCGCCGAGGCGCTTGCGATGATCGACAAGGCGATCCGCCACAGAAGGCCCGGCCCTTACCAGATCCAGGCCGCGATCGCGGCGCTTCACGCGCGTGCGCAACGGCCGGAGGACACCGACTGGGCCCAGATCGAGCAGCTCTATTCGGCACTGGAACGCCGCACTCCCTCCCCTGTGGTGACGCTCAACCGCGCCGTCGCAGTCGCGAAGCTGCATGGACCGGAAGCCGCGCTCGTCCTGATCGCCCCCCTCACCGAACCACTGGCAAGCTACTTCTATTTTCACGGCGTGCGAGGTGC
>NZ_JBFRDR010000339.1:0-380 GCF_052113885.1 Lysobacter sp. TAB13 | reverse complement strand
GGCTGAAACCGGCCAGAAGAATCTGTGCCTGGCTGGTGGCGTCGCACTGAACTGTGTCGCCAATGGCAAGCTCCTGCGTGAGGGCATCTTCGAAGGCCTCTGGATCCAGCCGGCTGCCGGCGATGCTGGCGGGGCGCTTGGCGCAGCGCTTGCCGGCTATCATCTTTTCGGTGGCCACCCGCGAAGGCTCAATCCAGGCGGCGGTGATTCAATGCTGGGCAGCTATCTCGGCCCCAGCTTCACGCAGGCTGAGATCGAGGCCCAATTGACGGCTGCCGGCGCGCGCTTCGAGAGGTTCTCGGTGACGACGCCCTGATCGAGACCACCGCGCAGGCGCTGGCCGAGGGCAAGGCGGTCGGCTGGATGCAAGGCCGCATGGA
>NZ_JBFRDR010000338.1:0-380 GCF_052113885.1 Lysobacter sp. TAB13 | reverse complement strand
GCTCACGACTGCGAACAACATTCGCCCTTCACCGGTCAGGTCGAAGTCGATGAATCCTTCTTCGGGCCGTGGCGCGTGCGCGGCAAACGCGGACGCGGCGCCGGCAAGAAAACCATCGTCTTCGGCATGCTCAAACGCGGCCAGCACGTCTACACCCAGATCGTCCCCAACTGCAAAACCGCCACGCTGCAGGCCTTAATTCGTGGGCATATTCGCCTGGAGAGCGAAATCCTCTCCGACTGCTTGTCCAGCTATGACGGCCTGGTCGATCTGGGCTATGCCAAGCACTGGCGCATCCGCCACAGCGGCAATCACTTCGCCGAGGGCGACAACCACATCAATGGCATCGAGAGCTTCTGGAGCTTCGCCAAGCGACGCCT
>NZ_JBFRDR010000337.1:0-381 GCF_052113885.1 Lysobacter sp. TAB13 | reverse complement strand
TCGACACGCAGGATCTCGGCCCGTTCGTGCAGCGCGATCCCGTCCCGCAGCAGCGCGCGACGGATCAGCGCCACGGCCTCCGGGTCCTCGTCGGCAAGCAGGTCCTCGGCTCCAACGATCGTGACGCTGCTGCCGAGGCGGCGCATTGCCTGCGCGACTTCGACCCCTTCCGAACCGCATCCGAGCACGATCAGACGCTCCGGGCGGCGGCTCAGGGTGAGAACGGATGCCATCGTCAGGACAGAGGCCTTGTCGATGCCAGGAATTGGCGGAGGTGCCGGGCGCGAACCCGTTGCGATGACGAAACGTCGTGCCCTGATCTCCCGATCGCCGACCTGCACGGTGTTGCGGTCGCGAAACCGAGCCTCGCCCGTGATCACG
>NZ_JBFRDR010000336.1:0-382 GCF_052113885.1 Lysobacter sp. TAB13 | reverse complement strand
ACGTATTACCGCGGCTGCTGGCACGTAGTTAGCCGGGGCTTTCTTCTCAGGTACCGTCACCTTGAGAGCAGTTACTCTCCCAAGCGTTCTTCCCTGGCAACAGAGCTTTACGATCCGAAAACCTTCATCACTCACGCGGCGTTGCTCCGTCAGACTTKCGTCCATTGCGGAAGATTCCCTACTGCTGCCTCCCGTAGGAGTCTGGGCCGTGTCTCAGTCCCAGTGTGGCCGATCACCCTCTCAGGTCGGCTACGCATCGTCGCCTTGGTGAGCCGTTACCTCACCAACTAGCTAATGCGCCGCAGGCCCATCCTCAAGTGACAGATTGCTCCGTCTTTCCAAATTCGTTCAGGCGAACAAATCATGTATTCGGTATTAGTAG
>NZ_JBFRDR010000335.1:0-383 GCF_052113885.1 Lysobacter sp. TAB13 | reverse complement strand
GTTCAGGATCGATTCTTGAAGTCGGTGAGGCAATCGGCTTGTGGGGCTTTCGCGACGAGCCTAGGCCCTGGCTCTGACACGGCCCATGCCAATCATCTTCATGTTGATATCCAGCCGCGCCGCTCAGCCGCGTCCCGCTTCTGCCAGTGACAGTGTACGGGGTCGCTCACGCGACGTGGTCGGAGATTTCGTCGCGCTCGACACGGGGGTGCCGCCAAGGATCGCTCGGGCGAAACAGAGCTACCGGAAGGCGGCAGGTCTCGGCCTGCGCGCGGCGGAGCGCAAGAATATCGAGCGCCGTGCTCCGGTCGAACCCCGACGCAATCAAATCCTCAAGTTCCCAAAAGGGAGGGAGCCGGTCCGGCTCGCTGCCTGTCGGGATC
>NZ_JBFRDR010000334.1:0-383 GCF_052113885.1 Lysobacter sp. TAB13 | reverse complement strand
GTCCATCTATAAGTGACAGATTGCTCCGTCTTTCCCGATTCGGTCATGCGACCAAATCGCGTATCCGGTATTAGCATTCGTTTCCGAATGTTATCCCAGTCTTATAGGCAGGTTACCTACGTGTTACTCACCCGTCCGCCGCTAASYTWWCCCCGAAGGAWWARMTCCGCTCGACTTGCATGTATTAGGCACGCCGCCAGCGTTCGTCCTGAGCCAGGATCAAACTCTCCATAAAGGTGTTTGACTTGCTCAAAAACTTTTTATTGCTTTAGTCAGAAGCCGAAGCTTCTTAACTGGCAGTTTCGCTCGTTGTTCAGTTTTCAAAGAACAATCTTTTCTTTCGTGTCGGCCGTGTGTTTCAGCGGCGACTTAGATAATATATC
>NZ_JBFRDR010000333.1:0-383 GCF_052113885.1 Lysobacter sp. TAB13 | reverse complement strand
GGCACGGCAGTTGTTCGAGGAGCGGGTTCGCAAGGGGCCGCCCCCTGGTGTCCTGGCCTATGAACACGAGACCTGTGTCGGCTGGCTCCAGGTCGGCCCTCGGCGCGACATTCCTGAATGGAACAATCCACGCCGCGCCTCGACGCCGCTTCCGGATGCGCCGGCCGAGGATGAGCGGGTCTGGGCGGCATCCTGCTTCTTCGTCCGCAAGTCGTGGCGGGGCAAGGGCGTCACCGCGGCCCTGCTCGATGGCGCGATCGTGTTCGCCCGCGAGAGCGGCGCCCGCCTGCTTGAGGCTGCCCCCATGCACCATGAATTCAAGCGCAGTAGCGAAGGCCTTTACGTCGGCCCCGAGCGGGTCTTCCTGCGGGCCGGTTTCGTCG
>NZ_JBFRDR010000332.1:0-383 GCF_052113885.1 Lysobacter sp. TAB13 | reverse complement strand
TCGGTGAGCGAAAGCTCGACGGCGCTCATCGTGCCATAGGGCACGACGAAGGCGCCGGGCTTGATCCAGTCCGTTTTCAGCAGCGGTTCGGGCGCGTCGAGGCGCGAGGCTTCAACAACGATATCGGCGCCGTCGACGCAGGAACGCCAGTCCTCTGTCACTGTGACGGGCTTGCCGAGATCAGCTGAGAGCCGTGCTGCGAATGCGTCGCGACTTTCGCGCCGCCGGGAATGCACACGGATCTCGTCGAAGTCGAACAGGGAGTCGAGCAGGCGTACGTTCCAGTAGGCCGTGCCGCGTGCTCCGATATGGCCCAGTACTCTGGCACCCTTGCGTGCGAGGTATTTCGCGCCGATGGCCGTGACTGCGCCGGTGCGCATATC
>NZ_JBFRDR010000331.1:0-384 GCF_052113885.1 Lysobacter sp. TAB13 | reverse complement strand
GCATGGACCTGGCGGCGCTGCTTTACACGACCCGCTTCATGAGTGGCTCGACGAATTCGTGCGGAATTTCGTGAATAAGATCACGTCAGGTTCGCCGTTGTTCGGATTTACTCCGAACAGGCTCGCAACCTTAACGCATCGAAGACTGACGCAGGCACAGATAATCCTCGCCACAAGCTTCGTGACATGTATCACGCAAGCAACACAGGCACAGGTTTGCGCACGGCGAGCAGTACGTAATCTGGCGCGCCGAAGGGAACTCTGTTCCACTGGAGGGTGAACGGTCTGGATTACAGACGGAGCACCTCATGGCTGGGCGACGTACTGGCTACGGGCGGTTGGGAATGAGGCTCGCGGCCGCCATCCTTGCGGGTTGTGGAAGCT
>NZ_JBFRDR010000330.1:0-385 GCF_052113885.1 Lysobacter sp. TAB13 | reverse complement strand
CGGCAATGGGAGCAGGTGATCCGGATCGGCACCGAGACGCCGGCCTTGCTGACCTGCGCGAATGTCGATGCGCTGTGGCGTGTGGCCGAGGCTTTCGTGCAGACCGGCAAGCCCGAGCGGGCGCGGGACGCCTATTCCTATGTGCTGGGTAACTGCAATACCCCGGCCGAACGGGTCGGGACGATGCAGAAGGCCCTGGCGACGCTGCCCGACTCGCTGACCGACGGGCTGCTGGCCCAGGAGAGGCAGACCGAGTTCTCGAGTATCCGCGACGAGATCGCGCGCCGGCGCATCGGGCGAGCCGCCGAGGACCCCAAGCTCACGGCGTCCGCCGACGACATTCGACGCGTCGAGGCGCTGGCCAATGCCGCGACGACGCCGGACG
>NZ_JBFRDR010000329.1:0-385 GCF_052113885.1 Lysobacter sp. TAB13 | reverse complement strand
GCATCGGGTCGCGACCCCCGCCAACTGGAAGCAGGGTGAAGACGTGATCATCGCCGGCTCGGTGTCGAACGATGAAGCGAAGCAGCTCTATCCGGATGGCTGGAGGGAACCCAAGCCCTATATCCGCATCGTGGCGCAGCCTGGAGGCTGAGAGCGGTCTTGCCTCAGCCGCTGCGCATTGGAAGCGCGATATGAGGGTAAGCCGGGCAAGCAGAATGGCGCGCGCGGCCGGCACTGCGCTGGAGGGACGAGTTCGTCGCATCACCGCCCCTTCAATTGCCCGCTCTGGCGATGAGGCTCACCAACTGACCTTGATGCCGAGCTTGCCGTCATAGGCGTGCGAACGGCCATTGAGGCTGATCTGGTATCCTGCCGAGGCGTAGAG
>NZ_JBFRDR010000328.1:0-385 GCF_052113885.1 Lysobacter sp. TAB13 | reverse complement strand
GCGCCAACAGCGCGGGCCCGGGCCTCGTCACGATCACGCAGGTCAAGCCGATCCGCGTCGCCTTCACCTTGCCCGAACGCGAGGTACCGATGTTGCAAGCGGCGCTCACGGCCGGCAAGGTTCTCAAGGTCACCGCGAAACCCGCCGACTCGCCGCGCCCGCCGGCAGAAGGAACCCTCACCTTCGTCGATTCCAGTGTGGACATCGCTTCCGGCACCATCGCGGCCAAGGCCGCTTTCGCGAATGCCGACCTCTCGCTCTGGCCCGGCCAGTATGTCGACGTCGCGGTCGAGGCCGACAGGCTCGACAACGCCACGATCATCCCGACGGTCGCCGTGCAGGTCGGGCAGAAGGGCTCCTATGTCTATGTCATCAAGCCTGACGA
>NZ_JBFRDR010000327.1:0-385 GCF_052113885.1 Lysobacter sp. TAB13 | reverse complement strand
GTCCGGTCCTCGCCGGGGCCGAAGGCGGTGCCGTCGGCCTGGGAGCCTGTAAGCATGTCGTGCTGGTTCGGTGTATCGCCGCGACCATTGACCGGCTCGCCCTTCTCGTTGAGCGCGGTCTGTTTGGTCAAGCCGGCCGCGCCGCCATGCAGGTCGGCGACGCTGGTGGCGATCACAGCTCCCTTGGCGTTGCGCCAGGGCCCTGCGCCGATGCGGTCTCGCGCATTGACGGCTGCGGTACCGCCAGTTGCCTGCGTGGAGAGATAAGCCCGCCAGGTCTTGCTGCCTGCACCCGCTGCCTGGGCAAGACGCTGGCAGATCGCGTCGGCCCCTGCGAGGCCGCCGAGATCGGCACCCTTCCCGGATCCGGCACTGGTGACAAAGA
>NZ_JBFRDR010000326.1:0-386 GCF_052113885.1 Lysobacter sp. TAB13 | reverse complement strand
CGTCATGGCGGCGCTGCGACGCGCCTGTCTCGCGGCCGGAGCGCACCTGGTCGAAGCCTGCGAGGCCGAGCCGGAGCTGGCCGGGGGCCGCGTTCTCGGCGCCTCGACGCCGCGCGGGCTCTGCAAGGCCCCGGTCGTGATTGCGGCTGCCGGCGCCTGGACCCGATTTCAGGGGCTCGACATCCCCGTCCGCCCGCTCAAGGGCCAGTCGCTCGCGCTCCGCAGCACGCCCGGGACCGGCACGCTCGCGCGTGTCGTCTGGACCGAGCAGGTGCATCTCGCTCCCAAGAGCGACGGCACTCTCCTGGTCGGCGCCACCATGGAAGAACGCGGCTTCGACGACAGCGTGACCGCTGGCGGCGTCTATGCCCTGCTCGACGGTGCCC
>NZ_JBFRDR010000325.1:0-387 GCF_052113885.1 Lysobacter sp. TAB13 | reverse complement strand
GCCCAAAAACCTGGCGCTTCGCCTCGTTCACATAGGCGTTGCCCGGGCCGACAATCTTGTCGACGGCCGGAATGGTATCCGTGCCGAAGGCCATTGCCGCAATCGCCTGCGCCCCGCCGACACGAAAGATCCGGTCGGCGCCGGAAAGATGACAGCCGGCGATCATCGCCGGATGGGCGCCGGGCGGCAGGCAGGCAATGACCTCGTCGCAGCCCGCGACCTTGGCCGGCACGATCGTCATGATCGGCGCCGAGAGCAGCGGATAGCGCCCGCCCGGCACATAGGCGCCGACGCGGGCGATGGGGATGATGCGGTGGCCGAGATGCAGGCCGGGCAGCGGCTCGATCTCCAGGGGCAACAGGGTCTGGCGCTGCGCCTCGGCAAAGG
>NZ_JBFRDR010000324.1:0-387 GCF_052113885.1 Lysobacter sp. TAB13 | reverse complement strand
GCCGGGCTGTAGGGCAGCCGCCTGCATGAGCGCTCCGATGTACGATCTGGTCTTCGGAGCTTGGCCGCACGACGTCGGCTACTGGCGCGACCATCCGATGGTCAGCGAGGTCGAAGCCCATTTCGAAGGCGCGCACGGCTGGGTCGGGCTCAGGCTGGATCAGCCGCTGAACGCCTGTGTGGAGGCCGTCGCCGCCATGTCGGACGCGGCCGAGGCGACCCGCGCCGGCCCTGATCTCCATTTCTACGGAGAGGGCGATTGTCCGCTGGCGCTTTTCGAAAGTGCTCCTCGCGTCCGTGAACTTCGTGCGTGGGCGCAAGGCCCGATCGAAGGCGACGAGAGCAGCGTCTGGTCGGTCGGGATCTGGCTTCACGCGGCCGTCTGAGG
>NZ_JBFRDR010000323.1:0-388 GCF_052113885.1 Lysobacter sp. TAB13 | reverse complement strand
ATGAATTTCCGTAGAAGAAAAATGCCCAGGAGCCGACGTTGATGGTCTGGGTATTGCTCGAACTGTTCGTGATGCTGCCAAATGTCTGAAGGCTGTCGCCGAGCGTGATGGCGTAAGCGGCTGCTCCGGCATCGTATCTTATCCCGGCAAGGGAGGTGTTCGCCGACGTCGATAGCGCGCCAGGGGCTGTGGTCCCGGCAAAGACTGCGATGTCGCTGTTGCCCGGCACGCCGGAATCCCAGTTACCCGGGGTGTTGAAATCCGTGCCAGGGCCATTCCAGGTCCGATCCGCTGCCAGCACCTGGCCCGGCTGGAGGAGCAGCGCGCCGGTGATGACGCCGGTTGCCAGTGCCTTTGCTGCAGGTCGGAGGCGGGGGGCGACGAGAGC
>NZ_JBFRDR010000322.1:0-388 GCF_052113885.1 Lysobacter sp. TAB13 | reverse complement strand
TTATAAGGGGCCATGACATGGCGTTCTATACGGTCCTGATTCCGCCGCCCGGTTCCGGCAGCGAGCGCGACGATATCGAGCAGGCGCGGCTCCTGCCCGAGACATTCTCCTGGGCAGCCTTCCTCTTCACGGGCTTCTGGCTGCTGGCGAAGCGGCTCTGGCTGGCGACGCTCCTCTTCGCGCTGGTCTGGGCTGCCGTGTATTACGCGCAGAGCGATCTCGGGCTCGCCAGCGGTGCGGCCCTGCCGGCGCAATTCGTCATCGGACTCTTCCTCGGGCTTGAAGCTGGTCTGGGCTGCCGTGTATTACGCGCAGAGCGATCTCGGGCTCGCCAGCGGTGCGGCCCTGCCGGCGCAATTCGTCATCGGACTCTTCCTCGGGCTTGAAG
>NZ_JBFRDR010000321.1:0-389 GCF_052113885.1 Lysobacter sp. TAB13 | reverse complement strand
GCCTGCCCCGGGACACGGATGGCAGCAGCCCCGAGGGCGCGGCGCCCGCTACTGATGCGCTCACGCTCGGCTGCGGCGCGGCGCGGCAAGGCCTCAGCGCCGAAAGCGCCCGGGTTCAGGGTCAGGAAAAGAAACGAGCAGTCATTYGGTTGCGCGGCGTCGCCGTACAAGGCTTTCACCTCGGCGCCCACGGCACCACCGGACAGGAGCCCGCACAGCATGTCGACCGCCAGTGCGAGGGCAAACCCCTTGGGGCCGCCGGTGGGCAGAAGCAGCCCCCTGATTGCCTCGGCAGGGTCGGTGGTCGGGAGCCCTTCCGACGTTACGGCCCAGTTCGCCGGAATCGGCTCGCCACGCTGCTGGTGATGGCGAATGCGGCCGAGAGCGCC
>NZ_JBFRDR010000320.1:0-389 GCF_052113885.1 Lysobacter sp. TAB13 | reverse complement strand
GTCGTGATCGGCCCCAAGGATCTGCCGAAAGCCATGCGGACCGCCGGGCAGGCGATCGGCAAGATTCGCCGTATGGCCGGCGAGTTTCAGAGCCAGTTCAACGACGCCATGCGCGAAGCCGAACTGGACGATCTGAAGAAGCAGGTCGAGGATGTCGGTGGTTCGGTGCAGAGCGCGCTCAATACCGATTTCAAACCGATCGATCCGATCAAGGACGATTTCAGTACACCCGCCTCCGGCGCCCGCGACGACGCGGCGCTGAAGGACGCGGAGGCTACGCTCGCGGCCTTGCCGGGGCCTGAGCCCTTGCCCGAAATCGTCATCGAGCCCGCGCCGATCGCGGAACCGGAGCCTGAACCCGAGGTCAAGCCGAAGGCGCCGCGCAAGCG
>NZ_JBFRDR010000319.1:0-390 GCF_052113885.1 Lysobacter sp. TAB13 | reverse complement strand
TCGCCAAGGGGGCGACAGCAAGGGGCGACGGATGGATGACGACGCGACTGCGATGAAACTCGGCGGGGACGAGCTGCGCGAGATCGCGCTCTATGCTGCAAGCTGCGCCAGGCAGGTGCTGTCGCTCTTCGAATCCAGGCACCCCGCCGATCACCGTCCGCGGTACGCGATCGAGGGAGCGGAGGCGTTCGGGCTTGGAGGCCGGCGGACCGCTCTGTTGCGCTCGCAGGCCTGGGCGGCGCATGCCGCCGCTCGCGATACGCAGGATCCTGCCGCGGCCGATGCCGCCCGGGCCGCAAGTCTCGCGGCCGCGGCCGCATATCTGCACCCCAAGGCCACCGCGCACCAGGTCAGGCACATCCTCGGCGCGGCGGCTCATCAGGCCCGGGC
>NZ_JBFRDR010000318.1:0-390 GCF_052113885.1 Lysobacter sp. TAB13 | reverse complement strand
GTTCTGCCGTGAGCTCGTACAGGCGGTCTTCGCAGATGCTCGCGAACCCTGGGCTGCAATCGACGCGACCATCCGCAATTGGCAGGCAATCTGGCGCCCGAGCCGCCTGCACATGACTCAGTCTGTTCAGATTGGCTTGGTAGGCGAGCTTCTCATACTCACGCGCGTACTTGTGCCAGTATTCGGGACCCGGGCGGTAGCCTGCTGGAGCGGGGCGGACAAGGAGCGCCACGACTTCATCGCGGGTACGYTGCACCTTGAGGTGAAGACCACGACGCGCAGCCGTCACGAGCATGAGATTTCCCGGCTCGATCAGCTCTGGATCGCTGATGGGCGGTCACTGATTTTGGCGTCGATAAGGCTGGAGCAGTCAATTGGAGGCACTATAAC
>NZ_JBFRDR010000317.1:0-391 GCF_052113885.1 Lysobacter sp. TAB13 | reverse complement strand
GAGTTCTGGCCGATCGAGGACCGGCTGCGGACCCGCATCGAGGTGCGGCAGGGTTTCCACGGCCATCACGGCATCGTCGCCGATATCTTCGTTGACTGGGTTCAACCGATTGGCCGCTTCAAGCTCTCGGGCGGTCCGCGCTTTTCGTTCGGCAACCAGGCCTATATGCGCAGGAATTTTGGTGTGACACCGGAGGAATCGGCCGCGAACGGCCTCCTCGCTGCCTACAGCCCGTCGGGAGGCGTCAAATCGGCAGGCCTCGCAGCGGCACTCGAATATGCATGGTCGGACGTCTGGAAACGACGGCTTACGCCCGTTATGATCGTCTTCTGCAGGATGCCGCGCGCTCGCCGATCGTCCGCACCATTGGCGCGCGCGACCAGTTCTCGTT
>NZ_JBFRDR010000316.1:0-391 GCF_052113885.1 Lysobacter sp. TAB13 | reverse complement strand
CTCCACGCTCCTGGGCCCCGATGGTGGCAATCGTTCCTATTCCCTCGCAGGCCTCGCCCGCCGGCAGCCTCCCGCACATCGCTCCACGGCGCGCGTCGCGACCATAAACCCCCGCATCCTGCCTGGCGGTGTGGTCCTGCGCCGTTGCTGAAGCCAGCCCGCCGCGTCGCCATCCCCCTGGCAATCAACTCTCGAAGACGTCGATCTCGGCCAAAGGCACGAGGCGACAGAAGGACCGGATTCATGCTTGCCCCCAGATTCGTCAGCTTCTCCGCTGAAAACCGCGCCGGATACGGCCTGGCCGTGGAAGGGGGCGTCATTGACCTCTCCAGCCGCTTCTCGGGGCAGTGGCCGAGCCTGAAGGAAGTGGTTGCTGAGGGCGCCTTCGCGC
>NZ_JBFRDR010000315.1:0-391 GCF_052113885.1 Lysobacter sp. TAB13 | reverse complement strand
CCCCGATATCGACCTGCGGGTCGTGACCGGTACTGCACTGGTGGATTTCAGCCGCGACGGGGTCGATGTCGCGATCCGCCATGGCTTCGGCCATTATCCGGGATTGCGCAGCGAGCATCTGGTTGCGGTCGAGGTCGTTCCCGTCGCGGCTCCGGCCCTGCTCGCGAGCCTCGGCCGGCCAAGGGATGCGGCTGGCCTGGCGCATTGGCCGCATGTCCATGACAACGAGCGAAAGGCCTGGCAGCGCTGGTTTCAGGCGCAGGGCATCGAGGAATTCGGTGCGCCGCGCGGGCCGTCCTTCGACGATTCAGGCCTGATGCTGAAAGCGGTGCTCTCGGGGCAGGGCGCGGGATTGCTGCCGGCGGCGATGATCGAAACCGATATCGCGGAC
>NZ_JBFRDR010000314.1:0-391 GCF_052113885.1 Lysobacter sp. TAB13 | reverse complement strand
GACATAGCGTGTGATTTCGCGGCCGTAATGCTCATAGCGATAGTCGCCGTCTCCGGTCGGGACACAGACCATGAGATCGTCGCCGAAGCGGGGCATGAGGTCCTGGAGCAGCGCCTCGTAAGGCACGCCGCCTGCGCCAGGCGCATGCAGGGCAAAGCGCTGCAGAAGTTCGGCCACTTCTGGCGCATGGGCGCGTTCGACAATATTCTCGGTGTGCACTTCCTGATACATGGCGGCCCCGTTTCGCGCGCAAGGACCTTAGCAAGGCCGTTCTTGAAAAAGTGTTCCCTTTCGTCATGGGATTTTCGGAACTGACGGCCATGAGCTTTTGCGGCTTGACCATGCCAAATCGGTCGTCTAGCGTGCCGCAACTATTGCAAAGGGTGTCGGG
>NZ_JBFRDR010000313.1:0-392 GCF_052113885.1 Lysobacter sp. TAB13 | reverse complement strand
ATGCTGCTGCGACCAAGAAAAAGGCCCGGGAAACCCGGGCCTCTATCCTCTCAGCCACTTCGAGATTGCATCAGTGCAAGGTGTGCCCATCCGCCTTCGCCTTGCGCTGATCCGCCTTGATCTGCATCAGCTCGCGGAGGGCCATCGCCATATGATCCTCAAGGAGCTTGGCCGTCTCCTGGCTGAGATCGCGCTGGGCTTCCCACCCCAGATCACGCTCCGAGTCCGAGACCTTCTCGACGATCTCGTCGATCTGATCACAGATCAGCGTCAGCCGGTCGATCATGAGAGCGCCATTGAGATTGTCCTCGTGGAGGGACGCTCCAAGCGAAAGTCCCATCGAGGCGCGCTGGGAAGTTCCGAGGCGGCCGATGGAAAACGGCACAGTGAGC
>NZ_JBFRDR010000312.1:0-392 GCF_052113885.1 Lysobacter sp. TAB13 | reverse complement strand
GTCTTAAGGAACGCATGGGGCAGGCAGCAGAGGCCGCCTGAAGCGCATCAGCCCGCGCGAAGCTCTCTCATATCCGCAAGGGCGCCCCGCATCGCGTCCGCGCTGGGCTGTGCTTGCAAGGGCTCGCCGAAGAGATGCAGCCGATTGCGGCCCGACGCCTTGGCGACATAGAGCGCAGAATCGGCTTCGGCGAAACTGCGGTCGGGATCATGGTGTCGGCCCGGGAGCAGCATCGTCGCTCCGATCGAGGCACTGATCTCGATCAGACGCCCGTTCCAGGTGACAGGGCGCGAGAGCGCCGCGAGGGCCTGGTTCAGTCGGTGCAGGATATGAGACCAGCCGGCGGTCGAGCAGATCAGCAGCGCGAACTCATCTCCGCCGATGCGGGCGAT
>NZ_JBFRDR010000311.1:0-392 GCF_052113885.1 Lysobacter sp. TAB13 | reverse complement strand
GTCACGCCCTTGCGAGCCCGGAAGCGCTTGAGGATCTCGATCCCGCCCATGCCAGGCAAGGCCATGTCGAGAATGACGAGATCATAGACCTGGGTCGAAAGCGCAGCGTCGGCGTCGCTCCCGTCACGAACGCAGTCGACGACATAACGGCTTTTGCGCAGCAGGCGAGCCAGCCAATCAGACAGCTCCTGATTATCCTCGACGAGCAGTATTCGCATTGGATACGCGTTCTCGCAGGCCAATCGGGGGCACGAACTATCCCGAACACCCTTCCTAGACGGTTGGCCCGGGCCCTGTGAAGGAAAAGCCGTACAGGCGGCGTGCGGCCGTGCCGGGGCGTCCCCGTTTCAGGAACGCCTCTTCGCCCTGCGAACAGCGACCGACATCGGTAT
>NZ_JBFRDR010000310.1:0-393 GCF_052113885.1 Lysobacter sp. TAB13 | reverse complement strand
GTCCGACACCGTGGCCCAGGGTTTTGGTTCGCTCGGCCTGATGACCTCGGTGCTGATGACGCCGGATGGCAAGACCGTCGAGGCGGAAGCCGCCCACGGCACGGTGACGCGCCATTATCGCGAGCATCAGAAGGGCAGGGAGACCTCGACCAACTCGATCGCCTCGATCTTTGCCTGGACGCGTGGCCTCAGCCACCGCGCCAAGCTCGACAACAATGCCGAACTCGCCAAGTTCGCGACGCTGCTCGAGAAGGTCACGGTCGACACTGTCGAGGCCGGCGACATGACCAAGGATCTGGCGCTGCTGGTCGGTCCCGACCAGAAGTTCCTCTCGACCACTGGCTTCCTCGAGAAGGTCAGCGAGAACATGCGCAAGGCGATGTCTGCCTGAGC
>NZ_JBFRDR010000309.1:0-393 GCF_052113885.1 Lysobacter sp. TAB13 | reverse complement strand
GGGCGAAGTCCAGCCCCTCGTCGGGTGCGCTGAACCCTTCCGGTTCGCCAACCCGCCGCCAGCTCAACGACGGCGTGCCCGACGGTCCATAGGCCTTTGCGCCGTCATAYTTGGGACCGATCTGACCCGAGCCGCCAAGCGTCACGATCCAGCCGGAGGCCGGAGTGGGGTTGAGCAGCACCGGAGCCGGATCGGCCGCTAGAGCAACCTGGGATCCAGCGGCCAGGCACAGACCGGCGACGGCAAGCTTACGGTAGGCGGGCACAATCGTCGCTCCTGCAGGACACCCACGCTTGCCATATCTGAACTCTGTCGCAAACAGGTAAAGACCGAACGGAACGTCACTCGGCGATTTTTCTACCGAGTTTCACGTCCAGTTTCTTAATGCGGTGC
>NZ_JBFRDR010000308.1:0-393 GCF_052113885.1 Lysobacter sp. TAB13 | reverse complement strand
GACTGCGCTCGATCGCTATCTGCGGGAAATCCAGTCACGTCGATCGCGTGAAGAGGCTGTTGCCGAGATTGTGGCGCGCTGGGCGACGGGGCAGGGGCTGTTGCCGGATCCGAACGATAAGGACGGGCTTGAGCTGGACGAACTCAATGCCAGCAATGACGCCTAGGATCGCGCCGGCACTAATGTCGTAGCCGTGCGCGTACGATTCCGTCCGGCGTTCTTGGCGGCGTACAGAGCCTGATCCGCGCGGCCGATCGTATGTGCAAGCGTCTCTCCTCGGCGAAGCTCGGCGATGCCGAAACTGCAGGTCACTGTTCGATCCGGCGGCAGTCTGGGAAACGAGATCCTCGCGATTTCGCCGCGCAGGCGATCCGCGAAATGGAAGGCTTGCTC
>NZ_JBFRDR010000307.1:0-393 GCF_052113885.1 Lysobacter sp. TAB13 | reverse complement strand
GTGCTGGACCGAAAACTGGCTGGTCATGCAGCATCGCATTCTCAGCCGGGGCCGGGACGGCACGGAGATCGTYGCKGCCGTGGCGCTGGTGCGRGCTGCCCTCTACGATCGCGCGAGCAGGAGCTACGTSCCGGTGRCCCGCATTCTCGCMGATATCGGRATCAGCGCMGAGAGYCCGCCGCAGAGCGCCGAGRTCGCGGCCTTTCTCGCCTCGGAGGAGGCGATGCGCCGGGCCGGGGCTGCCGAGCGCTGAGCGGGACAGGCCTCCCCGCTATTCAGCAGCCAGACGCATCGCACGCCATTGCGCAAGCAGGGCTCTGAGCGCCCCGGGCTTCAGCGGCTTGTTGAGGATATGGACATCGAAGGCAGCAGCCGCCTCCCGCACCTGAGGAG
>NZ_JBFRDR010000306.1:0-394 GCF_052113885.1 Lysobacter sp. TAB13 | reverse complement strand
GCCCAGCATCAGGGCCGCGGAAAGCCCGGCCGGGCCTGCGCCGACAATCAGGACATCAAGGAAATCCGACATCGTCACCTGCCTGGCTATCGGTCAATCTGCGATCGCGTTTCGGGCTCCTCGCGAGACCGTCGCGTGCCCGCCGACGAAAGCTCGATGCTCCTGCATAAACAGATGGAACGTAGGGGCAGGGATCGGGTTCCCGATACCGCGGTCGCCCCGAACCGCTTCGAGGCAGGAGCACCCGTTCGCTTTCAGTCTGGAACAATCGACGCGGCCTCCTGTTCATGTATGCAGCCGCCGTGGCGGCGGCATGACGGAAGCGGTTTTGGACTGATGACGGTGATGCTCCCCAATGGCCGACAGCCGATACCGAGCAATCCGAGGCCGGAGC
>NZ_JBFRDR010000305.1:0-395 GCF_052113885.1 Lysobacter sp. TAB13 | reverse complement strand
CTCGCACTTTGGTGTCAAAGACTTTTGGCGAGGGTCGGAGAGGTCGGCAAGGCGCAATATTGCCCGTTATCGCGCACTATTGGCCGTCATTGCCGCAACCGACGCGGCCCTGCCATGCGCTCGACGAACCACTCGAACGGACCCTTGCTGAAGGTCCGCGACCATAGCGACGCCAGCACCAGCAGCGACGCATAGATGACGGCTGCCGCAAGTATGCAGGCCGCGGGCCCGAGGCGCCCGTAAAGCCCAAGACCATAGCCGAGAAAGAGCAGCACGCAGACGATCGACTCGGACATGTAGAGCGAAAGGGATAGGCGGCCATCCGCCTGAAAGATCCGGCCAATGCGCATTCCGAGCGGCCGGTTGAAGAAACTCAGGCCGGCGCCGATCATCAC
>NZ_JBFRDR010000304.1:0-396 GCF_052113885.1 Lysobacter sp. TAB13 | reverse complement strand
ATATAGCCATCGGGCCGCACCCGGCGCCCGGTGACCGTGACCTGGCGCGAGTCGCGGAAATCGACTTCCGTCGGCATGTCGGCGGCCGTGTCGGGATTGACCAGCGGGATCACCATCTTGACGGTGGCAATGCGGTGGCCGACGACCAGCTCGCCTTCGTTCTTCGCCAGTTCGCCGCGCGCAGCCGCGACCGCCTGCAGCACSGCCTTGTCATTGGCGGCGACCGTATCGAGAACCGACCGGGAAATGACGTAATGCGTCGCGATGCGCCGCTCCAGATTCTCGAGTTTGAGGCCGACGCCGCGCGTCTCGATCAGGAAGGAGACCGCGCCCGAAAGTCCAAACAGGTTGCGCGCGATGCCGGGCGCATTGCCGCCCATCGAGACGACCTTGTCG
>NZ_JBFRDR010000303.1:0-397 GCF_052113885.1 Lysobacter sp. TAB13 | reverse complement strand
GGTCGGTACCGACGAATTCGACGAGATGATCCAGCGCAGCTTTGGCTGGAATCTCGGCGTCGGTTTCATCCCGAATACCGCCCCGGTCGTAGCCGCGGAGCTTGGCCCCGACGATGCGGCATGTCTCCGGGCGATCGCGGAGGCGGATTGCTTCCTGCACAATGTCGACCGGCCGCGCTCGAATCCGAATCTCCTGCGCGGGGCGGGCGGTACGCTGCACGCGATCGATTTCGACGCCTGTCTCTATTTCGACAGGGCTCTGGCCGGCCGCCTGCCCGCCAGCTTTGCACTTCCACGCACGCACCTCCTGGCAGGCATGATGACGTCGATCGAGGGCAAAGCACTCGATCCCGACCTGCCGGTATCCTGGCTGGCGGAAGCACCGCCGGAATGGATC
>NZ_JBFRDR010000302.1:0-398 GCF_052113885.1 Lysobacter sp. TAB13 | reverse complement strand
TCATGAACCCGACCCGCAGGCAGACCACGCTCGGCGGCGCGGCCGGCGCGCTTTCCACGCTGCTCGGCGGCCGGGCTGCCGCCCAGACATCCACGACAGGACAAGCCGCCATGATTGCCGACCTCCTTCTCGTGAACGGACGCTTCAGCACTTTGGACCGCAGCAACCCCGATCCGCGGGCGGTTGCCATCTCCGATGGCCGTTTCATCGGTGTCGGAGCGGAACAGGACATGCGCGCTCTAGCCGGCCCGACGACTGCGATCGTCGACCTGGGTGGCCGGCGTGTCATTCCGGGGCTGATCGACAGCCATATGCACATCATCCGCGGCGGGCTGAACTACAATATGGAGCTGCGCTGGGACGGCGTACGTTCGCTTGCCCAGGCCATGGAGATGCTG
>NZ_JBFRDR010000301.1:0-399 GCF_052113885.1 Lysobacter sp. TAB13 | reverse complement strand
CGTCAGGGTTTGGGCGAAGCCCGGGCCGGCGAGCGAGAGGGCCGTGCCGAAAGCCAGGGCGGCAAGCGAAAGGGAAAAGCGCTTCTTCATCATGGAACCGTTCTTGGAGCCTGGGGCGGCCGAGATCTGGCCATGCTGACGCGCTCGGAAGGGTTCCGAGACGTCGGCAGGAGGGCGGCGGTGGGGGATGGCATCTGTCGCGACGCAGCGTTGTGACAGATGTGTGGACGAATGAGGTAAGAATTAAAACTAGTGATTGGATGTAATCGAGATTGAATTGCTTATGTAATAATTCAATCACGATCAGTTCGAATGATATCGATTGGATTGATTGCCCGTCAACGAAATTGAATTGGCGATTATGCAATCAGAGGCAGAAATTAAATCCATATGCAGTTG
>NZ_JBFRDR010000300.1:0-399 GCF_052113885.1 Lysobacter sp. TAB13 | reverse complement strand
CGCTTCTTCTCACGCTATAACGCATTGCCCCACGCTCCCGCCGAATACTGACATTCGCGATTCTGATGCTCTGTGCCGCCCTGCCTTCCAGGATGCGGGACGCTCCTTCACTCCAATCGCGTCAGGCCACTGATAGCGCAGGACCTCCGTTCCAGCCGCACCGAGAATGCGGCGCCCCATGGACCGCGCGTCCGTGGCTGCCCCCTGTCCCCTGCGCCTTCTGCGGTTCGAGCGACTGCGATGACGCGGGCCATGTCTTCACACCAAGCATCCCGGGTATTGCCTATGGTTGCCTCAACAGTCGGGACGGCGGTTTCCAGCCCATCACCGCTTCCGCGCTCCACCGTGCATCCGTCAGCTCGCCGATGAGGAAATCAGCCAAGGCGGAGACCTTCGCGG
>NZ_JBFRDR010000299.1:0-400 GCF_052113885.1 Lysobacter sp. TAB13 | reverse complement strand
CTCCAGTCCTATCGTTTCGAGCGCTACCGCAAGCCGCAGCCGATCCGCGCCCGGTTGGTATTGCCCGAGGGCGTGGATGGTGTGGAGCTGAGCGCGCTCGCCGAGRCGGTCGCCTTTGCCCGCGATCTCGTCAATACGCCGGCAAGCGACATGGGCCCCGCTGAGATCGAGGCTGCGATCCGTCAGCTCGGGCAGGATTTTGGTGCGAGCGTCACCAGCCAGGTCGGGGATGGTCGCGTGGATGGTGTGGAGCTGAGCGCGCTCGCCGAGACGGTCGCCTTTGCCCGCGATCTCGTCAATACGCCGGCAAGCGACATGGGCCCCGCTGAGATCGAGGCTGCGATCCGTCAGCTCGGGCAGGATTTTGGTGCGAGCGTCACCAGCCAGGTCGGGGATGGTC
>NZ_JBFRDR010000298.1:0-400 GCF_052113885.1 Lysobacter sp. TAB13 | reverse complement strand
CCGCCTTCTGGTCCCGCATAGCCGCTGATGGCAAGGCCAATATCCGCCTCGGCAATTTCGCGAATTTTAGCGGCCATCTCGGTCACCGTTTGTTCACTGACGGCGGTGAAGCGCTCAATGGTTTCGTGCCGCACGCCGAGGATCCTCTCCTTCGCCGCATCGCTGAACACCACCATGCCAACGTCATAAAATTCCGCCGTGTTCTCTTCGGCACAAAGCGCAACCGCGAGATTGCCGCCGGTACAGGACTCTGCGGTAGTTAACCGCAAACCTCTGTCCGTAAGCTGAGTGGCGAGCTTTTTCGTCAGCTCGCTGATGGTGTTGTTACTGTCGTGAATAAGATTGCTCATCGCGTTGCCCTTAATTTTCGTCAGGAATAATAGAAATATGACCATTACGC
>NZ_JBFRDR010000297.1:0-401 GCF_052113885.1 Lysobacter sp. TAB13 | reverse complement strand
GCCTTCCTCGGCGCGGACCCCACCCAGGTCAAACAGATCCTGGCCCATGCGGGTCTGGGCGAGAGCCTGCCGACCTCGGTCAACGCCTTCGTCGTCAATACCCGCGAGCGGACCTATCTCGTCGACACAGGAACCGGCCTCAACATGGCTTTCGGCCCGACGATGGGACGCGCCGAAGGCAATCTGCGCGCAGCTGGCATCGACCCGGCACAGGTCGATGCGGTGATCCTGACGCATGCCCATCCGGATCATGCCGAGGGCCTGCTGACGGCGGAGAAGACCGCACGCTTCCCCAATGCCGAAGTGATCATCAATGAGACCGAACATGCCTTCTGGCATGACGAGGGCGTGCTCGCCCAGGCGCCGGCTGAAGCCAAGCCCTTCTTCGCCTCGGCCCGCAA
>NZ_JBFRDR010000296.1:0-401 GCF_052113885.1 Lysobacter sp. TAB13 | reverse complement strand
CTCATTCACCAGGGTCGCCAGATCGGCTCCCGAGAAACCGGGTGTTCCGCGTGCGACCGTCGCGAAATCGACGTCCGGGGCGATCTCGACGTCGCGCGCCGAAACCAAAAGGATCCGTTCACGGGCCATCTGGTCAGGTGCCGGCACGGTGATGTGCAGATCAAAGCGGCCGGCCCTCACCAGCGCCGGGTCGAGGACATCAATGCGGTTGGTCGCGCCAATGATGACGATGCCCGCGGACGACCCCAACCCGTCAAGCTGCGTCAGCAGCTCGTTGAGCGTGTTGGCGGAATCGTTTTCCACCGAGCTCGAGCCATCGGAGCGCCGCTTTCCCACCGAGTCGATCTCGTCGATGAAGAGAAGGCAGGGAGCGCGTTTGCGCAGCTGTTTGAAGATCGATC
>NZ_JBFRDR010000295.1:0-402 GCF_052113885.1 Lysobacter sp. TAB13 | reverse complement strand
GTGCTACATCGATCGAACCGATATCGGTTCGCAATTGTTCCATTGTCGTCGCGCCAATGATGTTGGCCGTCACGAAGGGGCGCGAATTGACGAAGGCCAGCGCCATTTGCGCCGGATCCAGACCAGCCTCGCGGGCAATCGCGATGTAGCGCTTCACCGCGTCTTCCGCGCCGGCAGCCTCGTAGCGCTGGCCGCGATTGAACAGCGTCGAGCGCGCGCCGGCCGGCTTGGCTCCGTCCAGATATTTGCCGGTGAGGTAGCCCTGGGCCAGCGGCGAATAGGCCAGCAGGCCGACCTGCTCACGCATCGCGATCTCGGCCAGCCCCGTCTCGAAGGTGCGATTGAGCAGGTTGTAGGCATTCTGGATCGATTGGACCCGAGGCCCCCCGCGCATTTCGGAAA
>NZ_JBFRDR010000294.1:0-402 GCF_052113885.1 Lysobacter sp. TAB13 | reverse complement strand
GGGCAGGTCGAACAGCGCGCCCGGCCCCTGGCCCCGCCAGCGTCAGCGCGCCGAGCCAGGGGTGCAGGAAATAGGCGAAGGCGAGATAGAGCGGAAGCCGAAGCGCGGCATGTCGATCGCCACCCGGTGCGCCAGCGGTGCAATGTCCTTGTCGAGCCKGGCCCCGACCCGGACCAGCACCTGCGAGCGGATCACGTCGAAGGCGCCCTGGAACAAATAGAGCCCGATCGCCAGCGCCGAGAGCGCCGCCAGCGTCTGGACGCTGCCCGAGGTCAGCGCCCGGTCATAGACCTGCAGCATGTGCGCCCTGGAACAAATAGAGCCCGATCGCCAGCGCCGAGAGCGCCGCCAGCGTCTGGACGCTGCCCGAGGTCAGCGCCCGGTCATAGACCTGCAGCATGT
>NZ_JBFRDR010000293.1:0-402 GCF_052113885.1 Lysobacter sp. TAB13 | reverse complement strand
AGATGGCCCTGTACATGTTGGTGCGAGGTGGGCTGCCAGAGGAGCGCGTGGCTCGCGTTGAAGGACATGCTGACCGCGATCCGCTCAACGCCAAGGACCTCAATGCGAATGAGAACCGGCGCATTGAGATTTTGATCCAGGAGTAGCGGCGTGTCGTCACCTCGGATCTCACTCCTCGCGGGGGCGGTGCTGRGCCTTTTCGGGACTGCATCCGCCCAGGAGCTCGACGCAAATTTCAAGCCGCTGCCCATAACGGCGCGGCCCGCTGTCGAGATCGTGAGGACGCTTCAGCTCCTTCAGGACCAGGTGGCCACGGGCTCAGTCGAAGCCCATGCGAGCCAGCGGGGGCTCCTCGGAATTCTTGAAAGCCGCCTTGTCGATCTCGATGCATCTGCGTGGAAC
>NZ_JBFRDR010000292.1:0-403 GCF_052113885.1 Lysobacter sp. TAB13 | reverse complement strand
CACATGAACATCGCCGCGATCACGGCACTCGTCAGCGCCATATTGGCCGCGATCCGTGATCTCGTCACCCGCAGGATCGGCAACCACGTTCCCTCGACGGTGATCTCGCTCACCGCAACGATCATTGTCGGACTATCCGCATTCACCCTCGGCTTCTTCGAAACCTGGGTGCCGATCCGCCGCATCGAGACCCTCTATGTCGGCGGCGCGGCCGTGCTGGTTTCGCTCGGCAGCTTCTGCATCGTCAACGCCTTCCGGAACACCGATGTCGGGGTCGTCACCGGCTACCGCTATTCCGGCGTCGCCTTCGCGGTGCTGATCGGATACCTGCTCTGGGGTGAGGTTCCCGACGCCTGGGCCGTGACCGGCATCGCGCTGATCGCCGGCAGCGGCCTCTACACCC
>NZ_JBFRDR010000291.1:0-403 GCF_052113885.1 Lysobacter sp. TAB13 | reverse complement strand
GCGTCGTGCCGGAGCTCGCGAGTTCCTTGATGACGTCGAGCACCTCGCCGACSAGYTCGGGATCGARCGCCGAGGTYGGCTCGTCGAAGAGCAGGACCTTCGGCCGAAGTGCGAGGGCGCGGGCAATCGCAACRCGCTGCTGCTGGCCGCCGGAAAGCTGGCGCGGATAGGCTTCGGCCTTCTCGGAGAGGCCGACGCGGGCCAGCAGTTCGCGCGCCTGGGCGATAGCCTCGTCCCGGCCGGTGTTCCGCACTGTGATCGGTGCCTCGATGACGTTCTCGAGCGCGGTCAGATGCGGGAACAGGTTGAAGYTCTGRAACACCATGCCGACATCGACGCGGCGCTTCAGGATATCCTTCTCCTTGAGCTCGTAGAGTGTGTCGCCATCCCGGCGGTAACCGAT
>NZ_JBFRDR010000290.1:0-403 GCF_052113885.1 Lysobacter sp. TAB13 | reverse complement strand
GACCAGGGCAGGATCGTCGCTCTCGGCCATACAGCGGCTGACTTCGATCAGGTCGCGGCCGCGGCAACAGCGGGCGCAACCCTCTCCACCCATCTCGGCAACGGCATGCCGCAGGTCACGCACAAGCTCGCCAATGCGATCTTCGCGCAGCTTGCCGAAGACGGGCTTTGGGCAAGTTTCATTGCCGACGGCATCCATGTCCATCCCAAGGCCCTGAAATCTCTGTTGCGCGCCAAAGGCCTTGGCCATTCGATCCTTGTGACCGACGCGGTTTCGGCCGCAGCGGCGGAGCCCGGCAACTATCCCTTCGCCGGCATGAGCGTGGAGCGGAAGGCCGACGGCTCCGTGCGCCAGCCGGGAAGCGTCTCGCTCGCCGGCTCAGCGCTCTGCCTCGATCAGGGGG
>NZ_JBFRDR010000289.1:0-403 GCF_052113885.1 Lysobacter sp. TAB13 | reverse complement strand
CCGGACCAGGCCCCACCCATCAGGTTGGCCGATCCCGCCTCTCCGGCGAGGTTTGCGACGGTCGTAGCGGTCGCGGTGAGCGAGCCGCCGGCCGACACGGTTAGCGACGATGTCATGCCGATCGCCCCGATGTGCAGCAGGTTCGCGGACGCCCCGGCAGCAGTAATGGACGGCGCAATCAGCGAGCCAGCGCCGATGGTCACTGTCGTGGCGCCAGTCGGGACGGCGCCGAGCGACCAGTTCGACGCGGTATGCCAATCGGGAGAAACGCCTTGCCATGCTGTTTGAGCGTGCGACGGCGTCACGCCAAGCGCGAACCAACTCACCGTCGACAAGGCCGCCAGCCCCGTGATGGCACGAGGATAACTCCGTAGCGGCCGCATGCGCCCCCCTGGGTCTTCAA
>NZ_JBFRDR010000288.1:0-404 GCF_052113885.1 Lysobacter sp. TAB13 | reverse complement strand
GTACTAGGCAAAAAAATCATTCCCGTTCTTGAAGACGGCGCATCCGATTGGCCGACCTTTGCAGAGAAAGCCCGCAAGCTCATCTCAGAAGATAAAGTAGCAACTGTATTCGGCGGGTGGACATCGGCAAGCCGGAAAGCGATGAAGCCGGTATTCGAGGAGCTTAACGGACTGCTCTGGTATCCGGTGCAATATGAAGGTCTTGAAGCTTCTCCGAACATCTTCTATACAGGGGCGACGACGAACCAGCAGATCGTGCCTTCCGTATCGTGGCTGCTTGAGAATCGCGGCAAGAAGTTCTACTTGCTCGGTTCGGATTACGTATTCCCTCGCACGGCAAACCTCATTATTAAAGAGCAATTGAAAGCTGAAGGCGGAGAGCTTGTAGGCGAAGAGTATACGCC
>NZ_JBFRDR010000287.1:0-406 GCF_052113885.1 Lysobacter sp. TAB13 | reverse complement strand
GGGTATCGAGGGGTGGGAGTGACAARTGTGRCGGGATTCCGATGGACWCTCTGATCACSGCGGCGGCGCGCGCRCTKGCCGCRGGMGATCCCCTCGGCGCCTTGAACCGGGTCGCCCTGCGCGACGATGCACCCGCGCTCGCACTGCGAGGCATCGCGATGGCACAGCTCGGCGATCTCGTTCGGGCGAAGGGTCTCCTGCGGCGTGCGGCACGTTCCTTCGGCCCGAAGGAGGCCGTGGCGCGGGCACGGTGCATTGTCGCCGAGGCCGAGATCGCGCTTGCCTCGCGCGACCTCGGCTGGCCTGCGAAAACGCTCGACGCCGCGCGCGCCACGCTCGAGGAGCACGGTGACCGGCTGAACGGCGCCCATGCGCGGCATCTCGAGATCCGCCGGCTCCTGCTGAT
>NZ_JBFRDR010000286.1:0-406 GCF_052113885.1 Lysobacter sp. TAB13 | reverse complement strand
AGCGTCGGCGGTTCCAACGTCATCGCAATGATGACGCTGTCCTTGGCTTGCGCCAGAGCAACGAGGGGCAACTGGGCCGCGAGCGCGGCTGCGCCTGCTCCGGCAAGAAGGTCACGCCGCGTCGTCATCAGCCACTCCCATGCATGTCGCGGCGCAAGATGGCGCGGGAGATGGGCCCGGCGCAAGACGGCTCTTCCGTTTCGTCCACGCGACAGATCGATCGCGTCAGACGAAGTAATCCGGGTGCTTTGCCTGAAGATGCACGAGATCGGGCAGGAGCGTGCCGAGATGTGTGCGCATCGCCGCAGCCGCCTCGGTGGTGCGGCCCTTGCGGATGGCATCGACGATCGACAGGTGCTCGCGGATCACCATCGCCATGCGCCCAGGCACAGGCAGGGTCATGCGC
>NZ_JBFRDR010000285.1:0-407 GCF_052113885.1 Lysobacter sp. TAB13 | reverse complement strand
GCATCTTCGCTAAGCTGTGTCGCAATGGAAGAGCTGGTTCGACGGGCTGCAATCCGATTTAGCGCTCCAGAAAGCTGGCAGCCGCGCTGCGCCAGGAGCGGACTTCCGCACACTACCCCCCGAAGTTCTGCTTATTGAGTGAGAGCAGACCATCGCGGCTGGGTTTCCGGCGGACACAACCTTCTGAGATCGTGATACATAAACGCGGGTGTTACGCTGGCGCCCTCATGAACGCCAAATCTGCCGTCAAATCTGCCCCGCCGAAGGCCTGTTCATACATCCGGTTCTCGTCCCCGGAACAGGCCATGGGCGGCTCCCTTCGCCGTCAGACGGTGTTAGCGCGGGCATGGTGCGAGGCTAGAGGGATCAGCCTCGACGACACCCTTCATGACCTCGGCGTCTCAGGT
>NZ_JBFRDR010000284.1:0-407 GCF_052113885.1 Lysobacter sp. TAB13 | reverse complement strand
CTGTTCGTAGAGCGCCAGTTCATGGATCGAGCCCGGATAGATGGTAAAACCGACGGCGCAGCAGCCGAGCCTGAGGGCGTCGCGCACGCCGCCCGTCAGGGCCTGGTTCGGATCCTTGTCGTCGCGCAGCGAGTCGTTGTCGTTGATCTTGAGGATCAGCGGGATATCGCCGGCGAAATCGCGCGCACCGCCCTCCAGGAAGCCGAGAGGCGCCGCATAGGCATTGCAGCCCGCCGCGATCGCCAGCTCGAAATGGTAACGCGGATCGTAAGCCGGTGGGTTGGCCGCGAAGGAGCGCGCCGGCCCGTGCTCGAAGCCCTGGTCCACCGGCAGGATCACGAGCTTGCCCGTGCCACCCAATCGGCCGTGGTTGAGGAGCCGCGCCAGGTTGGTCAATGTGCCTGGGC
>NZ_JBFRDR010000283.1:0-408 GCF_052113885.1 Lysobacter sp. TAB13 | reverse complement strand
GGGCAGTTCCGCCTGCGCGGCATCGACGACCTGCCGACGATCGGCGGGGACGAAGGTGGTCAGACGACGATCAACATCGTCGCGCCGAGTGCGTCGCGGGCGATCGCGGGCAATACCATCCTCGCCGTCGCGCAGGCCGTGGCYCTGCGCGGGCGCTTYGGGCAGGTCGTGGTGCGGGTYTCCGAACGGCCGCCGGAGCGGCTGCGGCCGGGCTCGCTGACGGTYGTGRTCGGRACMGCGAACGAACTGGGCGAGCTGCTGGGCACCATCCCTGAAGAGGCCGCCACCCGCAGCTTCCTGGGCTTCGTCGCCAGTCCGAAGCTGGGTCCGGCGACGCTCCTCGTCACCGGACAGGGTTGGCCGGATATCGAGGCGGTCGTCGCCAAGATCCTGACGGAACCCGTGTCC
>NZ_JBFRDR010000282.1:0-408 GCF_052113885.1 Lysobacter sp. TAB13 | reverse complement strand
GCTCGGCAGCAGGCGCACCGGTGCTTTGCGGTCGAGCCGCAGCATCAGCGCCAGGGCTGCGACCGCGGCAAGGATGAGGCCCGCCTTGGCACCGACCGCCTGCACGAGCGAGGCACAGGACAGCGCCGCGATGGCGAGGCAGATCAGGCCGATGCGCCCGGCCGGAATGCGCGCCCCGGCGGAGCGCTCCACGGGGCGGTTTGCCGGCAGCACGAGCGCGGCTGCGACCGCCAGGATGGCCGAGATCAGCACCGTCACGACAAGCGCGCCGCGCCAATGTCCGGCGCGTGCGAACAAGCCGCCGACCAGCGGCCCGAGGAAGACGGAGATCGTCCAGCTCGTCGCCATCAGCGCGATGACCCGCGGCCAGAGCTTCGACGGGAAAACCGCGCGGACAGCCGTATAGGC
>NZ_JBFRDR010000281.1:0-408 GCF_052113885.1 Lysobacter sp. TAB13 | reverse complement strand
GTAGCGGATGCCGAGCGTCGCCAGCACATGGTTCAGGTCACCCGGCCCACCGCCGGTGAGCAGGTAGACGCTGTTGAAGTCGCCCAGCGTCCAGATCATCGAGAGCATGGTCGAGGTGACGTAGAGCGTTGCCAGCGACGGCCAGGTGATGAAGCGGAACTGCTGCCACCCGTTGGCGCCGTCGACGCTCGCGGCCTCATAGAGATCCTGCGAAATCGCCAGCCGGCCGGTGACCAGGATCAGCGTCCAGAACGGCAGCGACTTCCAGATATGGACCATGATCGAGCTCGCGAAGGCGAGTGTCGGGTCGGTGAGCCAGCCCGGCCCCTCGACGATGCCGAACCAGTGAAAGAGCTGCTGGTTGAGCATGCCGTTCTCCGGGTTCAGCATCACCCGGAAGGACAGGAT
>NZ_JBFRDR010000280.1:0-408 GCF_052113885.1 Lysobacter sp. TAB13 | reverse complement strand
GCGCTGACCATGGGAGCCTGAAGGGCGACCTCGACGGACGTTATCGGGCGTGAGGCGGACAGCCTGCGGGACCCTGCCGGGGGGCTCAAGGAGCGCCTTGAGGGCGGACGGCTGAAGATGGGCCCAAGCGGGGGGAAGGTCAGTCACGGGGAGAGCGTAGGCGGCCCGGAGCGATTGCTCAACTCTGCGTTTCGCTGGAGGTATGGGCCTCGGCAGGTGACACGGGCCGGTGACACGAAGTCATGCCTGATGGTCTATCGAGGCTATGATTTGAACGCGGTTCTTGCGTCGAATGCCCTGTCGGACCATGGGCGCAAGGCTCTTGGTCCCGGCTTTCGGTCGGCCACCGCAATGGCCCGCGGAAGGCCGGCGCGAGATCTTCGCCGGTCTGCCGAGCGGGCCATCCAC
>NZ_JBFRDR010000279.1:0-410 GCF_052113885.1 Lysobacter sp. TAB13 | reverse complement strand
GATCCCGGCTTCACCTCGACCGCGAGCTGCGAGTCGGAAATCACTTATATCGACGGCGACGAGGGTGTTCTGCTCCATCGTGGCTACCCGATCGAGCAGCTTGCCGAGCATGGCGACTTTCTCGAGACCTGCTATCTCCTGCTCTACGGCGATCTGCCGACAGCGGCGCAGAAGGCGGATTTCGACTATCGCGTAACGCGCCACACCATGGTGCACGAGCAGATGGCCCGCTTCTTCCAGGGCTTCCGCCGTGACGCGCATCCGATGGCGGTGCTGGTGGCGTCAGTCGGCGCGATGTCGGCCTTCTATCACGACTCGACCGACATCTCGGATCCGCAGCAGCGCATGATCGCGTCGATGCGGATGATCGCCAAGCTGCCGACGCTGGCCGCGATGGCCTACAAGTATAC
>NZ_JBFRDR010000278.1:0-410 GCF_052113885.1 Lysobacter sp. TAB13 | reverse complement strand
CCCTTGAACGGCGCGCCGCGCTTCTGCATTCCCGCGAGCGTTGGTGCGATGATCTCCGCCATGACCCGGTCTTCCAGGGCCTTGGTCATCACCGGGGCGGGCGAATAGGCGCCCATGCCGCCGGTATTCGGGCCGGTGTCGCCGTCGCCGACGCGCTTATGGTCCTGAGCCGAGGCAAGCGGCAGAGCATGGCTGCCATCGCAGAGTGCGAAGAAACTCGCCTCCTCGCCGATCATCCATTCCTCGATCACCACCTCGGCGCCTGCTGTGCCGAAGCCGCCCGAGAACATCATCTCGATGGCGGCATCGGCCTCATCGAGGGTCTGTGCCATCACCACGCCCTTGCCGGCGGCGAGCCCGTCCGCCTTGATCACGATCGGCGCGCCCTGAGCCCTGACATAGGCCTTGGC
>NZ_JBFRDR010000277.1:0-410 GCF_052113885.1 Lysobacter sp. TAB13 | reverse complement strand
CCCTCATTCTGATCCAGCTTGGGATTCGCCCTCGCCGTCCCCGCCATTCCTCACGCCGTAGGAACTGGATTTTGCGCCCAGCACGAGCGTGTAGCCGACGGCTTCCAGCCCTCGCCTGAGCAGTTCGCGTACCGCCGCAGCACGCGTCGGCATGCGATTATTGAACCGGAAGTCATCGATCACCCTCAGTTCGTCCTCGTCGAGCATGACCTGGAGTCGCTCGCCGCGGCTAAGACTGGTTCCCTTGATCGTCGTCTCGCTCATCGTTCGACCCTGCGCTGACTCGGGATCACTCAATCGACGCAAAAGCATCACTCCCCTCAGAATGCGCCACTTACTCATTTGTTCCAAGTGAGCCATCGCCTCGAAATAAGCAGGCGGCGCGCACACCTCCCTATAAGCCACTGCAC
>NZ_JBFRDR010000276.1:0-411 GCF_052113885.1 Lysobacter sp. TAB13 | reverse complement strand
CCCGCGTCTCGAGCGCGCCCTGCAGGTCGCGGATCACGGCATCGATCGACAGGCGCGGGATCGGGCGACCGAGCGCGCTCGCATTCGTCACCGCGATCCGTGCCGAGGCATCGAGCTTGTTCTGCGGTCCGGTAAGCTGTGCCGTGACCTCGCCCTTGCCGGAGAGGCGCGGATCGGCCC
Source organism: Lysobacter sp. TAB13 (assembly GCF_052113885.1). Lineage (NCBI taxonomy): Bacteria > Pseudomonadati > Pseudomonadota > Gammaproteobacteria > Lysobacterales > Lysobacteraceae > Lysobacter > Lysobacter sp. TAB13. Next base: position 231 of record NZ_JBFRDR010000276.1, on the reverse strand, counting down.
GTTTCAGATCAGGCAGGGTGATCGCGGCCCGCAGATCCGAGCGCTCGCGGCCGATGCCGCCATCGGCAGTGAGGGCGACATGCTGCCCGGCGAGACGAAGACCACTGACATTCACACCGCCGTCAGCGAGTGTCCCTACGCGCCCGGCCAGCGTCAGATTGCCGGCGAGCAGCCGGTCGAGCGCCGCCTCCCCGGTCCCGATCTGATCGCCACGGCCATCGAGGGTCGCGG
>NZ_JBFRDR010000275.1:0-411 GCF_052113885.1 Lysobacter sp. TAB13 | reverse complement strand
ACGCTGTCGAAGAACGGCATCATCGAGGAATCCGGAGTTTCGGCTGCCATCATGGGTCACCCGGCTGCCGGCATCGCCTGGCTGGTCAACAAGCTCCATGTCGTCGGCGCGGGGCTGAAGAAAGGGCAGATCGTCCTCGCCGGTTCCTTCACGCGGCCAGTCGACATCGCAGCCGGAGACGTCATACAGGTCGATTACGGCCCGCTCGGCGCCATCGGCGTCTCTTTCGCCTAAGGTTGCCATGGAATTGCCGCCCAACACTTTCAAGCGCGCCCTGAACGAGGGCCGCCATCAGCTCGGCCTCTGGTGCAGCCTGCCTGGCGCTTATGCGGCCGAGGCGGTCGCCGGCTCCGGCTTCGACTGGCTGCTGTTCGACACCGAGCACTCGCCCGGCGACCCGCTGACCGTACT
>NZ_JBFRDR010000274.1:0-413 GCF_052113885.1 Lysobacter sp. TAB13 | reverse complement strand
ATACAATACACTAGCTTCAACTAAATTGCTTCTTAACCGACATCTTCGGTGCTGGGAATAGTTCCAGTTGGAATTATTTTGAACGTCGCAAGCGCGAGACAAGCAAGAATATTACAACAAGGCCTGCAAAAAAGACATCCCCGAGCTGCGCGTAAGGCGTAACAGAGGCGTGACTGGGCAAGGCGGAGTCGAGCACCCCTTCCGTCCCGAGCGGAAGGCTGCCGGTGATCCGGCCATAGGCGTCGATGACGGCGGATATGCCGGTATTGGCGACGCGCACCAAGGGCAATCCCTGTTCGACGGCCCGCAGCCGGGCCTGGGCGAGATGCTGGTAAGGGCCGCTCGTCTGGCCGAACCAGCCGTCATTGGTGAGATTGAGCATGAAGCCGGGTCTCGGCCCCTGGGGCATCACC
>NZ_JBFRDR010000273.1:0-413 GCF_052113885.1 Lysobacter sp. TAB13 | reverse complement strand
GCGCTGGTGGGCGCAGGCGGCGCCGTCTACGCCGCCAACCCGGGCTTCGAAGCCCTGCTCGGGCAGATCGTCCTTAAGGCCAGGGACAGGATCGCGCTCGATGATCCCCGTGCGAACACGCTTCTGCAAAGGGCGCTCGCCGATCTCGGGCATGATCGCATGGGCGATACGCGGTCGATCCCGGTGCCGGCCAAGGGCGATCTTCCCGCCTTCATCATCCATGTCATGCCGGTCCGCCGGCAAGCGCGGGATGTCTTTTCGCGCGCCCAGGCCCTGCTCGTCATCACGAGCTCAGCCCGCAGCCTGCGGATCGAAGCCTCGCTGCTTTGTGAGCTCTATGATCTGACCCGGGCGGAAGCAGCTGTCGCCGGCGGGCTCCTGGACGGCCGCACGGTCGAGGAACTCGCTGGGAC
>NZ_JBFRDR010000272.1:0-413 GCF_052113885.1 Lysobacter sp. TAB13 | reverse complement strand
ATTACGCGGAGCGCTTTCTGGCCGAGGCAGCAGCCTGAGCCGCAAGCACGAGCTGTCGCGGTCGACTTCGATCGATCGCGACGGTGTGGGGAGAAGCCGGTGTCGGGTCGCGAATATCCTGCGGCAGAGCGTTCCGTGTTAGCATGAGCCTTGTGCGACAAGGTCGTTGCGACAGGAGGCGTGTGATGATTCTCCAGCTCGGCAGTACAGCACCTGATTTCGAGGCCGAAACGACGGAAGGGCGAATGCGCTTCCACGACTGGATCGGCGATTCCTGGTGTGTGCTCTTCTCCCACCCCAAGGATTTCACGCCGGTCTGCACGACCGAGCTCGGCTACATGGCCAAGATCAAGCCCGAGTTCGATCGGCGCAACGTCAAGATCATCAGCTTCAGCGTCGACCCGGTCGGGAAC
>NZ_JBFRDR010000271.1:0-413 GCF_052113885.1 Lysobacter sp. TAB13 | reverse complement strand
CATAGAGTCCGAGAAGCTGGGCATTGTCATAAAGCATCTTCTCGAAATGCGGCACGAGCCAGCGCTCGTCGACCGAGTATCGGGCAAAGCCGCCGCCGAGGTGATCGTGAATGCCGCCACGCGCCATGCGTTCCAGGGTGCGGGTCGCCGGCAGGAGCGTGGTCGCATTCCCAGTGCGGCTGCCGTGACGCCAAAGCAGCTCGGTCAGGCCAGGGTTGGGGAATTTCGGTGCGCCGCGCAGCCCACCATGATGCGGATCGAAGGATTGGGCGATCTCGCTGGCGATCGGGTCGAGGCCAGGTTCGTATTGGGCTTCTGCCCTGGCCGCGGTCTCACTCTGCTGGAGTGCAGCCTTGATCGCGGAGGCATTGCGCGCGATCCGCTCGGGCTCCTGTGCATGGATGGCCGCGATC
>NZ_JBFRDR010000270.1:0-413 GCF_052113885.1 Lysobacter sp. TAB13 | reverse complement strand
TGTCTGGCCTGATCGGTTTTGGAACGTTGTACTTCTTCCGCGTCGGCCAGGAAGAGCGCCTGATGCTCGACGCGTTCGGCACGGAATATGGCGACTACATGGCGCGAACCGGCCGCGTCATGCCAAGGTTCCACGCCTGAGCGCAAGGTCACAGTCTCGCGACCTGCGCGCGCACAGGGGTCGGTCGCTCTCGGCCCGATGGGGTGACGCGACCGAGAATTGGGGGCTCTGCCGGGCGCTCGGCCGAGTACTCTACGCGGGTACAGCCATTGCGGCTGCCACAATGAACCGACAGGTGAAGGTCAAGTGACATTCCGCTGCGCTCGTCGCGCGGCGGTGGCGATATTATCGCTGCCAGAGTGCTGTGCGGCGAAAGATCTAAGCGCCCTCACGTTGCCCGCCAAGACCTGTCT
>NZ_JBFRDR010000269.1:0-413 GCF_052113885.1 Lysobacter sp. TAB13 | reverse complement strand
GCGCGGCCTTGTGCCAACGCCGCGTGCACTTGAATTGAGGGAGCGCGTCGGTCCACTCGTTCAGGAAGCGGAGGCAATCCTGCGGCCGGCCGAGGCGCTCGATCTGCAACGGCTTGTCAGGACCTTCTCGGTTCGGGCGAGCGACGGCTTCGTCGAAGCCTTTGGGCCTGAACTCATCGCGCACATCCAGGCGCAAGCGCCCGGCATACGGCTGCGCTTCGTCCAGAAGCCGGACAAGGATAGTACGCTGCTTCGCGAGGGCAGTGTGGATCTGGAAACAGGTGTCATCGGGGCGGCGCAGAGTCCGGAAATCAGGACGCGGGCGCTGTTCTCGGATCACTTCGTCGGGGTCGTGCGGCGGGGGCATCCATTGGCCACAGGCGAGATCACCGCCGATCGCTTTGCTGCTGGCC
>NZ_JBFRDR010000268.1:0-415 GCF_052113885.1 Lysobacter sp. TAB13 | reverse complement strand
GGTCAACCGCTTCGCCTTTGGGCGCCTACTGCGCCTCATCTTCGACGCGCGCGCGGGCTGACGGACGCYGGCCCTTCTCGGCGTMCTCRTCGMAGATCTGGAGAGAGCCTATGTCGAGTGCCATCGAACGCATYGCGGCCTGGAGTCGGTCCGCACCCGCGTTCGCTCCCTTGGCGCGGACGCGTGCACGTCATGCGATCGCCGATACGATCGGCTGCATGATCGCCGGCGCCGACGACCAGGCGACGCAGTCGGTGCGTGCGGCTTTCGCCGGCAGCATCGGGCCGTCCGGTGCAGCCGCCGTCATAGGCGGTGGCAGGGCACCGGAAGCCGTCGCCGCCCTGGTGAATGGCACGGCAGCGCATGCCCTCGATTACGACGACAATTTCCGGCCGGGCATTACCCATGCTTCGGC
>NZ_JBFRDR010000267.1:0-415 GCF_052113885.1 Lysobacter sp. TAB13 | reverse complement strand
ACTATGAATCCTTCCAAGCCAGCACGCGCTCCCTTTATCCTGGTTCGTAAGCCGAGCAACCACCTTCGTGACGGCGCGCGGGGTGGTGCGGAAGGCAGTTGATGCGACGGCAGAGACCGTACGCTTGCTCACCCATAGCCTCAACCGAGGCTGGGGGTGAGGCCCGCAGGGCCGAGGTCGCTGCAGCCGTGTCAAAGGGCTGCATGGGACCATGCGTGCCCGGCCAATGGTCCGGGCCGAAGGCCAAAAAGGACCATTGGTTGGGGAACAGATGCGCAGCATCTGCGCGCTGGGGTAGCCCGACCGCCTTCACGGCCCGCGTGCCGTCACGAAGCTCTCATTTGCTTCAATTTTAGCGAGGAAATTGGGGCTGGTTTCAGGCGTGTACCGCATGGTCACGCGCCGTTGACTTAAC
>NZ_JBFRDR010000266.1:0-415 GCF_052113885.1 Lysobacter sp. TAB13 | reverse complement strand
GCAAGGGCAACTACCAGATGCAGTCCTTCTCCTATTCGGCCCGCTATGACCCCGCCCTGGCCTATGGCGCGGTCATGGGCTCGAAGGACAAGCGGCCGAACCGGATCTGGGACGATCCGCAGGCGGAGGAACTCCTGCGCGATATCCTGGCGTCGACCAGGGATGGCGAACGTCAGGCCCTGTTCGACAAGCTCCATGCTCTCTTCATCGAGCAGGCGCCGTTTCTGATGCTCTATAACGGTGTCGAAGTCGCCGCGGCGCGCGCGAGTGTCCAGGGCTATGCCGCCACCATCATGCCGAAGCCGAGACTCTGGGCCGTCAGCCTCAGGAAGTGACCGGTCGCGCGCGGGCAAGCTGCCCTCCAGCGGCTCGCCTGCGCCGTCGCCCACCAGGATTCCCCAACAAGCGAGACATG
>NZ_JBFRDR010000265.1:0-415 GCF_052113885.1 Lysobacter sp. TAB13 | reverse complement strand
CAGTTGAACGCCGCGCGCTCCGAGATGGGCGATCTTCAGGAGTTCGCTGCTCGCGGGCCGCGCCACTTCGGAACAATGGACGGCCACGACCGCGATTATTGCGTAGCCACGCAAAGCATCAACAGCGCCGACGCGCTCGATTTCCTTTTTGTGCATACCAACCTCTGCCCGGTGGTGAGGCTCCTAGCGTAATTTTGTCGGCTGATCCAGCCGCCGCCTTCGGGAGGCTTTCCAAAGCGGCGGTCGAGGCTGGCGCAATTACAGCGACCAGCAAGATTGTCGCCGCCATTTAGACCTGGGACGTTGCATGATTATCTGACCCGCGACCTTTGGGCCGAAATTTTGGCCTGGGGCGTTCGGGCGGCCTACGTGCCGCCGCCGCAGGTTGCCTCGGCCAACAGGCTGGTCGCGTTCC
>NZ_JBFRDR010000264.1:0-416 GCF_052113885.1 Lysobacter sp. TAB13 | reverse complement strand
CCGTCCTCGTGGTCGCGCCGCGCGAGGCAGATTTCCCGACGGCCGCCAACCTGCGTGCCTTCCGCCTCGCGGGAACTGGCATCCTGCTGCATCGCGGCACCTGGCATTCGATCGACGCCTACCCCGAGTCAGGCGCGCATGCCGATTTCCTTTTCCTCTCGGAGGAAGCGACTGTAAGTGAGCTCTTCGACACCCCGGACGGCCCTCCTAGAAGGACCGAAGTCGTCGACCTCGGCAAGCGGGACATCCACGTCGTGATCGACGTTAGTCGTTGATATCGCGAACTGATCGCCAGTTCTTTCGCGATCAGTCACATCTCGTTACCTCGAAAGCCCGGAACCTAATCTGCAATACATCGTTCTCCTCCCAGTTTCCCGAGTTCGAAGGAGAATGAAGATGATCAAGAAGCTCCTTAT
>NZ_JBFRDR010000263.1:0-416 GCF_052113885.1 Lysobacter sp. TAB13 | reverse complement strand
ACCGTATATCGCACACCCAATGAGGTTGATGGCGCGATTTCTCGCGTCCGGTCAGGAACAGAATGCGATCATCGCGGCGCTTCATGATGTTGTCGAAGACTCTGATTGGACGATCGAAGATCTGCGCCGAGAGGGTTTCACCGAGAATGTCGTGTCGGCGGTCGACGCACTCACTCGACGCGATGGTGAAGAGTACATCACTTTCGTGCGTCGGGCCGGCCGCCATCCACAAGGCCGGTCCGTGAAGGAAGCCGACCTGTTGGACAATATGGACGAGGTGCGACTGTCGAAAGTGCGTGATCGTGACCGCCTGATGCGGAAATATGCCGCCGGCCTTCGTGCGCTCAACGAAACGCCACTTATCCCCTGATGCGTCTCAAATCAGCGCGCGGCGCCGGTCAAACGCAGGCCATTAG
>NZ_JBFRDR010000262.1:0-416 GCF_052113885.1 Lysobacter sp. TAB13 | reverse complement strand
ATGACAGCCTGACCGTCGGTGCCGCGATGTGGGCCCGGCTCGTCGAGCGCTATCTCCAGGCCGCGACGCGCTGAGCCGCTTGCACGTGCCGCGCGAGGCACGGCCGCGGGTCGAATTTCGCGACGATCCTGTTTCGGTCGATTGTCTGGCCGCGATGCCGCGGCCAGCTGCGCCAACTCGGATCAAACCAACTCCTGGCGAGGGCTCGCCCGCGGTCACCACTCAATAGGCCGCGCCGGACTCCATGAGGCGGCTGATCCGGATCAGCTTGGCGTTCGTCACATGAGCGCGAGCAGCTGCCTCGGCGGCATCAAGATCACGCTCCTTGATGGCCTTGATGATTGCCAGATGCTCCTGCGTGACCTCCTCGAGCCTGCCTTCCTTCTCGAAAGTGGTGCCCGAGAGCAGCGCAATCG
>NZ_JBFRDR010000261.1:0-416 GCF_052113885.1 Lysobacter sp. TAB13 | reverse complement strand
GCCGGCAATACGGTCTGGGCTGCCTCATTGGCGGTCAGCGCCCCGTTCGCGGTCCACCGGGAAGCAGCTTCGCTGGTCGCGGGATGCAAGCCGACTTGGCGTGACATGCTTCGCAGCCTGACCATGCCAAAGACGGTCCTCGTCGGAGAGCGCTCGCTGCCTAGCCCTGACTTCGATGGCTTGGCGGATGTGGGATGCGACGTCGCGATCGTGCCCGAAGCGGGCCATTCGATGGCGTGGGACAATCCGGGCGGGCTCGCCGACGCGATCGGCAAAGCGACAGGCTGAGCCTTCATTCGCCGGGCCGATGCTGGATCATCGGACCGGAAATCGTATCCGGTCCGATGCTCTGACCCTTTGTGCTTGCATCGGCTTGCCCCGAAAACCGCAATCCACATTTCCGCCCGATGTAATCC
>NZ_JBFRDR010000260.1:0-416 GCF_052113885.1 Lysobacter sp. TAB13 | reverse complement strand
TCGTGAGACAGTTCGGTCCCTATCTGYCGYGGGYGYAGGAWWWTTGAGAGGAKCTGYCCYTAGTACGAGAGGACCGGGRTGGACGYACCKCTGGTGTACCAGTTGTTCCGCCAGGAGCACCGCTGGGTAGCYAWGTRCGGAMGGGATAAGYGCTGAAAGCATCTAAGCATGAAGCCCCCCTCAAGATGAGATTTCCCAGTATGTAAGACCCCTTGAAGACGACGAGGTTGATAGGTTCGGGGTGGAAGCACAGCAATGTGTGTAGCTGACGAATACTAATCGGTCGAGGGCTTATCCTAAACACGTTTACTGTGACCCATACATCCGGTAGACAGCAGCTAAAAAGGCTTCAGCAAGCCTAATCTTTCGTATCCAGTTTTCAGGGCGCAACTTGATTACCTGATTATAAACAATTG
>NZ_JBFRDR010000259.1:0-417 GCF_052113885.1 Lysobacter sp. TAB13 | reverse complement strand
TCAAACTGGTTACTGAATTGTCACGCATTCGCGTGATGCCGTGCCCCGCCGCGCATTCGGCCACCCGGCCGGGATGCGACGCCTAGCCCGGAGTTTCCTCAATGGATCTCACTCGCCGTTCCCTTCTGGCCGGTGCGGTTGTCTCGGCCACCCTTGGCTTGAGCAGCCTGCCGGTGCTGGCGCAGAGCCAGAATCCGCAGTCCTTTTCTCAGACCGAGCTCGTCAGCTCCGGTCATCAGTTCTTTGGCAATGTCTCGCGTGGGCTTGCGCTGACGATCGAGGAGGCCGTTCGCCGCTGGGGCGAACCCAATGGCTATGTGCTCGGCCAGGAAGCCTCCGGTGCTTTCGTAGGTGGCCTCCGCTTTGGCGAGGGCACATTGTTCACGCGCAATGCCGGCGATCGCAAGGTGTTCTGGC
>NZ_JBFRDR010000258.1:0-417 GCF_052113885.1 Lysobacter sp. TAB13 | reverse complement strand
GCGTCGCCCTCCAGGACATGCCGGAATTCGTCCGGATCAACCTCGCTGCGGCAACGGCGTGGGATGTCTCGGCCGACAAGGCCGGAAACGCACTGGCGAAGATCCGGGCAGCCACCGGCTGGAGCAACCAGGAGCTGGAGCTCTTCGTCGATAAGGTAAATGCCCTGTCCGACGCCGGTGCGGCCAAGGAAATGGACGTCGTCGACATGTTTCAGCGCGCTGGCGCAGCGGCCAAGGCTGCAGGCGTCCAGTTCGACACGTCGTTGGCGTTCCTCACGGCGATGAACAATGTCGCGATCGCGCCGGAGGTTGCGGCGCGCGGGTTCAATGCTTTCGGATCTACGCTCCGCACTGCGACTGAGCAGCAGGCCCGTGTCGACGAAGGCCTGAAGATGATCGGGCTCTCGGCCAAAAAGG
>NZ_JBFRDR010000257.1:0-417 GCF_052113885.1 Lysobacter sp. TAB13 | reverse complement strand
GTTATTCGTCGAGAGCGTGTCTGCAGGCAGCACGCGGGCAGTGAGCCCATGCTTGCCGAGGATCTGCGTCAGCATCAGGGCAGCAGCTTCATCGAGCTCCGACTGCGCGGCGACGCAAACCACCCGGTCCTCACCTCGGAAAGCCTCACCCAGGTTTTCCGGTGCCAGAATCGGCAGGTCGGCTGAACCTTCGGCCTCGTCGGTTTCAGCGATCGCTGCTTCTGCCTCGGGGTCGTTGGTCATTTCTCCGACTGCAGGATTGCGGTCATCATGGTCGGCGAGGTCATCGACGACTTCACGCACCGTTTCGAGGATCCGTGTCTGCCGTGTTGCATCAAGGACGCCGCGTGCCGCGTCGCTGGCTGCGAGTCGCAGACCTTCCAGGGCGACTTCGTCATAGTAGACGGAGAGGGAGCT
>NZ_JBFRDR010000256.1:0-418 GCF_052113885.1 Lysobacter sp. TAB13 | reverse complement strand
TCATAGGACAGCCGGAACGGACCGAGTTCGGCCGCGCCTTCGGCTGCGCGTTCGAAGCTGCGAGTCGAACGGTAATACTCGATCCAGCCCTCGCGACGCATCAGCGGCTCGACCTCGGCCGGCCCCGCGAAATGCTCATGCTCGCCGATGCAGCGCTCGATCAGCGGCAGCATCTCCTGGGCCGCGCGATTCAGTCGCTCGCTTGCCGAATGCCACCAGTAGCGGGCGAGCCAGGGCAGGATCTGCGCCAGGAAATCCGGCCGGTAGCGCACCGCGACCGAGCGGTTCGAGGCATAGGCCAGGATCGTGGAGAGGTCGCGCGGGAAGGCATAGGGAATCACCGAAGAGCGCTCGATCAGGCCGGCATTGCCGTGGCTGGTCTCGGCGCCGGGCAGGCCCTTGTCGATCAGCGTCACCG
>NZ_JBFRDR010000255.1:0-418 GCF_052113885.1 Lysobacter sp. TAB13 | reverse complement strand
GAACAGGTCGAAGGGGCGCCCGCCCGGCACGAAGAGCAGCGCGGTGTATTCGTGGCGGCCCTCGGCCCGGAAATGGATCGTCGCGCTCGGCTCGTCGTATTGCGCGGCGACGCTGCGATAGAAATCCGTGTAGTCCTGCGCACTGATCTCGCTCTTGGGCTTGGCCCAGAGCGCCGCGCCGTCGGCCAGCGTGGTTGCCTCCGCGCCCGGCTTCTCGATCAGCGAGATCGGCACCGGCACATGGCCGGACTGATCCCTGACGATGCGCTCCAGCGTCCAGCGCGACGGGGGCGACGGTGAATTCGCCCTTGCCGTCCGATGACCAGAGCCAGGCCTCGTCGCTGCCGGCGCGGCGGCTGACGACCTCGACCTTGTCCGCGACCATGAAGGCCGAGTAGAAGCCGACGCCGAACTGGCC
>NZ_JBFRDR010000254.1:0-418 GCF_052113885.1 Lysobacter sp. TAB13 | reverse complement strand
ATGCCAGGCTGTGATGCCGGCTGCCCACGGAGAACCTTGTCATTTCCGTCCGCGGAGCCAAGATGTGACGCTGTCATTTGCTGCGGCCGAGCTGGCCTCGCATGACATCATCGCGCCAGCAGCAGGCCCGTCGTGCGAGCGCGGTGTCGACGCCCCGGCAATCCAAGGGAACACCATGATGGACAAGGACTCTGATGCCAGTTCGCGCAGTGCGATCGATGGCGAGATCGGAATTCTCGCACGTCGCAAGATCGAGGCCGGCATCATCGCCCCGATCTACGAGGTCATGCGTGAAAAGCTGGGCGAAGAGCTGGCGCAATCTATTCTCGACACGGCGATCAGGCGGGCCGCCATTGAAACCGGCAAGGCTTTTGCGGCCAAGACCCCCGGAGGTACGACGCTGCGCACGTTCCAGGAG
>NZ_JBFRDR010000253.1:0-418 GCF_052113885.1 Lysobacter sp. TAB13 | reverse complement strand
CCCCCAAGCTCGAAGCCCCGCCCGCCACCACCCTCTTTGACCGACGCTCGGAATAATGGCCATGGTCGCCTTGAGCCAGGAGCCCCCTGCCCATGTCTTTCCTGCCCATGTCTTCCCGTGACCAAGCCTTCCGTGACCAAGCCTTCCCCGCTATGACCCAGCGCGTCCTCCTCGCCGGCAGTACCGGGCTGGTCGGCAGCCTCGTCCGCGCCCGGCTCGCGGCACGCCCCGACATCGATCTCGTCAGCCTCGTGCGGCGGGGCGCGTCTGCGCCCGGGCACGAGGTCGATTTCGAACAGCTTTGCGAAGCGCCCGAGACCGTCCTGAGGCCTTTCGCGCCCGAAGGCATCGACGTCGCGATCTCCTGCCTCGGCACGACCATCCGCACGGCGGGATCGCAGCCGGCCATGTTCCGCGT
>NZ_JBFRDR010000252.1:0-418 GCF_052113885.1 Lysobacter sp. TAB13 | reverse complement strand
GGCATGCGCGCCGCTACCCCCGGCTCCGCCCAGGCCGCCGTTGGCAGTACCGCTGCGCTTGTCGCCGTGCCGGCCGCCGCCGCCGCCGCCTCCCCCGCCCGCGAACAATCCCGAGCCGGCGCCCGCTCCGCCAGCGACAGGCTTGCTGACGCCATGGCGGCCGCCCGCGCCGCCGCCGCCCAGCGACTGGGCTGCGGCCGGAGATGYGCCGATCAGGATGGCGCCGAGCATGACGCCCCCGGCCAGGGCTCTGGCGATGGCCGTGGACGAGCGCAGCTCAGCCCGCTTCTGCGACAATGCCGCGCCATGATATCCGCGCAGGCTTGCAGCCGGCGTCATGTCAGGACGCCGGCCGGTTCGAAAGGTCAGGCTCGGCCCCGCCGCCGTCATACCGCTGCCGTCCGCAACGCTCAGCGCC
>NZ_JBFRDR010000251.1:0-420 GCF_052113885.1 Lysobacter sp. TAB13 | reverse complement strand
ATTTTGTCCGYACCCAGCCGGGMAYCGGCCGGACGGACGCAGGTGACGGAGCCAGGGATGCGGCGCGGCGAAGCATGCCAGCAGCATAGCGAGMAGCGGCGCTTACCGCCATGTAAATCGCCATTAAGCGCCGCGCTCGTCGCCTCATCAAAATGAACGATAATGTTGCATTATCATTCATTATCGCCATGATGCGAAATGGATGTCTGTCGCTCGGCCGAGATCGCTGGACTGGTGTCAGCTAACCGGAATTAGTGAGACTCGGCCGCGTTAATGGGCTTTTTCAGAGCACTTTTGGTGAGACGGAATCGTCGAGGATAGGTGGATCTCCCCTAAGCGGCTGATTTTGCTCGCTGCCACGATGGCGACGGCAAAAAACGCCCATTAGTCACGTTGTCTCACTATTTCCGACTCGAACGT
>NZ_JBFRDR010000250.1:0-420 GCF_052113885.1 Lysobacter sp. TAB13 | reverse complement strand
AGCCTGGTCAGCGATTCCGCGACGCGTTGCGCGGGCGCTTGCGGAGCTTCCTCCGTCTCGCCCGATTGCCATGGTAGGCTCTTGTGCTCTTCCGAGCTGCGGAGCCCGGGAACGTCGGGAGCGGGCATCGGCTTGCTTGAGGTGATCGGCGCGAAGCTTGAGACGCTGGAGGCGCGGATCGGCTCCTCCGCCTTGATCAGGCGTGAACGCAGCGGAACCTTTGCAGGCGATGCAATGCCGCCGGCCTGCAGCGTTTCGGTGACGGCAGCGACCAGGGCCTGCTTGCTCTCCAGCTCGGCCTGACGCGTGGCCAGTTCGTCGACACGAGCCTCGACGCCATCCTGATCGAGCAGGGCGCGGCTGGCGAGGCGGTCGATATCGGCGCGCAACGCCGCGATCCTGTCTTCATAGGCATATTGC
>NZ_JBFRDR010000249.1:0-421 GCF_052113885.1 Lysobacter sp. TAB13 | reverse complement strand
CGACGATATCGAGGCCGCCAAGCGCAGCGACTGCGTCGCCAACCAGCTTGGCGCAGAATTCCGCACTACGGAGATCTCCCGGAAGGGCGATCGCCATTCGGCCTTCCGCTTTGATCAACTCGATCACCTCGCGCGCGTCAGGCTCCTCGTCGGGGTGATAGTTGATTGCGACATCCGCGCCTTCGCGAGCGTATGCGATGGCAGCAGCCCGCCCCATGCCGGAATCGCCGCCGGTGATCAGCGCCTTTCTGCCAATGAGGCGGCCGGAGCCCTTGTAGCTCTTCTCGCCGTGATCGGGCCGCGGGTTCATTTTTCTCGCCAATCCCGGCCAGGGCTGAGACTGCTTCGCGAAGGGCGGCTTGGGATATTTGGTCGTCGGATCGGTCATCGGGTGCACCGTCGGGCCCGGCCCGGATTGCGC
>NZ_JBFRDR010000248.1:0-421 GCF_052113885.1 Lysobacter sp. TAB13 | reverse complement strand
GCCCAGTTCATGTGGAACAGCAGCGTCGCAGCCAGAGTGAAGCCGGCGAGGGCAAGCGCAGCAAGGCGCGTCTTCCAGCCGAGAACGACCATCAGGCCGCCCAGAAGCTCGACCGCGATCACGAGAGGCAGCAGAATGGCGGGCACGCCAGCCGAGGCCATGTACTGCTGTGTACCGGCATAGCCGCTGATCTTGGAGTAGCCAGCAAGCACGAACATCAGGGCAAGCAGGATGCGGCCGACGAGCTTGGCGCCGTCGGAAAGGGCGGGCGAGTTCAGCATGGAGCAGACCTTCGCGAGTAAGTGCCACAGAGCGCGGCGGAATGCCGCAGCTTGCGGAAATAGGGCTTACAACCAAAGTCGATGCAAGGGCGGTATGGCCTGCCGAACCAATTCCCGGCTTCCATCGGCGACTTCATTGT
>NZ_JBFRDR010000247.1:0-421 GCF_052113885.1 Lysobacter sp. TAB13 | reverse complement strand
AGGCGATACGGTCTATTTGGATAGCCGAATGGGCCATAGCCTCGTCGCGCATAACTGTCCGGAAGCGACTGTGTTCTGGATCGTAACCGGCTCGTCCCAGGAATCGTTGAAGCAGTCGCAGGCATTGTCTGGCGAAGCGCCTGGCGCCGCTTAAGGTACAGCACCCGCGCCTTTGCAGGTCCGTGTCAGTCACTTGACTGTTTGGTTCGTATAGGAAACAAATTCTATCGGTTCGAGCCGCGTCTGCCGCCGCATCTCGAACCTTATAGGCCTTCCGAACCACAGGGACTTTGCGCGATGCAACTGACGGATGTCGAGAGGCACATCCTCGCAGGAGGCCATGGCGAGGCCGCGGCGATCGCTTTGAGGATCGTTTCGGAGACGGGGCGGCTGCTGGGCGCTGACAGGCTCATTCCGGTTG
>NZ_JBFRDR010000246.1:0-422 GCF_052113885.1 Lysobacter sp. TAB13 | reverse complement strand
GTTTCGAACAGCTGAGGACGGCTGCCCTTGGCCGGAACGCCGCTTACCGAGCTCGACCGGCCCTTGGGGCAGGATCGCCCGGTGCGCCACGGCAAGCCGTGGACGCGCTTGCTGTCGCTCGCCTTGAGCGGGGCGGTGGGATGCACGGCGCTTGCAGTGATTGCCATCCTGCTGTTCCGTCGTGACCCCGACGGGGGCGAGCCGATGGCGACTGCCGCGATCGAGATCAGGCAGCCCTCACGGGAGATCGCGGCTGCACCGGCGGTCGAACCCAATGTCAGAGATCCGCGCTCCCCGTCCACTGCGCGCCAGCTTGAAACCGAATCGGGGGTGACCGTCGTGCGCCCGGGGGCAGATGTTCCCGGTGCGATCGTCATCACGATTCCCGACAGCGGCGAGGTCAAGCTCGCGCCGGCCCCCGA
>NZ_JBFRDR010000245.1:0-423 GCF_052113885.1 Lysobacter sp. TAB13 | reverse complement strand
CATCGGAATCCCGCCACACTTGTCACTCCCACCCCTCGATACCCTGTCCCTATCAATCTCATCACCGCCAACCACCCGCCGCTTCGCAAACGGGGCGAGTGGCGAAGGTCACCCGACGACAGGATCGACGACAATGACGATACACATCACGGGAACGCGTGAAGAGTGGCTGGCCGCGCGGCTGAGGCTGCTCGAGGACGAGAAGGAGCTGACACGGCGCAGTGACGATCTGGCGCGGCGGCGCCAGGAACTGCCCTGGGTGCAGGTCGACAAGGAGTACCGCTTCGAGACCGATGAGGGCGGCGTCGCGCTGGCCGACCTGTTCGGAGGACGTTCGCAGCTCCTCGTCTATCACTTCATGTTCGGGCCCGACTACAAGGCGGGCTGTCCGTCCTGCTCCGCGATCGCGGATGGGTTCAACGG
>NZ_JBFRDR010000244.1:0-423 GCF_052113885.1 Lysobacter sp. TAB13 | reverse complement strand
GTCTTATGAAATCAATGATCTTTGACAGAAGGTCGGTGCTGCGCGCCAGCGCCGCGGGGCTTGCGCTTGCGGCTTTGCCGAAGCAGGCAGCTGCACAGGGCCTGTCGGGGACGGTCCGGGTCTGGACCTTTCTGGGAGCAGACGGGCAGTCGCCGCGCGAGGTCGTGCTGCGCGAGATCATCAAGCGCTTCAAGGCCACGCACCCCGGCGTCGATGTCAGGATCGAGGCCCAGCCCTTCCAGGAACTCGAGGTGAAATTTGTCGCCGCCTCGGCTCAGAACCGCGCGCCCGACGTGATCTGGATGCGTGACACCTTTCTCGATCTCGTCCAGCAGCGCGGCGCGCTGGCCGATCTCGACGCTCTGCTGTCGGACGACTTCAAGACCAAGGTGCTTCCCGATCTGTATCCGGTCTTCGTCGAGA
>NZ_JBFRDR010000243.1:0-424 GCF_052113885.1 Lysobacter sp. TAB13 | reverse complement strand
AACCTGGTCATCGTCGACCAGGGCCTGGTCAAAGCGTCGGGTCCGACGGCAGAGGTGATGTCGCGGCTCGATGTCGCAATGTTGCCTGGAGCGCCGGAGGCGAGCGCCGTTCTCGACGCCGAGGTCACGGCTCTCGACCCTGTCCATCACCTGGCAACGCTGTCGACCCAGGCAGGCCGCCTCTTTGTCTCACGCCCCGGCCTGCGCGCGGGAGCGCGGCTKTTCCCGCATCTCACCGTCCGGCAGAACCTGCTGTTCGGCCCGCCCCGGCCTGCGCGCGGGAGCGCGGCTGTTCCCGCATCTCACCGTCCACCAGAACCTGCTCTTCGGCCGCTGGTTCGCCCGGCACCAGGGCCATGACGGCACCGAGATTGCGAACGTGCTCGAACTGCTCGGCATTGGCCATTTGCTGGAGCGCCGCCCC
>NZ_JBFRDR010000242.1:0-425 GCF_052113885.1 Lysobacter sp. TAB13 | reverse complement strand
GGTCACCACCTCGCATTCATAGGTGGTTTGCAGCCATTTCAGGATGATCGAGGTGTCAAGGCCGCCGGAATAGGCGAGCACGACCTTCTTCACGCGCTTGTCGGACATCGATGATCTTCCTGCTCTGACGGCATGTTTCCATGCCGGGGGACGCTTCGACTGTGGATGGCCCTGTTTTCGGCTCAATGGCGCACTATCGCAGCCCTCGGGACGACGCAATCGGAACCTTCTGATCGATCAAACGTCATCCCGTGATGGGTCGGTATCAACGATGCCGATTGTGCAACACGCGTCCTGCGTGCTTGCAGTCGCGCCGCGACAGGTCGAAGCTTCCCGAGCGCGACTCAAACCGATGACCGACCTGGAGGCTGAATGCCGAATCGTCCCGTCCTCGACTTCTGGTACGAGTTCGCGTCACCCTATTC
>NZ_JBFRDR010000241.1:0-425 GCF_052113885.1 Lysobacter sp. TAB13 | reverse complement strand
GGGCCGCACACGCTTCGATGAGGCGCCGCACCCCAGCCGGTCTGATCTTTCCGGAGTCGTATCCTGAAGGGAGTGCGTCGTTTGCGAGGAGTTTCGACATGACCACCAAGACTTTACCCGTACCCCCTGAAAACCGCAGCGACAAGGGCCCCGGCGGCAACGCCACCGAGCCGGTCAACCAGGCGAAGGAGCGGTCCCAGGAAGGCTCCGACAAGACCGGTCGGCACGCCAATATTCGGCAGAACACAACCAACCAAGGTTACCAGCAGGATCGATAGGAGGAAGCGATGTCCACCTCGACCAAGACGCCCTCCAGTATTCGGCAAGGCGGGCCGGGCTCGGCGCACGAAAATGCCAAGGCTCCGTTGGAAATCAAGAAGCCGCCGTCCCAATCCGACCTCCGGCGGCGCAGTACGGTTTCGGGC
>NZ_JBFRDR010000240.1:0-425 GCF_052113885.1 Lysobacter sp. TAB13 | reverse complement strand
CTCTATGCAGGGTCACCTCCGCCACGCCGGCTGGGTTGAGAACTGCAGCGCCGAGCTGAGGGAATAAGACGCGTTCTCGCTCGTTTCTCTCGATATGAGCAACCTCCTCCCTCCTCCTCCCGTCATGATCGCGCCGGCTCAGCCGTCCCGACATGCCGGTGCCCCCGTCGCTCCCCACAGCGCGCCCGGAACATTGGTCCGTTTCGCCGCCATAGCCCTCGCCTCGGCTGCGGCATCGTCGATCTGGTTCGGAGTCCCATTGGCAGCGGATGCCAGGATCGTGCTGATCGTCTTCTCCCTGGCCACCATCGGCTGGACGATGACGGCGATCGACGACATGCTGATCGCCCTTGCGGCCGCAGCGACCCTGGTCGCGACCCGCACGGTGCCGACCGAACAGCTCTATCTCGCACTTGGCAGCGAGT
>NZ_JBFRDR010000239.1:0-426 GCF_052113885.1 Lysobacter sp. TAB13 | reverse complement strand
TCCGGACATAGAGCTCGATCGCCGGGCGATCGGCCATGCGCTCGCGCAACCCGCCGACCACAGCGGCCTCGATGCCATCGAGCTGATAGGCCCGGCCATTCTCGCAGCTCCTCGCCTCCTGCGCCTGCGTGCAGCGGATTCTGATCCGGCCGCGATGGCGATCTTTCACCGACATGCCGGCGCCGCATGATCCGCAGCGGAGCAGTCCGGAGAGCAGATGGCGCGGCCTGGCGCGGTCGCGCGGCGGAAGCGTCACGCGCTCGCCGCGCCGGTCCTGGGCGGCCACAAACGTCTCAGCATCGACGATGGCGAGATGCGACGCATCCTGTTCCTGCCATTCGCTCTCCGGATTGACGCGCGAGATGCGCTTGCCCGTCGACGGGTCCTTGACCATCCGAACCCGGTTCCAGACCAGCTTGCCGGCAT
>NZ_JBFRDR010000238.1:0-427 GCF_052113885.1 Lysobacter sp. TAB13 | reverse complement strand
GCGTATAGACCTTGTTGGTCCAGATCTGCTGATCGAGCGCGCTGAGCTTCACGTCGATGCCGAGCGCTGTCCACTGCGCCTGCACGACCTGCGCCACTGCGTCATAGGGAGCGGCCGAGATCACGGCCAACTCGAGCGCGAAGCGCTTGCCGTCCTTCAGCGGAAATCCGGCCTCGTCGAGCAATTGGGCGGCTCGCTTCGGATCATAGGCATACATCGTGTCATAGTTGACCGACGTATCGTGCAGGTTCTTGAACTGCGTCGGGATGGCGTTCTTGGCGGTCTCGGCCAGCCCCTGGTAGACATCCCTTACGATCCGCTGGCGATCGATGGCGTGGAACAGCGCCTGCCGGACCTTGACGTTGTTCATTGGCGAGCGCCGCAGATTGAAGTCGATGACGGCGGTCTCGGGCGCGTTGGTCACGAT
>NZ_JBFRDR010000237.1:0-428 GCF_052113885.1 Lysobacter sp. TAB13 | reverse complement strand
TCCCGCAGGGAACCAGCGTGGTCATGCTGGTCGATCTGGACGCTCGGCTTCAGCCCAATCCATTTGTGCTTCAGCGCATGTTTGGTCTGATCGTGGCGGAGACCCGGCTAGCGCTTCATCTGTCAACCGGCGAGCCCCGATGTCGCCCGCAACACCCACGTCGGGCCCTCCACCGTGCGATCGCAACTGGCGGCGCTATTCGCCAAGACCAATACCAAGCGTCAGGCCGAACTGGTCAAGTTGCTCGCCCGGATCGCGATCCTGCCGTGAGCCTAGGGGCGGGCGCGTCGGCCCCAGAGCCCCCGCAAGCTCGTGTGCAGGTCGTCATCCACCAACTGCCTTCACCCGCCCTCGCATCGCGTTTGTTCCGCAGAGTTCGCGCTCTGAGGAACAGATTGGGGGTGCTCGGAATTTCCTTCCCATGCTGC
>NZ_JBFRDR010000236.1:0-428 GCF_052113885.1 Lysobacter sp. TAB13 | reverse complement strand
CAGAACGCGACCTGCACCATCGTCAACGACGACCAGGCGGCGACGCTGACCCTGGTCAAGACGGTGACCAACGACAACGGCGGCACCGCGACGATCAACGACTTCCCGTTGACGGCAACGGGTCCGACGACGATCACCGGTGTCAGCGGCACCGCGACGGTGACGAACGCTGCGGTCGGTGCCGGCACCTATGTGCTGAGTGAAACCAATGTGGCCGGCTACACGGCCGGCGCGTGGAGTTGCACCGCCGGCACTTTGACCGGCGACAGCCTGGTGCTGGCCGGCGGCCAGAACGCGACCTGCACCATCGTCAACGACGACCAGGCGGCGACGCTGACCCTGGTCAAGACGGTGACCAACGACAACGGCGGCACCGCGACGATCAACGACTTCCCGTTGACGGCAACGGGTCCGACGACGATCACCGG
>NZ_JBFRDR010000235.1:0-428 GCF_052113885.1 Lysobacter sp. TAB13 | reverse complement strand
GGTTTCTTCGTCTCGAAGGCTGGGCACATTCTCACCAATGCCCATGTCATCAAGGAGTGCACGACCATCACAGCGCGGCCGGACGGTGGCACTCCCGGTCCCGCTCAGGTGCTCGCACGGGACGCGATAAACGACCTCGCGGTGTTAAAGGTGGCGGGGCCCGTGGAGCGCACACTCCCCATTCGAGCCAGTGTCCGGTTGGGGGAAGGCATCGCAGCCTTTGGATTTCCACATACTAACCTGCTGGCGACGACAGGAAACCCGGTCCCGCTCAGGTGCTCGCACGGGACGCGATAAACGACCTCGCGGTGTTAAAGGTGGCGGGGCCCGTGGAGCGCACACTCCCCATTCGAGCCAGTGTCCGGTTGGGGGAAGGCATCGCAGCCTTTGGATTTCCACATACTAACCTGCTGGCGACGACAGGAAAC
>NZ_JBFRDR010000234.1:0-430 GCF_052113885.1 Lysobacter sp. TAB13 | reverse complement strand
GTCATRTGCGGRTAGAGCGCRTAGGACTGGAACACCATGGCGATGGCGATGTCGCGATCGGCTGGTTTCATCGTGGTGACGTCGCGGTCCCCAATCATGATCCGCCCTTCCGTCGGCGTTTCCAGACCGGCGATCAGTGTCGTGCTCTTGCCGCAGCCTGAGGGGCCGAGCAGCGTGACGAACTGCCCGGGCTCGATTGAGATGTTGATGCCCGAAACCGCCCAGCCGGCGCCGTAGCTTTTCCCCACATTCTGGAACCGGACGGATTGCGCCGTATTCGACCGTGTCTGGGTCATGCGTTTCAGCCTTTGACGGACCCGTCGGCGAAACCACCGATCAGGAATTTTCTGAACAGAAGGAAGACCACCACCGGCGGGATTGTCGCGATGATCACGCCCGCCATCAGTGAGCCCCAGTCGCGGCCGCGGCC
>NZ_JBFRDR010000233.1:0-431 GCF_052113885.1 Lysobacter sp. TAB13 | reverse complement strand
GGTCAGCTCCTCCGCAGAGATCTGCGAGGTCACGGACGAGGCCAGCATCAGCAGCACGAACTGGCTGGTCAGCGCGGGATAGACCTTCTCGGTGGCCGGCAGCAGGATGACGTGCCAGTAGATCTGGAAGCGCGAGAGGGCGAGGCCCTCGGCCGCCTCGATCTGGCCGGTGGGGATGGACTCGAAGCCTGCGCGCATGATTTCGGCGGTATAGGCGCCGACATTGATCGCCAGCGCGGTCGCCGCGACGGAGAAGGCCGAGAACTTGAAGCCGATGCTGGCGAGGCCGAAATAGACAAGGAAGATCTGGACCAGCAGCGGCGTATTGCGGATCGCCTCGACATAGAGCGTGCAGGCCCTGGCGATCAGGCGGTTTCCGCTGTTGCGGCCGACGGCGCAGAACGTGCCGATGATCGCGCCGAAGACAATCG
>NZ_JBFRDR010000232.1:0-432 GCF_052113885.1 Lysobacter sp. TAB13 | reverse complement strand
ACCCTGGAGCACGGGCCGGGTTACGAGGCCCTCGGTTTCCGCTTTGCTGATCTCGGCTATGTGCCCGATGTCAGCCTGATGCCGCCCGAGGCCAGGGCCGCCCTGGCCGGCCTCGATGTGCTGATCCTCGACTGCCTGCGCGAGACGCCGCACCCGAGTCATTTCAGCCTGTCGCAGGCGCTGGAGGCAATCGCCGAACTCGCCCCCCGGCGTGCGGTGCTTACCAACCTTCATATCGACCTGGACTATGAGAGCCTGTCCAAGCGCTTGCCGCCGGGCATCGATGTCGCCTTCGACGGCATGAGCCTGACAGTCGACGGCTGAGGCGAGAGGAGGGCGCCTGCATCGGTTCTGCCTCAGGCAGCGTTCTGATGGTGCCATTCGTCCAGATAGGCCAGCACGGTCTTCAGGTCCGACACATCGACATAGCGG
>NZ_JBFRDR010000231.1:0-432 GCF_052113885.1 Lysobacter sp. TAB13 | reverse complement strand
GCCATCTCCAGCGGGTTCTCGATCGGGCCGTGCACCTGCTCCTCGATCGTGCGCGCCCGCCCGTCCCAGAAAAAGGCTGCGCCCCAGGCGAGATTCCACAGATGCGGCGTATGCCGGACCAGCGGCACCCGCGCCACGCCCTTCCAGATCGCCACGCCATCGGTGAAGCCGAGCGCGGGGTCATGGCAGGTCGCGCAGGAGACCGTGCCGTTCGAGGACAGGGTCGGATCGCCGAACAGGCGCCGCCCGAGTTCAAGCTTGGCGGGGGTGAGCGGGTTCGAGGCAGGGAACGGCACGGCACTGGGACGCCGATAGCTCGCACGCGCAGCCGTCAGCCCTGCGTCCGTTGCGGACTGGGCGGGCTCCACCGCCTGCGAGCCACCGATCAGCGCGAGCGCGGCAGTGGTCGCGCCGGCGAGAAAGGCGTTCAAC
>NZ_JBFRDR010000230.1:0-432 GCF_052113885.1 Lysobacter sp. TAB13 | reverse complement strand
GCTCCCGACAGCGCACCCACCGTGGCGCCGAACCCGGCAGCACTTGCAATTTCGATCGTCGCCCCAGCCGCGACCCCGTAATGGGAGTTCGCGGAGAATGCGGTCGAAGAGTCGGCGATCAGACGCCCACCCAAGACGTTGGTTGCGCCCGAATAGTCGTTGTTGCCGGAGAGGGTGACCGTGCCGGAGCCGGTCTTGGCGAGGGCGCCCGAGCCGGTCATGGCATTGGCGATGGCGATGTCGACACCGTTGCTCTGGTCAAGCGTCAATGTGCCGGCGCCGAGAGCGATGTTGCCGGTGAGATTGGCGGTGCCGGCCGTCGCGACCGTCAGGCTGCTGTTGCCGGACAGCGCGATAGCGTTTCCGCGGGCGCCCCCGCCATCCAGACCGCCGGAGATCGAGCCGCTCGCGCCCAGCGTGATGCTCAGGTTC
>NZ_JBFRDR010000229.1:0-432 GCF_052113885.1 Lysobacter sp. TAB13 | reverse complement strand
GCACAAGAGGCGGCGCGGCAATCGACGCCGCTTCCGTGGGCGGCAGCGCTGCGATCGAGGTCAGAGCAAACAGCGTCAGAACCAGGCCGGGCCTTGCCAGGCTGTGAAAGCGCGTCATCGGAACCTCCCCTGCTCGCGCTATTGTCCGGACTGCCGCGCGAAGGCATGCGGCAATTCAGGATTGATCCAGCGCATCTGCGTGACCCGCCCGGCCATGTCGCGCTCGAACCGCATCTGCACGAACGGGGCGTCGCCGACGATCGCCACGATCGGGGCGTAGCCGCCGCTCGGCGCAAGCCGCGCCTGGAACAGGCCGGGATCATCCCGGTTCGCCTCGAGCAGCATCGTGAGATCGGTCCGGTCGAGCTTCACCTGCAGCTTTCCGTCCACGGCCGAGACGATCGCATCGCCAAGCACCGGCGAGGCATAGGT
>NZ_JBFRDR010000228.1:0-432 GCF_052113885.1 Lysobacter sp. TAB13 | reverse complement strand
GCCGATCGGCTCGCCATCGATGTTGTCGATGAGGACGCGCGTCTCGCCGTCCCGAGTCATGATCTCGAGCCGGTCTGTCCCGAAATTCGAGATCAGGATGTCGCCATTGCGGGCGAAGGCGAGCCCGTTCGGCAAGGTGCCGGCAACGAAGCGGTCCGCGTCGTTTCCGGCCTCGGCAAAGCCGCGGCTCGCCTGCTGCACGATCAGTTGCTGGCGTCCGTCCGGGGCGATGCGCACGACCCCGCCGCGCGCATCGGCCGACCAGAGCGTGCCGTCGCGCTCGGCCAGGATGCATTCAGGGCGCTGCAGGCCCTCGCCGACATGGACGATCGCCGGGGGATCGACCGTGAAACCGTCGATCGGATTGGGTTTTCCGGCCATGGCGCGCCTCAGAAGTTCACCTGGTCGCCGCCCTTCAACCCGAGCGTGGCG
>NZ_JBFRDR010000227.1:0-434 GCF_052113885.1 Lysobacter sp. TAB13 | reverse complement strand
GTCCAGAACATCGTGTGCGCATGCCCACGAAGGCATTGATGGACTAAAAGGGCCGAGGATTCGAGAGCAGCCAGCGATCGCTCAGCCTCGCCCAGAGGCCCCCGGCCTCGTCAGGAGGGGTTTCTTTATGGCGGTTCGGCCAACCGTAGCTCACCATTGAAGAACCCATCTTGATAGGTTATCTGCGTGGTCCCCATATATCGCGCATATGGCCTTCGCGTCGTGATCTTCCCCGACGACCATGAGCTTTCCCGTATGATGGGTTCGGTGCTGGCGAGACGAAGGTCAATTTGCTCGGCCCGGCAGGCAACCCTGAACTCGTCTCGACCTTTGGAGCAAACCGTGAGGAAGTCCGGAAGGCGCTGAAACTCGTATCCGGGCAGCAGACGGCCTTCCTGACCAAATGGAGTGAGATTCATGGCTGAGATCACCGA
>NZ_JBFRDR010000226.1:0-434 GCF_052113885.1 Lysobacter sp. TAB13 | reverse complement strand
AGCCAAGGCCGCGCTTGACCGTACCGATGCCGATTTCACTCAGGTGGTGGTCCGCGAACGCACCGTCGTCCGGCGGCCGCGTCCAGCCTACCGGCGTCCGGTTGTGGTGCGCGAGCGCGTCGTCGTGCGCCGCCCCGCCCCGCGCTATCGCCGTCCCGTGGTGGTGCGCCGAAATGTGATCGTGCGCTGAGACGCTGGATTTCGGGAAGGCGGTGTCGGAAGGCACCGCCTTCTTCACATGAGGCGAAGCCATGACGGCACGCCAGACGATGAGGGAGGAGCGTCATGCCGCCGCACCATGCGGCTCTGCCCGCGGTCATCGCGACGGACATCCCAGCCAGGCTCGATCGCCTGCCCTGGTCGCGCTTTCACACGCTGGTCGTGGTGGCGCTCGGGATCACCTGGATCCTCGATGGGCTGGAAGTGACCCTTGC
>NZ_JBFRDR010000225.1:0-435 GCF_052113885.1 Lysobacter sp. TAB13 | reverse complement strand
ACCTGGATGATCGCGGCATCGCCGCCGTCATCCCGTCCAAGCGCAACCGCAAGTCCAGCCGATCATCGACGGCAACCTCTGCGCCCTTCGCAATCTCACCAAGCGATGCTTCTCAAAACTCAAGCACAGCCGCAGACTGGCCACCCGATACGACAAGACCGCCGACAGCTACATCGGAAGGGCAAGGCACTTCGTCATCCGTGCCTTGCACATCGATATGCCCTTCTCATAACGACTTGGCCGCCCCAATCTTCTGCATCAGCGTGGCGTTGTCCCAGAACAGATATTCCTCATCCATGGTGCCCTGCTTGTTCCAGTGCCCAAGGGTCGTCATCGGAAGGTGATAGGCCTTGCCGGTCGGCTGGATGACCACGCCATTGGGCAGCGCCATCGGCTTCGTGAAGGTGCCGTCGAGGAAGCCCATGACGGCGGTCC
>NZ_JBFRDR010000224.1:0-436 GCF_052113885.1 Lysobacter sp. TAB13 | reverse complement strand
ATGTTAATGGTGATGGTCGTGCAGACATCTTTATGTCGTCGTCACGGGCGACTTGCCATGGTTCGGCTTCGTATGCTTCCGGGTCAATCGGACATAGCGTGAGGTGGGCCATTTCGAATGCGAGCGGCACTTACAAAGTGACCGATTCACAGGTACGCGCCGCTGAAATTCAGGAGACCGTGAAAAACGGCTATCAGATGATCCTTCATCTGCATGGTCTTGCCTGCGAACGCCGCGGAGCCGCGCAGTGCCGCCATGTTGTTCGGTTCGATCGCAATGGCGAGCTTGTCAGCATTGCTTGGCCAGACGGCCGGGATCGGGCGGCTGGCGGCGACGGGGCGAGAGGTCAGAAGGCCACAGTGGGCGTTCCATCTGCCGCCGAGGTCGCCGACCCCGAGAAAGTCGACGGCGCTTCGTTTGGTGGCTGGGATCACAA
>NZ_JBFRDR010000223.1:0-436 GCF_052113885.1 Lysobacter sp. TAB13 | reverse complement strand
GCTCAGCAGCAGCGGCCAGAAATACTCGTTCCATGTCGAGATGAAGATCAGGATGGCGAGCGAGGCGAGCGTCCCGCGCAAGCTGGGCATGACCACCTCCCACAGCACTCGCCAGTGCCCGGCGCCATCCATTCGGGCCGCCTCCAACACCTCTTTCGGAAAGCTCCGCATGGTCTGGGCCAGCAGCAGGATCGCGAGCGCGGAGGCGAAGTTCGGCAGGATCTGTGCGGCGACGCTGTCGAGCAGACCCATCCGCGCAATCAGCAGGTAGTTCGGGATCATCACGACCTGGAACGGCACGAGCCAGGTCAGCGCGATCAGAGCGTAAACGAGACGATCGCCCGGGAAGCGCCAGCGCGCGAAGGCATAGGCCGCCAGCAGCCCGGTGAAGAGCTGGATCACCGTCACGACGACGGAGACGACGAGCGTATTGGCC
>NZ_JBFRDR010000222.1:0-436 GCF_052113885.1 Lysobacter sp. TAB13 | reverse complement strand
CCGCTGCTCTGCGCCGGCATCACCACCTATTCGCCGCTGCGCACCTGGAATGTCGGACCGGGCAGCCGCGTCGGCGTGGTTGGTCTCGGCGGCCTCGGCCATATGGCGGTGAAGCTCGCGGCTGCGCTCGGCGCCGATGTCACGGTGATGAGCCGTACGGCAGACAAGCTGGCCGATGCGCTGGCGCTCGGCGCCGACCGGTTGCTGGTCTCCAGCGATGCCGAGGCCATGGCCGGGGCCGCGAACGGTTTTGACCTGATCATCGATACCGTGCCGGTCAAGCACGATATCAATCCCTATCTGTCGCTGCTCGATGTCGATGCGACGCTTGTCCTGGTCGGCCAGGTCGGGCCGCTCGCGGAGCCCTCGACCGTGCCGCTCCTGCTCGGCCGCCGGCGCATCGCCGGCTCGCCGATCGGCGGCATCGCCGAGACGC
>NZ_JBFRDR010000221.1:0-436 GCF_052113885.1 Lysobacter sp. TAB13 | reverse complement strand
GCCCAGGGCTGCGAAGGCCTGGAGAAGCAAGCGGTCCGCAGAAGGATTGGCGAGCCCGAGCCGGGATGGGCGGTCCTGCGCGACATCCGGCATCAGCCTGACGAGGAGCGAATTCGCAGCGAGGGCCTTTCCGCGCCATCCGAGCACGGCCGCAGGGAGGCCGATCATCTCGAGCGCGTGCGCAACGGTGCGGGCACGCTCCATGTCGAGCCGCGCTGCCAGGATGCCGGCGCGAGCAAAATGGGACCGTGTGCGATCGACCTGCGCGACGAGATCGCGGCCGACGGGCCCCGACGCATAGTCGCGTTCGGCATGGACGATGATGGTGTCGCCGCTTGGAACCTCGATCGCGGTCGCGACGCCGAAACCATAGCCGCGCGGGATGAAGAAGTCGCGATAGATCGGGTCCTGCGCCATTTCCTGCATCGTGAAGACG
>NZ_JBFRDR010000220.1:0-436 GCF_052113885.1 Lysobacter sp. TAB13 | reverse complement strand
GAATAGCCGGTCGYGATTGGCGCGAAATGGCAAGACTGACGCCTGTCTATGCACCAAATCACCCCCAACAGAGTTCGTCACCTTGATCGGAGTGCCTCATCGATCGTTCTCAGTCCGCCGGGTGAACAGTCATCGCCGAGGGCGTTGAGACCGATGCCGAATTTTCGCTGCTCTCTCAGCTCGGCGTGAGCCTGATCCAGGGCTTCCTATTCGCACAGCCGGCGCTTGCATGCCCTTCGGCCATCACGTGCAGGTGAGCCTCATCGCACATGGCTCCAAGCCACACCGCGCGGATCCCTTTCATCGCCATTGAACTGATCGGCCATCCGCAGGGTGGCCCTCGAAGACTGCATATTGAGGAGCCTTTGCATGCTGTCGAGAATTGACCAACTGGCTGTGTTCTCAGCCGTCGCATTCGTTGGTCTAGGAATTAGCC
>NZ_JBFRDR010000219.1:0-437 GCF_052113885.1 Lysobacter sp. TAB13 | reverse complement strand
CCCCAGACCAGCCCTGACGGGCATTGCGCGGCATTCCGGATGACATCGCGCTACACTCGGCTTCGGGTAGATGATCCAGGACCGTCCATCAACAGATGCGACGGGAATCGAGCGCTTTATCGCGGCCGGGCGATCCTGTCGGCCTATCCGCCTGGGAGCACGTAGGAGAGATTCAACGTCTAAGCAGCGCTTCCCAAGCGCGATGTCGCCGGTTCGATCCCGATCGCCCGCTCCAATCTCTCTCCCCTGCGTCACGGTTGCCGCTTCCGACCTCAGCTTGGCGCGGCTATGCTCGCGGTCATGACGCAATCGGACCAGACAGGCGCCGAGCATGAGGCCCAGGCCTCGCGGACCGGGCTATGGCTGCTCTGACGCAATCGGACCAGACAGGCGCCGAGCATGAGGCCCAGGCCTCGCGGACCGGGCTATGGCTGCTC
>NZ_JBFRDR010000218.1:0-437 GCF_052113885.1 Lysobacter sp. TAB13 | reverse complement strand
GCGCAGCAGCATCTGCGCAATGTCCTCGCCTATCTCGACATGCCGACACTCGGACAGCCGGAAATCTTCATCCAGGCCAAGGATGGGTTGTTCACCGAGAGCGGCGAGATCGGTGAATCCAGCCGGGCTTTTCTGCAAGGCTGGATGGATGCCTATGTCGCCTGGGTGAAGAAGCACTCAGCTTAACGCGACCTCTCTGGGAAAGTTTAACGACGACATCCCGGCTCTGTGCCGCTGAAGCGGCCTGACCGGGATGAGCGCCGAGCCTACGCGGCATCGCAGGTCCCAAGGCGAAACCAGCGCAACGCGGCCTCCTGCGCGCCCCATTACGGGCCGGTGAGAAAGGGCTCCGCCTGCCGAAATGCAGCTGCGGCCTCCTTCATTGCGCGTCGGGCCTCGACATTCGCGAGCTCTCGCGCGGCCTCGTCGAACAATTC
>NZ_JBFRDR010000217.1:0-438 GCF_052113885.1 Lysobacter sp. TAB13 | reverse complement strand
TCTCTCGACCAAGGAAGACCCCGCGACCAAGAGCGATGCCTTCCAGGCGGGCGCGAACGACTATCTCGTCAAGCTCCCCGACAAGCTCGAGCTGATCGCGCGGGTGCGCTACCACACCCGCGCCTATCTCGATCAYGTCCAGCGYGACGAGGCCTATCGGGCGCTGCGCGAAAGCCAGCGCGAGCTGATGCGGGTCAATCTCGAGCTCGAGCGCCTGACGCGGRTCGACGGGCTGACCGGACTSGGTAACCGCCGCTATTTCGACGAGTATCTTGCGGCGGAGTGGAGACGCTGCCTGCGCACGCAGCATCCGCTGTCTGTCCTGATGATCGATGTCGATCACTTCAAGCGCTACAATGATGCTTATGGCCATCTCGCCGGCGATGAGGTGCTGAAGCAGGTCGCCAACGTGATCCAGGGCGGCTGCACCCGCTCGAC
>NZ_JBFRDR010000216.1:0-438 GCF_052113885.1 Lysobacter sp. TAB13 | reverse complement strand
CCTTCAATCCGAACCGGACGGCGCCTATCACCTGCAACGTTGCCGGCTGCGGCGAGCCCGAGTTGGCGACGGACCGGTGGGGCGTGCCTTCGCTGAAAACATCCTGAACCATGGCCGATTTTGCGATCCGCCAAACGCGACATCATTTGTCGGAGGCGAGAATTCGTGAGCTTCGACGACTTCGGGGCCGGCAACTGTCACCGAGCTCGTATATCTGCGGGCGTGCAAGCGCCGTAACCGGACGCTGGAAAATTGTTCGGAAGCGGACATCTGCGAGCCGAGGCCCGCCTCAGTTGGCGTGTGCTTTCGCCGGGAGTTGGGACGCGCGATCTCGACACATATTCTGGGCTCAGGTACGGTTTAGAGGTCATGGGCCGCCACACGTCCTCTTTTGAGGAGCGCAAAATGGCGGTCCTTCAATTTCGTGGCACATATCAC
>NZ_JBFRDR010000215.1:0-438 GCF_052113885.1 Lysobacter sp. TAB13 | reverse complement strand
GTATCATGTTCCGCGAGATACCCGACAGAATCCCGAATCTGCTTGGTCGCCTTGCGCAACACCTTGCTCTTGAACCACTGCCTCTCCGCCCCCGGATTGTCAGTTGCTTCGGTGCGCTCCTTGAGCTGGAGAACATAAGCGAGTCGACCGATACTAACGATGCCATCAGCCAGTTCGACCTGCTCCTTCGGGCGCGGCGAGAACGTGGTCTGGGAGAAGGTGAACTCCTTCCAAAACTTCGAGGCGTTCAAGTCTGCGGTAAATTGCTCGAGCGTCATTTGAGACCGCTACCACGCTTGCCCCTGTGCTGGCAGACCCTAAGCTCACCGTTCTGCGTTGCGGTCTGGGGGAAGCCATGCAGGCCACCATCGAGAAGGTTGTTCGCATCACCGCACCCGTGCTGCGATTGGCGTAATCTTGATTTTCACGCCAATGGCG
>NZ_JBFRDR010000214.1:0-439 GCF_052113885.1 Lysobacter sp. TAB13 | reverse complement strand
CCGTCATCCCTGAGGCGACGCACGAGCTTCCACATGTCCTGGCGGAGCTCGACATCGACGCCCGCCGTCGGCTCGTCGAGAAACAGGATCTGCGGTTCATGCGCCAGCGCTTTGGCGATCAGCACCCGCCGCTTCATGCCACCGGAGAGCGTCATGATCCTGTTGTCCCGCTTGTCCCAGAGCGAGAGATCCTTGAGCACGCGCTCGACATGGGCCGGATTCCGCGGCAGGCCGAACAGCCCGCGGCTGAAGCTGACCGTCGCCCAGACGGTCTCGAAGGCATCGGTGGTCAACTCTTGTGGCACCAGCCCAATGCGGGCGCGCGCGGCCCGATACTCCTTGATGATGTCGTGGCCATCGGCGAGCACACTGCCCGATGTCGGGTTCACCAGTCCGCAGATGATGCTGATCAGCGTCGTCTTCCCGGCGCCGTTGGGGC
>NZ_JBFRDR010000213.1:0-442 GCF_052113885.1 Lysobacter sp. TAB13 | reverse complement strand
GTGCCTGGCTTGAGCCGGTTCTCGGGCGGATCGAACCCGCGAGGCTGCTGGTCGCCCCCGGCGCGCAGCCGGCACTCGTGGCACTGGTCAACCAGCTCGCAAGACCGGGCGAGGCCATTCTCGTCGAGGCCCTCGCCTATCCCGGCCTGCTTGCAGCGGCGAGGCTGGCGGGTCGGCGACCTGTCCCCGTCGCGACCGATGAAGAGGGTCTTCTGCCGGACGCCCTCGAACGGGCCATTGCTGAATCCGGAGCAAAGCTGCTTTGCGTAACGCCGACGATCCAGAATCCGACCACAGCAACAATGCAGCCTGCGCGACGCGATGAGATCGTGCGGATCGCGCGGGCAAAACACCTCAGGATCATTGAAGACGACCCTTACAGTTTGCTCGCCGGCGATGCTCCGCCGCCGCTGGTCGCCCTCGCTCCGGAGCGGACCTATCA
>NZ_JBFRDR010000212.1:0-442 GCF_052113885.1 Lysobacter sp. TAB13 | reverse complement strand
GAACGGTCGGGTATCCTTCCAGGGGGCGGTCCGGCAAAGGCCTGTCTGGCAAAGACCTGTCTGGGACGGGGTCTCTCACCTCCGCACGGGCCGGTTGCGGACGCTTCGGGCGGGCAACCCGAGGCGGCCGCTCGAGCGCGTCAGGCAGGGATGTCTGGGGCATGGATGTCAGAGGCAGGGGATAGATCGGTGCGCCGGCTTCGCCGAGGTCGGGGGAGGGCGATGGCGCATCCCCGATCGGGTTCCAGCCCGGGCGCCTGAGCGAGGCGTTGACGGAAAAACCATAGGCCAGGCGCAGCAAGGCGGCCTCGGACGCGCCCGGCGCGCAGACGCGCAGTCGCACGGAGATCACGCCCGATCTGGGCCGGAAGAGGCTGTCGCCACTGGCGACCTGCTGCCAAGCGTAAAGGCAGCCATCCCCCCCTGCACCACGACCATAGGC
>NZ_JBFRDR010000211.1:0-443 GCF_052113885.1 Lysobacter sp. TAB13 | reverse complement strand
ACCCCACCCATCACGATCGGAACGACGATGCCGTAACGATCGGCGATCCGGCCCATCAGGATATTGCCGAAGCCGAATCCGAGCATGACGGCGGTATAGGGCAGCGAAGCGCCCGCCCGCGCCGTGCCGAACTCAGCCTGAACGGAGGGAAGCACGACGACCACCGACCAGGTGCCGACGCAGGCGACGGTGCCGACGAGCAGCGCCATCGCCAGCCGCAGCCAGGCATAGGAGGAATCAGGCGCGTAGCGCTCGTGCTGGAGAGACATGTTTCCTCGCCGGCCGATTTCGGAGAACGGCTCTCTTATGACGCGGCGATGATTAGGCACCGCGAACCCACGCGGCAAGCGCGCCGGCCGCAGTGGGGCACGGCGTCGGCAGCGCGACGCGGCAGTTCCGGCACGCCAAAGGCTGATGGCGCGCGGGGTGCCTAACCCTCAGCC
>NZ_JBFRDR010000210.1:0-443 GCF_052113885.1 Lysobacter sp. TAB13 | reverse complement strand
GAACTGTGGTTCGGGACGAAATCGAGCAGGACCTTGATGCCGCGCGCATGGGCCTGGGCGAGCAGAGCGTCAAAATCGGCGAGCGTGCCGAAACGCGGATCGATGTCGCAGTAATCGGCAACGTCATAGCCGAAATCGACCATTGGCGAGGGATAGATCGGGGAGATCCAGATCGCGTCGATCCCGAGGCCGGCGAGATAGTCGAGCCGTTGCCCAATGCCCCTGAGGTCGCCCATGCCATCGCCATTCCCATCCTGAAAGGAGCGGGGATAGATCTGGTAGATCACGCCGCTCTGCCACCAAGGCGCAGTCATGGGAGCGGCATGCCAGGAGCGGTCGCAGCCGCGGCGCGGTCGAGCGCCTCCTTGTTCAGCCGTTGATCCTTGAGCCTGGCGGTGTTGGCGTCGCGTGCTCGAATGACCGCCTCAGTCTCTGCGCTGATG
>NZ_JBFRDR010000209.1:0-445 GCF_052113885.1 Lysobacter sp. TAB13 | reverse complement strand
ATCACCGCCTGCTTGATCTTCAGCGCGTCCATCAAGGCGATGAGGTCGCGGGCGAGCGCCGCCTGCTGGCCGTTTCGCGGCGTGCCTTCACTGAGGAAACGCGTTGTTCCGTAACCGCGCAGATAGGGCACGATCACGCGGCAGCCGGCCCCGGCGAGAATGGGGGCGACCTCGACATAACTATGGATGTCATAGGGCCAGCCATGCAGCAGCAGCACCGGCGGGCCGTCCGCGGGGCCGGCCTCGGCATAGCCGACCTCGAGAACGCCGGCCGTGATCCGCTTCAGCGGGGCAAACGAGGCCTGCGCGCGCTGCCCCGTGGCTGCCGCAGGGGCGGCGGGAGACGGGCTGGTCTGGGCGCGGGCGCCGCCGATCGCACCGAACGGGGCAAGTGCTGCGCCGAGCGCCAGGGTGCCGAGAAAACTCCTCCGGGGATGATCGATTT
>NZ_JBFRDR010000208.1:0-445 GCF_052113885.1 Lysobacter sp. TAB13 | reverse complement strand
GCCCATTATCGGGCAGATCGTGTCCTGGAGCGCGGCTGAAGGAGGCGGGCTGCGTCTGAATGACGAGGCCGGCAAGGCCGTGATCACGCTCAGCAAGTCGGCCGCTGGCCTGAATGGCAAGGGCACGGATGGGCAGGACTATCTGCTGGATCCGAAGGATCATCCGCGCAGCGCGCGTCCAGTGCCTCCGAGTGCGGCGGAACGCGCCGCGACCGCCGCGGCCCGGCCGACCGTCGTCGACCCGGCGGGTGCGCCGGCGACCGACGCCGTGCCCGGACGTTATGTCACCATGCGCCAGCAGAACCGCGAGGGATGTCGCCTCATGCTTGTGGCCGGTCCCGCAAACTCACCCGGTGGCGCTCCCGCCCGTTTTGACGGGCGCTGCGACGATACCGGCTTGACGATCTTCGATCCCGTCGGGTGGCGCTATGCCGCCGGACGCCTA
>NZ_JBFRDR010000207.1:0-446 GCF_052113885.1 Lysobacter sp. TAB13 | reverse complement strand
TCTCCGTAGTACGCCCGAGGATCACGCGGATTGTGCCGTCCGGGGCAATCTCGATGGTGCCGGACGCCCCGCACTGCAAGACGGCGCGGACGGCTCGGGCGATATCCGCCTGCGTGGCACGGGCTGGGGTCCTGCTCATGGGGTCTCCTCGGAAGGCAACGCGGCATCTCCCGGTAACCGTTCCTGTTCCCCAAGGAGCTTCGCGGCAGCCTGCTTGGCGAGCTTCGTGCGGTTGGCTTGGCGGGTATATTTGGCAGCCATCCGTCCACCTCTCCATCCGAAGATGGCCTCAAGCTCGCTCTCGGTGGCCCCGTTCTCTGCGGCCCTCGTAGCGCCAGCCTTGCGCAGACCATGAGCCGCTCCCGGCACGCCCGCCTCATCGCACTTCTCCCGGAACCAGTTGCCAAAGCTACCCTTAGCGAAAGGCTTCCCCAGTGCGTTGGTGA
>NZ_JBFRDR010000206.1:0-447 GCF_052113885.1 Lysobacter sp. TAB13 | reverse complement strand
TAGCTGGGCGGGCCGCCGAGGTGTGCGCTCTCGACGCAGGTATTGCGGTTTTGCGCCGGATAGGCCGACCAGCGTTGGACCAACGTCGCGCGTGCCTGATTCTCATCGTCCTGGCAGGCCTGGGCGGTACGCCCGACCCCCATGCTGGAGCGGCCGACGTCCCGGCAGGTGTTGATCACGTCGAAGCGCGGCGGTCCATCGGAAACGGGAATGAGGAGACCGGCCGATAGTGAAAGCGAGAAAAGGGCTGCGCTGATCATGGCGTAACCTCCGAAGGGTCRCCCGCGCGTCTGCGCGTTCAAACCCGATCTCTCCCAGTATAGCGCGTCGCCTGAACTGCTGCTAGCGAAGCGTAACCCGGTTGCGGCCGCTGGCCTTGCTCTCGTAAAGCAACCCGTCTGCTCGCCTGTAGATTTGCTCCAGCGGCTCCAGGCCGTTGAAGAGGGC
>NZ_JBFRDR010000205.1:0-450 GCF_052113885.1 Lysobacter sp. TAB13 | reverse complement strand
GGCCATAGCGGCGCAATTCGCAGCGCGCGCCCAGCCGATCCTCCTTCCCGAGTTCACGTGCCTTCTCGAAGATCGGCCTGGTCATTCCCGTCTCGATCAGACCGGGGCAGACGGCGTTCACTCGAACGCCATAGGCACCAAAATCGCAGGCGGCCGTCTGGGTCATGCTGATGACGGCAGCCTTCGAGGCACTATAGGCATTGCCGCCCGCACCAGCCCTGATCCCGGCCACCGAAGCGGTGTTGACGATCGCGCCGCGGCGGGCCTCGACCATGGCCGCGCCGGCATGCTTCATGAACAGCATCGCGCCGAAGACGTTGACCTGCATCACCCGGTCCCATTCGGCGAGGTCCTGCTCGAGTGCGCTCCCCTTCGAACTCGCCATGCCGGCATTGTTGCAAAGCACGTCGATGCGCCCATGCCGCTCCAGCGCGCGGGACACGCAGGCGG
>NZ_JBFRDR010000204.1:0-451 GCF_052113885.1 Lysobacter sp. TAB13 | reverse complement strand
CCCCCTTAGCGGCAGCCTTCCATCCAAGCCAGCCCTTGAGCTCGGTCGGGTGTTTCGGGGGGCCGCGTAGCGGCTGCTCGGGGCGTCGTGGTCTGGCACCTCGCGTGCCGCCATGGGATCGCACGTCCCTGCTGGTGGCCTTGCCAATCGCCCTCGCCGGCCGAGGGCATGCCGCCCCGGGGTCGAGCCGGCCGGCGAGATCCAACCATTGGTCTTCTTCGCGTTCGCGCATTTCGGCGTTCAGACTGCCTGACCCCCAAGGCGGGCCTCGTCCTGGCCGCCCACATGTCCGCGGCAGCGTCGTGGGAATCTGAGGAGGCAGCCACATTGCCCCCACGCAGGCAGGCTATTGGAGATTCGTATTGCGATTCGTACGCACTGCCTGCCATTTTGAAAGTACAGAGGATTGACATGGTAAAGGTGACCAGAATTGCCACGACCGCTTGTGCCC
>NZ_JBFRDR010000203.1:0-452 GCF_052113885.1 Lysobacter sp. TAB13 | reverse complement strand
GCCCCGAACAGCGCCGTCACGACGCCAATCGGCAGAATCTGCTGCGGCACCAGCGTCCGCGACAGAATGTCGGCAAGAATCATGAAGATTGCACCGATGATCAGGCATGCCGGGAGTAGCCGGGCATGGGCTGGGCCCGTCAGGAAGCGCGCGGCGTGAGGTATGACAAGACCGACGAATCCGATCGTGCCGACGATGCTGACCATGGTCGCGGTCATGACGGCCGTGGTCGCGAATAGCACGATGCGCACGCGGGTCACCGCCACGCCCAATGCGGCGGCGGCATCCGCCCCGAAGGCGAACGCATCGAGCGCCTTCGTATGAAAGATGCAGACGGCGAAGCCCGCGAAGGCCACTGGCGTGGCGAGCCAGACATCGGGCCAGCGCACGCCTCCGAAATTGCCGAGAAGCCAGAACATCACGCCGCGGGCCTGTTCGGCACTGGCCAGCGT
>NZ_JBFRDR010000202.1:0-453 GCF_052113885.1 Lysobacter sp. TAB13 | reverse complement strand
GGACAGGCCGGTCTGCCCCTTGGCGAGGTTGGTGCGATAGAGCTTGTTCGACTCGRCCGCGTCCGAATGGCCCGCATAGGTGCGGAAAATCCAGGGCTTCTCACGCTGCGCCGGCTTGTCGCCGATTGGGCCGATCGCGTTCATCGCCGCTCCCTTGCCGTTCCACCCTGGACCCAATGCAATCTCAATGTTGCACTGCGGCGAAGATAACGCCAGAGGGCCGCGCAAGTCGTCTCCGACCTTCGGATGAGCCTCTACTATGCGATAACGGTCTGATGCCTGGGCTGGTTGAACCGTGGTTTCCTGCCTGGTGCAGGGCCAGCGCTCTCGAGGAGCTGGTTGGATTTCTGCGTGTCGAGGATCACCATGGTCGAGGTCTCCGCGACACAGGGAATCGCCTGCAATGCAGCGCTGATGAAGGTGCGGAGCGCTTCGATATCCCTGACCCAGACG
>NZ_JBFRDR010000201.1:0-454 GCF_052113885.1 Lysobacter sp. TAB13 | reverse complement strand
CGTTAAGTCGTCCATTATCATAGCGTTGATTCTTCTATAGTAGATTGTTCAGAGCGCAACCCGTGACAGACGGCGCGGAAGCGCAGGACGCTCGCCTGCGTCACGCCCATGCAGCCGTCGCCAATCCGGCATTGGTCCTGTCGTTTCGGCATCGCTAAGGACCGGGTTATGTCGCGCAACGCCTTCTATTTCGCCCTGATGTGCCTGGTCTGGGGGCTGACCTTCCTGCCGGTCAAGATTGGCTCGGCCCATGTCCCGCCGATCTTCCTTGCCGCGGCGCGGTTCACGATCGCCGGTGTCCTGATGCTGCTCTGGGCCGGGCGCGACGTTCTCGCGGTTCCGCCGGCAGCGCGGCGCCGCCTGCTGATCACCGCGCTTCTGGTGAACACGGGCAATTATACTTTCCTGTTCTGGGGGACCGCCCATGCGCCGTCGGGGCTCGCTGCCATCGTCA
>NZ_JBFRDR010000200.1:0-454 GCF_052113885.1 Lysobacter sp. TAB13 | reverse complement strand
GGCATCGAGAATGCCATCATTGCGATTGCGCTCGCCGCCTGGCCACCGATCGCCCGCCTTGCCCGTGCGGAAACCCTGTCGATCCGCAAGTCGGACTATATTGCTGCCGTGCGGCTGCAGGGAGCCTCGCCGTTGCGCATCATCCTTGGCCATGTCGTGCCGATGTGCATCCCCTCCGTCGTGGTGCGCCTCACGCTCAACATGGCSGCGATCATCCTCACCGCGGCGGGGCTCGGYTTCCTCGGCCTCGGYGCGCAGCCGCCAAGCCCGGAATGGGGCGCSATGCTGGCWTCSGGCCGSGAGTTCATTCTGACCAATGGCTGGATCGCGGCCATTCCCGGTMYCGCCATCCTSRTCACCAGCCTSGCCTTCAACCTCTTCGGTGATGGCCTGCGCGATATCCTGGATCCGCGTCATGGCTAAGCCGCTGCTCGAGGTCGAGGACCTCTTCGTG
>NZ_JBFRDR010000199.1:0-455 GCF_052113885.1 Lysobacter sp. TAB13 | reverse complement strand
TCCTGAAATCCGCTGGGGCCCAGCGATGAGCACGGTCGGGACGAGAGGGGGGCGGCAGCGCAGGTTCCTGGCGGCTCTGGCGGGGGCGCTGCTGGCGACGATCCCGGCTGCGGGCAATGGCGGCGCAGCTGAGACGCCGGTCAACGACTATCCGACGGTCGCACGCGCCGATTACATCTTCGGGTGCATGGCCGCGAATGGCCAGACGCGCACGGCGCTGGAAAAATGCTCCTGTTCGATCGACGTGATCGCCTCTGTCCTGCCCTACAAGGCCTATGAAGAGGCCGAGACGATCATGTCCGTGCGCCAGCGCGGCGGTCAGAACGCCTCGATGTTCATCTCCATGCCCTTGTTGCGAGAGAAGGTCGCGCGCCTGAAACGGGCGCAGATCGAAGGCGAGCTGCGCTGCTTCTGATGAGATGCCGCCCGAGGCGAGGGGCTCCGCTCAGTAGACC
>NZ_JBFRDR010000198.1:0-455 GCF_052113885.1 Lysobacter sp. TAB13 | reverse complement strand
GACCTGACCAGTGCAGCGGACGGGGCTGGCCCCTTCGTCATGCGCGGCCGCGGCGCCTGGGTCGGCCGGGGCCGGTTGCCCCGGCAACCGAGCGACGTCATCGCCGTGGACAGTGGCTCGCGCTCGGCTCCGGAGGCTGAGGTCGCGGAGCGGGTCGCGCGCCTCGCCGCGCAGCTCGCCTCGCGTGACATCCTCTACAAGACGGTCGACTCGACGCTGCGCTGACATGTCAGGGCCGAGCTGGACGCGGCGTTCCGGGCCAGCGGGCGTAGGCAACTCGTCTTCGCCCCGGCCTTTCCCGCGGCCGGACGCACGACCGTCGGCGGCGTTCAACGCGTGGACGGTATCCCCGTGTCGGAGACCGCCTATGGCCGCGATCCGGTGCATCCGGCACGCCATTCGGTGCTTGCCGACCTGGTCCCGCCCTCCATCGGGAACGTGGTGCTGCTCGACGC
>NZ_JBFRDR010000197.1:0-456 GCF_052113885.1 Lysobacter sp. TAB13 | reverse complement strand
GAGTGCGAGCTCCATCCCGCCAGCGACGGCTGGGCCCTCGATGGCGGCAATCACGGGCTTGCCCATCTCCAGCCGCGAGGGGCCCATCGGGCCGCGTGGGGCCGGGCCATCGCCATGGGGAAAGGCCAGTCCCTCGACGATCTCCGTGCGGAAGCGCTCTGCATCGGTGAAGGCCTGCGCATATTTCAGGTCCCAGCCGGCGCAGAAGGCGCCGCCTTCGCCCCAGAACACGATGGCGCCGGTTTCAGGATCGGCGTCGAGCTCACGGAAGGCGGCCGTCAGCGCTTCGGCGCTGTCCGGATCCATTGCATTGCGCGCCTCGATTTGGCTGTGGATGACGGTCGCGACCTTGCCGTCGCGTTCGATGCGGATGGTCATGGGCGGCTCGTTCCCCGTTGCTCGCTGAGCGCAGGCTACAGCCTCCCGCGGCGGCGGCCCCAACCGCTGGACGCATGG
>NZ_JBFRDR010000196.1:0-456 GCF_052113885.1 Lysobacter sp. TAB13 | reverse complement strand
TCAAGGCCATCGCCGACCGCCACGGCGTCAGCATGAAGGCGGCCGGTCTGCAGTTTTCGCTGGCCAATCCCGCGGTCGCGGCGGTGATCCCCGGCGCCAGCCAGCCGAGCCGCATCGCCGAAGACCGGGCTGCGCTGCAGGAGGTGGTGCCTGCGGCGTTCTGGCGGGAGCTGCGGGAGGCCGGGCTGGTCCATCCCGACGCGCCATTGCCCGGCGCGTAGTAACCGGCGGATCGCTCGTCATGTGCCTCGCGCTTGAGAAGCGCATGTCGGGAAGCCGACGCCCGCCGTCCCGCCGATGAAACGTCTATTCCGTGACCTTGATGTCCAGTTCGCGGATTAGCCGGCCGAAACGTTCGATGTCCCCGTTGACCAGGCGCGCCATGTCCTGGGGCGAACCGGGAGCGGGGTCGAGCCCGCTGGCCGCAAGCCTTGTCGCGATTTCCGGAGCCACGAT
>NZ_JBFRDR010000195.1:0-456 GCF_052113885.1 Lysobacter sp. TAB13 | reverse complement strand
GCCGTAGGCGGAGATACGCGCCTGTGCGTTCGACGATGTCGTAAAGCCTGGGCGCGCCGAAATAGGCCCAGGGCGAGGAGATGCCGTAGAAGGCCTCGACCAGCGGGCGCTCACCTGCCGGCATGGCTGCCCTCCAGTTCGGAGTCCGCATCCTGCCACTCATCGCCAAGCAGTTCGGGCGTGTCGTAAGCCATCAAGGCCCGGTAATGTGTCTCGCGATCGGCGACGAAGAGTGCGCGGGCGATGCCGCGAGCCAGTCTCTCGGCGCCGTCGCTGACCGCCGGAATGTCACCCGAGAGCTTTCCGTGGCTCAGCATCGCAGGATAGTTGAAGCAGTGTATGCGGGAGAGAGCGGCGCAGGTGCCCGGTGCTTTCTCCTGGAATTCGAAGGCGGAGCCGAGATCGGGCGCGTGCAGCAGCTCAGCGCTGTCGTTTCCTGGCGGTGGCGTATAGCGG
>NZ_JBFRDR010000194.1:0-457 GCF_052113885.1 Lysobacter sp. TAB13 | reverse complement strand
GTCCCGCAGGCCGCGGCCGACGATCAGCCGGATGCCGGGCAGGGAACGGGCGGCATCGAGCAGCAGAGTGTGCAGGTCAGTTCGACGTATGGTGCGGAAGGGGGGGGCGGCACCGGCGGTGGTCATCGGCATTTCAGCCAGCCGAGAACCATCCTGCCAGCGCCGGACAACAAGGCGTTCGGCAACCACAGAGGCGCGCTTAACGGCCAGGCCGAGATCGAGAGCTTCGAGAACATGCCCGGCATTTGGCGAAAGCTGGATGCCCGCACCGGTCTCGCCGAAGCCGGTGCGCTTTTCCGCGACCGTCACGGAGAAGCCGCGCCGCGCCAGTGCAATGGCGGCTGTAAGCCCGCCGATGCCGGAGCCGGCGATCAGGATATGGGGAGCGGCCACGACTGTCTTCGGCAATTGGATGCGCCAGCAACCGGCACGACCGGTCGCGATGGGAAGCTGTGGG
>NZ_JBFRDR010000193.1:0-457 GCF_052113885.1 Lysobacter sp. TAB13 | reverse complement strand
CCGGAATGGCCCGCCGGCGGCGAGCCGGGTCGCCTCCGAACAGGCCAGCGCGCCAAGGCGCTCGATCTGTTTTTGGTCGAAACCGGCGCCGCGCAGCGCCGCATCAGCGCATTCGCCCTGGTCGCCGGTGATCTCGATGATTGCCAACGCCATCCTGCGGATGCTGTTCCTGTCCGCGAGCGAACGGGCCTGCGCCCAGTTGCTGCGGAGATCCTCCAGCGCCTCGGCAAAATCTGGCCCACGGCCATGGATGCAGTGGCCGGCAGCGATGCCCTGGGGGTAGAGCACGCCGCGCACGGCAGATTCATCCGGATGCTCGGTGCTGACCGAGAGATCGGCCCAGGCCGCCGGCCCCGCGGCCGGCAGCGATGCCCTGGGGGTAGAGCACGCCGCGCACGGCAGATTCATCCGGATGCTCGGTGCTGACCGAGAGATCGGCCCAGGCCGCCGGCCCCGC
>NZ_JBFRDR010000192.1:0-457 GCF_052113885.1 Lysobacter sp. TAB13 | reverse complement strand
GTCATGGCGGCTTGCCCTTGAACGGCGCGGCGCTGCGGTCGTGCAGCGACGCGATCTCAAGCCGCAGAATGACCCAGCGGAATGATGAATTCAATTTCTGCGTGCATACGCATTTAGGCCTGCCACATCCCTGGAATCAGCCCAGCAGCAGGACAGCCACTGGCAACGTCACGAGCGCCAGCAGTGTCTGCATCGTGGTGATCTCAGCCATCAACGGGGCGTCGCCACCCATGTCGCGCGCGAGGAAATAGGCGGCCGTGGCCGTCGGGACCGCAGCCGCGACCACCGTGATCGTCAGTGCCGTGCCGGTGACGCCGAACTGTCGCGCCAGCATCCAGGCGAAGAGCGGCATCACGACGAGCTTGAGCCCAATAGCAAGGCCGTGGGCGAGCCGCGGTTGCTTCAGGCGATGGATCTCGAGCCCGGCGCCGACCACGAGCAGCCCGACGCCCAGCGC
>NZ_JBFRDR010000191.1:0-457 GCF_052113885.1 Lysobacter sp. TAB13 | reverse complement strand
CGTCACACGCGAACTCTGCGAGGAGACCGGACTGACCTTGGGCGAAATCGACGTCGATGAAAGCTGGACGGCGGTGATCATGACCGGCCGCGTCGCTTTCATGCGGCCGGTGGCGCTGTCCTGGTCGGCCGAGGAAGCGTGCGAGATCATGCTGTCACGCATCAGGGAACAGGCGGAGCCTGAACTCTCCGATGTCGTGATCGTGCGCAATCTCGCCGAGAGCGAGCATCTCGACATGCCGCCTTTCATGCGGCGCTATCTCGCCCATATCTACGCTCAAGACTGACCATCCCCTGATTTTCCGGAACGGAACGAGATGACCGCGCCAGAAGCCTTGCCGCTACCCGCAGACAATCCCTTCGCCGCCGTCTGGGAGACGCCCTTCGGCCTGCCGCCCTTCGCGGTGATCAAGCCTGAACACATCACGCCGGCTTTCGAGGCGGCACTGGCCAAGCAC
>NZ_JBFRDR010000190.1:0-458 GCF_052113885.1 Lysobacter sp. TAB13 | reverse complement strand
AGTTGATATATCGCGAGATGATAGAAAGGTTGATTTTGAAGACATATTTATAGAGATACTTAATAAGAGGTTCCCAGTACTGGCGGATAAAATTAGGTCTTCTCGTTCTATTTCTGAGAAACGGTTTGCAAGAATTCTTGGCAGAGCCGTAACCGGAAATTTGAGAAGCTTTGTTTTTGCATGTAACAACATAAATGAGTCCGAGGCCGTCGGGTATCCAGAACTCACTCGTTGCCTCCTTTTTCTGTCAGCTGATTATTTTTGGCCGCTTCTCGAAGAGGTTGCTCCGAAACTCGGATCGTATGAGGTTCTTGTTCAGCCAGCGCAGTCTATTGCTCAATTTATATTTAATAATTGCGCTAAAAAGGAAAGCAGTTACTGCCTTGTTCATAGAGATATCGTTCAAAAGCAATCGAAAATATTTGAAATACTGGAGTATGCGGGATTTTTCTCTGTCT
>NZ_JBFRDR010000189.1:0-459 GCF_052113885.1 Lysobacter sp. TAB13 | reverse complement strand
GGCTAGGAGCTCTTCAGGGTCCGGAACGCGCGCGCGAGCCTCTTCACTGCGACTTCGATCTCTCCCGGGGCATAGGCGGCGAATCCCATCAGAAAGCCCGCCTCGCCATGGCCTGATGCATGAAGCGCCGACAGACCCAGAAGCTCGACGCCAACGCGTTCCGCGGCGTCGATGGCAGCGCGCTCCGGAAGGTCGATGGTCAGCACGCATGGCATCTGGAGCCCACCGACCGGAACCCGCGGCTCGACGAAAGCCGAAAGCTGGGTCCGCACGAGGCCGGTCAGAATTTCGAGCCGCTCGGCATAGACGCCTCGCATGGCGCGGACATGCGCGCCGAAATGTCCCCCCTCCATGAAACGGGCGAGCGTCAATTGCGTGATCGAGGCGGTGTGGCCGTCGAGGAGCGAGCGTGCAACCGTCATCGGTGCAACCAGTTGCCGAGGCAGCACGGCATAGCCC
>NZ_JBFRDR010000188.1:0-460 GCF_052113885.1 Lysobacter sp. TAB13 | reverse complement strand
GCATCTACGCGCCTGAATCCGGCGTGATGCTGCAGAATCGTGGCGCCGGCTTCCGGTTGACCGAGGGCCACCCCAACGCGATCGCGCCGCGCAAGCGCCCGCTCCACACCATCATCCCGGCGCTGCTGACCAAGAATGGCCGCACGCAGATGACCTATGGCGTGATGGGCGGCCAGTATCAGGCGACCGGCCACGCGCATGTCCTGTCCTCGATGCTCGATCGCGGCGACGACCCGCAGCAGGCTGCCGACCGTCCGCGCAGTTTCGTCGCCGAGGGCAAGCTTACGGTCGAGTCGACGATCGGCCCCGAGATCCGTGCCGACCTCGCCGCGCGCGGCCATGACGTCTCGGTACTGCCCGAGCCGACCGGCGGTTGCCAGGCCATCTGGATCGACGAGGCGCGGGGCGTTCTGCTCGGCGGCTCCGATCAGCGCAAGGATGGCATGGCGCTGGGCTACTG
>NZ_JBFRDR010000187.1:0-460 GCF_052113885.1 Lysobacter sp. TAB13 | reverse complement strand
AGATCCTGCTGGTGATCGGCACCTCCTCCTCTGAAGCCGCGCTGCCGAGCCTGATGGAAAAGATGGAACTGGCCGGCTGCAAGCGCTCCGTCGTCGGCCTTGTCGTGCCGACCGGCTACTCGTTCAACCTCGACGGCACCAATATCTATATGACGCTGGCGGCGCTCTTCATCGCCCAGGCCATGGACATCCACCTGCCGCTTGGCGACCAGATCCTGCTGCTGCTGGTGGCGATGCTCAGCTCGAAGGGCGCAGCCGGCATCACTGGCGCTGGCTTCATCACGCTTGCCGCTACCTTGTCCGTCGTGCCGGCTGTCCCGGTCGCCGGCATGGCGCTGATCCTCGGCATCGACCGGTTCATGTCGGAATGCCGTGCCGTGACCAACTTCATCGGCAATGCCGTCGCCACGATCGTCGTGGCACGCTGGGAGGGCGAACTCGATCAGGACCAACTCAGGGC
>NZ_JBFRDR010000186.1:0-462 GCF_052113885.1 Lysobacter sp. TAB13 | reverse complement strand
GCCATGCCCTTCGGCTTCGACGATGACCAGGCGACTGGCCGGCCAGCGCTGATGCAGGGTCCAGGGGGTGATCGCGGGTCCGCCGATATCGCGACGGCCATGAATGAGAACGGCCGGAATATCCGCGATTTCGGCAATGCGGCGCAGGATTTCCTGCCCATCCCGCAGAAATCCGTCATGGGCCCAGTAATGGGTGACGAGGGTGGCGAAGGCGAGAGCCCGTTCCTCGTCGGGCGGTTGGCTGGCCGGTTCCCAGCCAGGATCGAGCGAGATATGCGTCGCTTCCCAGGCGTTCCAGGCGCGGGATGCGCGCAAGCGGTCCTGGCGGTCGCCCGTGGCCAGCCGGCTCGCATAAGCTTCGACGACGCGCTCGCCGGGGCCTCGGCCGGAATCCTGCGCGAAGCGTTGCCAGGCTTCGGGAAACAGGCGACCGACGCCTTCGGTGATCCAGTCGACCTCCTC
>NZ_JBFRDR010000185.1:0-463 GCF_052113885.1 Lysobacter sp. TAB13 | reverse complement strand
GGCTTGTCAGGCGAGCAGTTCGATTCGTAGGTCCAGTTGCCGACGAGCTGCTGAAGCCAGCGATGCTCGTCCTGCGGTTCGACAGTCTGCATGGGCTTATCCTCCTCTGTGCTGGATCTTCGGGACATGAGACAGGTCTAGCGCTCGGCCGCCATCTTCAGATTGGCGAGGCCGGTCTCGAAATCACCTCCGATCATGCGATCGACGTTGAAGAAGACGTGCATGATCCGGGCGAGGAACGGTGCCGGGCCGGTCATGGTCCAGATCACCTCGGTCACTGCCCCGCGAGGTTCGAGGGCGAATGTGACCTCGTTATGAGCCTCGAAGGGCTTGATGAAATCGAGCCTCAATCCAACCTTGCGCGGAGCCGAGGCCTCGACGATCTCCATACGCCCCTGGCCGACATTCTTGTCGCCATCCCAGGCATAGACCGCGCCGATGCCGCTTTCCGCACCGCTGAAGC
>NZ_JBFRDR010000184.1:0-463 GCF_052113885.1 Lysobacter sp. TAB13 | reverse complement strand
GTCGAAGGATGTCCACATCGGAATTGAGCGAACTCGCTCTAGATGCTGCCATGCAAGTCGAAGACGTCCTGCGGAACCGAAGCCGCCAGCTTGATAGCGTTAAGACGTTGATGCAAGCGCTGCTGAGGACTGTTACATCGACATCTGGAGATGTTGCTGATCGCTTCGATTTGGCCCTTTTGCCGATCTATGAAACTGCCCTAGGCGCTGCAGTCGCGAAGCCCGAAAAGGTAAGGGACTTTAAGCACCGCGTAAGCGAAATACTCGCAAATTTCGTAGAGGCAGACCCGTCGAAAGGGGACGAGTACCTTTCGAAGTTGCGTGACTTTTGCGTCTCTGTGCATGATCAGGCTCTATCGCAGCGAATCGATCTACTGAGGGCCTCTCAACAGCATGGCGGAATCGCTATTCGAGCCTACTGACGCTGCAGTTAACGCTTGCGCGAAGTTAGATAGGATTATCG
>NZ_JBFRDR010000183.1:0-463 GCF_052113885.1 Lysobacter sp. TAB13 | reverse complement strand
GGCGAGGACCATTTGATCGACGGGCTGGGCCTGACCAGGGTGGAGCGCATCGAGGACGCCGATTTCCTGTTCACGCTGAGCATGAATCCGCCGCAGCAATCGCTGGCGGGCTCCCGCAGCGTGCTTGAGGCTGCGGCAGCCCGCGATCTGCCAATGATCTGCGGCAATCCCGATCTCTACCGCGTCCATGCCGACGGCTCGCTGCATGAAGCGCCCGGACTCGTCGCGCGGGCCTATGCCGAGCTTGGCGGGCGGGTTCGCTATCACGGCAAGCCCGAGCCGCGTATCTATCGCAGCAGCCTGCAGCGGCTTGGCCTGGCTCCGCGTCAGGTGCTTGCGGTCGGAGATTCGCTCGAGCATGACGTCGCCGGCGCAACCGGTGCCGGGATCGATGTCGCCTTCATTGCCGGTGGCATTCATCGTCAGGATCTGGGCTGGCCAACGTCGGGCACGGTCGACCGTG
>NZ_JBFRDR010000182.1:0-464 GCF_052113885.1 Lysobacter sp. TAB13 | reverse complement strand
TCCTGCCTGAGAACGTTGGATCAGACCGGGAGATCGTCCCGGCCGCCTTGACGGCGCTCAGCCGCTGCTGCCCGCCTTCGCCTCGGACGCGGTCGCGGACTGGCTGCCGGTGGCGCGATCGAGGCACTCGGCCATCTCCGAGGTGCCCCATTTGTGCTTGGAACACTGCGCCGTTCCCTGTGTCAGGTCGCGAGCGACGCCCCGGGGTTGCGGGGAGCCGCTGCAGCCCAGCAGGGAAAAAGCGACAAGGGCGAGCATCATCGATCGCATCTGGTTCCTCCATTGAACGCGCAACAACCGATCATGCCGGTTGGGCGAGAATATGAGGCACATGCGAAACGGGGCAATCGGCGGGGGATTGTGGTCGATCATCGTCCCCGCGGCGGCCTGATCAATGGCATGCCGGCTCGATCATGCCGCCGGCAAAGCAATTTACAGCTCTGTCTTGAAGCAGCGCCTGAACC
>NZ_JBFRDR010000181.1:0-465 GCF_052113885.1 Lysobacter sp. TAB13 | reverse complement strand
AATGAGAACTGGRGCGACTTCGTCGATGAGCTGATCCGCAACCTGCCGACCCGYCGSATCTGGTTGACGATYGACAAGGATGTTCTKGGCCCGGGCGATGCCGCGACCAACTGGGATCAGGGCGAGCTGCCGCTCGAGAATCTGCTGCTTGCGATCGAACGGCTGGCGGAGCAGTGCGAGATCGTCGGCGTCGATATCTGCGGCGACTATTCCGAGCCACGCTTCGCCGATCCGTTCCGGGCGACGCTCGCCTATTTCGACCACCCGCCGCGGCGCCAGGTCACGGACGCCGAGCTGGCGGTCAACGCGCGGGTGAACGGTGTGTTGCTGGATTGCTTCGAACGGGTGCTGTCATGACGCTCGCGCTCATACTCTGGTTCGCCCTGTCGGTCGTATGCGACGTCGCTGGGCAACTCTGCTTCAAGCTCGGGGCCGATCGGTTGCCCGACAAACACGGACGGGCGC
>NZ_JBFRDR010000180.1:0-466 GCF_052113885.1 Lysobacter sp. TAB13 | reverse complement strand
GGTCCGCCTCGTTCATGCGGCCGCGTGGCTCGGGGTGCCGTTCCGACGCGGGTCAGTTGCCAGGTGACTTGCGGGGTCACGGCAGCATCGAAGTGGATCGCCAGCTGTTCGGTTCGCCGCTTGCCGTCGGCCGCGGCGAGAAAGATGCTTTCTTCGATCGTGACCACGAGGCCGGAGGCCTCGAACTCCCAGACTTCGCCAGAGGGCAGTGCGAGCAAGGCGCTTTCGCCCTCGCGGATCAGGCTCGCACGAATGCCGGGGTGCAAGTGGAAGCGCGCCACGGCCGGCAGCGCTTCCGTTTCCTTGGGCAGGGCAATCTCGTCTTCGCCGGTCAGCGTCGTGCCGTCATTGCTGAGCAGCAGCCGGCGGGTGTGCAGCGCGCCGAGAGTGCGGCGATAGCCGTCGTGGCTCGCGACCCATTCATGGCCAGCCTCGCTGTCCTGCCGCGCGACCCGCACGTCGGAGG
>NZ_JBFRDR010000179.1:0-470 GCF_052113885.1 Lysobacter sp. TAB13 | reverse complement strand
TCATTGCAGAGGGCAAGGCTTCGGGCCAGCCCCGGACGGAGGCGAAGCGATCCGAGATCGACTGTTCGACGCCTGGAGCAAGGTGCCCACGAAAATCGAGTGATCCTGCACTATTCCAAAGCAACACGAACGGGGAGGATGACATGCATCTGCTGTGGTTCTTGCTGGCGGGCCTGCTCGGGTTGGGCCAGGTGACGGCCGCCGACCTCGTGAAGGGCCGGACAAATCTGCCCGAACTGGTGCTCGGGAATGACGAAGGCCGCGACTACGTCGTCTCCCAGAAGCAGATCGAGATGGAATCCGGCAAATCCTACCGCCTCTCCATCACGGCGAAGGGCGGAAAGGAGTACAAGTTCTTCGCACCCGAATTCTTCCGGAACAGCTGGATCAACCAGATCGTCATCAACCATCTCGAAGTGCACATGCAGGGTGCGCCTCATCATCTCGAGTTCGACGATCAGGGCACGATC
>NZ_JBFRDR010000178.1:0-470 GCF_052113885.1 Lysobacter sp. TAB13 | reverse complement strand
GGCCCGTATGTGCCTCCGGCGCCTGCGGAATCGGCATCAATCGACAAAGCACTGATAAGGATCGCGCGGCACTACCGGCGACTTGGAGCGCGCTTCAATAGAGGAAGCTCCCGGGACGCCACCATGCCGAGCCGACATCCGGTTCGGAAGGCGGCGGCACATGATGCGATTGACCGGGCTCTCCGCCTGCCCGATACCGGCCACGATCATCCTGCAACGGTGCGACGGCATGACCAGCGATATCAAGATCGGAATCGTCACGGTATCCGACAGGGCCTCAGCGGGCATCTATGCCGATGAGGGCGGCCCCGCCATTCGCGACTATCTGAAGAACGCGCTCGCCTCGCCCTGGGCGGCCGTTGCGCGGGTCATTCCGGACGATCGCAAGGCGATTGCCGAAACCCTGATCGAACTCGCCGACCGCGAGGGCTGCTGTCTCATCGTCACGACCGGGGGCACCGGTCCTGCCC
>NZ_JBFRDR010000177.1:0-470 GCF_052113885.1 Lysobacter sp. TAB13 | reverse complement strand
GTCCCGCCGCGCCGGCTCGGGCAATTGAGCCCAGAGGCCGGCGGCCTTGCCGAATTCGTTATGCAGAAGCGCGTTCTCCAGGCGGATCACCAACGTCGCAGGATCGTTTGCACCGGTATCTCCAACCGGGCGAATGGTGACGACCTTGCTGGCGAGCCCAAGCAGACGATCCTGCCAATCCTTGGCGGCCGGCGTCATTTCGCGATCGAACATGGCGCGATGAACCCGGAATTGCGCCAGCAGCGCATCCTGCGTCGGTGCGCCGGTCGTGGCGACGGCGGAGAGGGCGGCCAGCTGTTCGGCCGAGCCGCCGCCCTTGCCGAGAGCTGCGATATCGGCCGAGAAGGGCCTGCCTGCAGCAAGCGCACCCTGGATGCGTTCGGCCAGCACGATGCGCGCGGCGGCGAATGCCTGCGGGCTCGGCGAGGCCGCGGACTTGGCGAGCGTCTCGACAGTGCCGAGGCGTTGCG
>NZ_JBFRDR010000176.1:0-471 GCF_052113885.1 Lysobacter sp. TAB13 | reverse complement strand
GCTCACCGCCGAGGGCCCCCCCTTCCTGGTCACTGTCGATATGAACCGCAGTGCATTGACCCAGACCGGCTTTGCCTGGACGACCTCCAATGGGCCCGACACGCGCATCACATCGGGGACATTGCTGCAGGCCGAGATCGAGACCGAACGCGTGTCGGTGCTGCAGCTGCTTCTGCCTGCGCTCAAGGACCTGCTCAGGGGGCCGCACAAGGCCAATCACGGCGCGTAGGTCGCAGGCGTCCGCCCGGAAGCATCCGCGCCGGCTGCAGGGCACGCAAGCGCCTGGCCCCGGCTTTTGGGGCCCTGGTCGCCGCGCGCTCCCGACGCGATGCCGGAGGAGGCTGCCACGCCCTCCCCCACAGCCGCCGGTCGGCGCTTGCGCAGCCCCCTCCCGCAACGTCGAGAGCAATCTCGCGCATCGTTGTTCTTAAGGCAACTTAACGTAAACAGTTTTAAACTCGAGAACAAAGC
>NZ_JBFRDR010000175.1:0-471 GCF_052113885.1 Lysobacter sp. TAB13 | reverse complement strand
CCGCAATCCCGCAAGTCCGCCGGCATCGGAGGCGCTCACTTCATGGTGTCGGCCAGGATAACACGAGCCTGCCTCGTGACGCCGGCCCGATGCGCGTACCAAACGGCCGACTCTCCCGGTCCAGTGTCTGCTGCAACCAAGCAACGTCCTTCTCTGCGGGCCGTGCGAGCCGGAAGCTGCGGATCCGAAACGGTACAAGCTCGAGCGCGAGCAGATCCGCGTTCCCGGGCTCGCGAGTGGCAATATACATCACCGCCAGGTCGGGCCGGAATTTCTCGTGGCCCCGGATGCCTTCATAATCGTTCAGGAAATCGCCGCAGCCATAAAGAATCAGCCGATTCCTGTAGATTTCGATGGCTTTGGGGTGATGCGATGAATGGCCGTGAATGACGGCAATGTCCGCCCGGTCGATCAGTTCATGGGCGAACCGTCTCTGCTCATCCGGGATGCGGTAGCCCCAGTTTCCTCCCC
>NZ_JBFRDR010000174.1:0-473 GCF_052113885.1 Lysobacter sp. TAB13 | reverse complement strand
ATATCCGGCCGCAAGAACGCGCAGGAGCCGGCTGCGTGCGCTGCGCGCGACCGCACACAGGACGCCGATGACCACGCCGAGCACAATTGCGACAGCGGAGATCCAGACGGTCTGCAGAAGGCCGCTCAGGAGCGTGTCGAATTGCGCCCAAACGTCGGAGAAGACGAGGCTTGGCATAGTGCTGACATTTCGATCGCGGGAGAAGACGAAGCCGGTGCGCCGCCAGGGCGCACCGGTGCGCTAGCTCAGAAGACCGGGAGCTCCGGCAGAGGCGCGTTCAGCCATTTCTTGGAGATTTCGTCGAGCTCTCCAGAGTTCTTCATGAACCAGATCGTGTTGTTGAGCCACTGATGCAGCTCCATCTGGTCCTTGCGGACAGCCATCGAGTTGGGCTGCAGCGCGAAG
Organism: Lysobacter sp. TAB13; assembly: GCF_052113885.1. Lineage (NCBI taxonomy): Bacteria > Pseudomonadati > Pseudomonadota > Gammaproteobacteria > Lysobacterales > Lysobacteraceae > Lysobacter > Lysobacter sp. TAB13. The sequence continues at coordinate 68 of NZ_JBFRDR010000174.1, read as the reverse complement.
GCAAACTTGAGCTCGGCGTTGGCGCCCTTGTTCTGACCCAGAATCTGATTGACCGTGGTGTCCGGAAG
>NZ_JBFRDR010000173.1:0-473 GCF_052113885.1 Lysobacter sp. TAB13 | reverse complement strand
GTGCGATGCACGTCGAAGAGCAGTTCGGGATGGCGGTGAAAATCGCGACGGATCGCGGTGAGCTCGGGCGTCAGCGCCGCGATGAGTTCGGACTTCGGCATCATGTCCTCGGGCAGAGAGGGAAGGTTGGCAGAAATCGGGTTGCCAAGTCATGCAAGCTAGCGCGGTCCGACCGGGTCTGTCCAAGCCGATTGCGGCATGAGGGGGCAGAAGCGGAGGAATGGCGTCGCGACCGCSTAYRGTTGCAATCCTCGCRTCATTCTGGATCGATGGCTGCATGTCGRCGSCAGATCGTTCTCGCGGTCGCGACGGCTGCAGGGTTCTGTGCCCGGGGCTTCAGCAAGAGCAGGTTCTGTCATGGTGCAGTGGCTTTCAGCCTTCATGTTCTGCGGCCTGCTCAGCGCGGCGGCCGTATTCGGCCTCCAGCTGAGGAACTGGTTGCCCGAAGAGCATCTGACCGAGCGGAACATGGA
>NZ_JBFRDR010000172.1:0-477 GCF_052113885.1 Lysobacter sp. TAB13 | reverse complement strand
GGCGAAACCTGAGGTGGCGTCTGCGGCCCGGCTGACCGACGGCTCGCCACGCAAGCCCGGCATTCGTCGCGTCTTGAGGCCGGCAGTCCGCCTCGCGCCACGTCTCTCAGCGCCCTGCGCTTTCATCGTTTGGCCGACCACCACTCGTACAGCGTCGTTCACAAATATCGGCCGGCCGGTCTCTCGGCACACCGGTCCTCCGACGCCTGACCGTGGTCGGGTGAACTCGGATTCATTACGGTCTTGCGGATTCATATTCGTATGAATTACGGTGTATTGTAAGATATTCCGTAACGGGTACGATAATGGATCGCATAGACCGTATGATTTGCGAAATCGTGCAGCGTGACGGGCGCGCTTCCAGTGCGACCATCGCCGAAGCGGTTGGCCTTCCGGTTTCGACGGCAAATGATCGGCTCAGGCGCCTCGATGCCAACAAGGTCATCTCGGCCTGGCGCGGCATCCTCGACCCGGCGC
>NZ_JBFRDR010000171.1:0-477 GCF_052113885.1 Lysobacter sp. TAB13 | reverse complement strand
GGACGAGGCCCGGCCCGGCGCCGTGCCCTGGGCGGTGGTGCGCAAGCAATACCGTCTGCACTATGCCAGCACGCCGCTGCGCGGGAAGACGCAGGCTGGCGCGATCATCGCGGCCGTCGCGTCCGAGACTGGCATCGCCATCGATGCGCTCAAGGGCGAGCAGCGCGTCGCCCGCATCGCGAGAGCGCGCCAGCTCGCGATCTGGCGGGTGGCTGATGAGACCGAACTGTCGCTCTCCGAGATCGGGCGGCTGTTCCACCGCGACCACACCACGGTTCTTCACGCCATCCGCGTCACCAATCAGCGCCGCGGCGCCGATGTGCGCGGCTATGGCGGCATTCCCGTTGCCCGGAGCGAGGGCAAGACGGCGGCGAACCGGGCGCCCGAGCGCGGAGGCCCGCGATGAGCCGGGCCTGGATGCCGCTCTATGTCGCCGATTATCTTGCCGATACCGGCCATCTCAGCGCGGCCGAGCAT
>NZ_JBFRDR010000170.1:0-479 GCF_052113885.1 Lysobacter sp. TAB13 | reverse complement strand
AGGGTGCGCTAAGCGGCTCCAACCCATCCTTGCGGCTGACGGCCTACGCCAACGCATTGGATTCCTACCATGCCGAAGACGGCATCAAATTTGTGCGGCTTATGGATGGTGGGCTGACGGACAATCTGGGCATAACGGGGTTCGTGCTGGAAAGAAGCGCGTCCAAGACCCCGCACGGACCATTATCGGCGGAGCAGGCCGTCAAGCTGCGCCATTTCCTGTTCATTGTTGCCGATGCGGGGCGGGGTCAGACGGAGGATTGGGGAGCTTCGATGAATGGCCCCTGGCTGGCGCCGCTGGTCGAAGCGGCAATCGATACCGGCATGACCTCATCGTCTCGTCATGCTCTCGACGCTTTGAACTTTGCAGTCGAAAGGTGGAAGGAGCGGGTGGTCGCCTACCGTTGCGGGTTGCCGTTGGAAACCGTGCGCCGGATCCGGGGCGGCGCCGACGGCTGGGACTGCCGCAAGGTCGATTTC
>NZ_JBFRDR010000169.1:0-480 GCF_052113885.1 Lysobacter sp. TAB13 | reverse complement strand
ATCGAGCAGGGGCTCGATCCAACCGGCGGCGCGACGCATTTCTACGCCCCGAAGGCGCAGGCCGCGCTCGGTCGTCCCGCGCCGCGCTGGGATGACGGAACCGGTACCGACCTCGGCAATCATCGCTTCTTCGCCCATGGCTACGGGCCGGGCGGTGGAACACCGGCGCCAGGCGCGGCAACCATCATCGCGCAGGGCGGGGGCGAGGGGCCGTCTGGTCAGGCCGCTCAAGCGGGACAGAGGTTCCTCGCCAACGAACCGCCTGCAGCCGGCCGATTCACCGCGCCGCCTGCCCAACTCGCTCCAGCCCCAGCGCAGCCCGGCGCTTCCAGTCTCAACGACAGCCGGACGGGCGGAACTGATGAGGCGGGGAGGAGGCGCGAGAGCACATACCGGCGCGCACAAGAGAATTTGAGGGCAAGGGATTTCCCACGCGGTCCTATGATGGATCCGCGCGAGATATGGCTCCAGGAGGAGGCC
>NZ_JBFRDR010000168.1:0-482 GCF_052113885.1 Lysobacter sp. TAB13 | reverse complement strand
GTGTACGGCGATCGATGCGCTACGCTGCGGCGAGCTGTTCGTTTCCCCTGCTTCGCAGCCCGGATCATCCGCGTCCTGAAGCACAAGCCCTGCAACACGCGACCAGTGCCGTTTCCGAACTCCAGGCCCGGGAACACCAGATCGTCAGCCTGCTTTCCAGCGGCAAGCGAAACCGGGAGATCGCAAGCGCTCTGTCGCTGAGCGAAAAGACAGTGAAGGGCGACATGACGCTACTGATGCAAGAGCTCCACGCCCGCAATCGCCTGGAGGCCGTCATTGCCGTGCAAAGCCTCAGCCAGGCAACTCTGCGTGGCGACATCGAGAGTGATGGCCTGGCCGGGCTGTCCGGTTAGAAACGGGCCTGGTAAGGCGCCCTCGCCACCATGGAATCGTGGTCACGGGCCGCGCCTGTCTGAAGCGATGCCCCAGACAGCTCCTTCGTGTCGGCTCTGCTTCAGCGTTCCTTGAAGATCCTGTTGGCA
>NZ_JBFRDR010000167.1:0-483 GCF_052113885.1 Lysobacter sp. TAB13 | reverse complement strand
CCTCCATTCCGTCTCGTTCTCCGTGCGCCGCGGTGCCACGACTTGCGTCGTTGGCGAGAGCGGCAGCGGCAAGAGCGTCTCCTGCCAGGCCGTGCTCGGCCTGCTGCCGCGGAACGGCCGGCGCGTCGGCGGGCGCATCCTCTTCGAGAGGCGCGATCTCGCCCTGGCCAGCGAAAGTGAGCTGGAGACGGTCCGCGGACGCGGCATCGGCATGGTGTTCCAGGACCCGCTCGGCTCGCTCAATCCGCTGCACACCGTCGGCACGCAGCTGCGCGAGACCCTGCGGCTGCACAGCTCGCTCTCCGAGCCGCAGCGCCAGGCGCGCGAGCTCGAGCTGCTGCGCATGGTCGGAATCCCTGAGCCCGCACAACGCCTGGCATCCTATGTCCACCAGTTCTCCGGCGGCATGGCGCAGCGCGTGATGATCGCSATGGCGCTGGCCTGCGAGCCGCGCCTGCTGATCGCCGACGAGCCGACCACGGC
>NZ_JBFRDR010000166.1:0-483 GCF_052113885.1 Lysobacter sp. TAB13 | reverse complement strand
GATCAGCACGCTGGGATCATTGACGAGCGCGCGTGCCAGCGCCGCGCGCTGCGCCATGCCGCCGGAAAGCTGGCGCGGAAAGGCCCGCTCGAAGCCGGCGAGACCGACCGTCCGCAGCGCATCGTCGACACGGCCTTTCTGCGTGGCGAGCAGGCCGCGCGCCTCCAGCCCGAGCGCGACGTTCCGCCAGACGGTGCGCCAGGGATAGAGCGTCGGGTCCTGGAAGACGACGACGCGGGACGGGTCGGGAGCGGTGATCAGCTCCCCCGCGGCCGCGATCCGGCCTTGAGTGGGCGGCTCCAACCCGGCGACGAGCCGCAGCAGCGTCGACTTCCCGCAGCCGCTCGGACCGAGCAGGGCGACGAATTCGCCGGCCCGGACGTTAAGGTCGATATCGTCGAGAACCGGCAGCGGCCGGCCCTCGAGATCGAAGGCATGCGAGACACCCGCGATCGCGAGATCGGCGCCGCGCGAGGCTGGTGC
>NZ_JBFRDR010000165.1:0-484 GCF_052113885.1 Lysobacter sp. TAB13 | reverse complement strand
GTGCAGTCTCCTGCCCACCGGAAAAGGCGCGCCCCTGGATGGCGTCCGTGATGATGTATTTCGGCAGCTCAAGCGAAAGATAATAGAAGGGAAAGGACAGCAGCACGATCGCGATGATCTGGAGCTGCTGCCGACGGCTGTTGCGCCAGATATAGGCAAACAGCCCGATTGTTGGCGCGTTCGCCTCAACCGGCGCCTGAGGCGCGGCTTGCGCTGCCGCCTGTCCTGGCCGCGAGCGCAGGCGCTGTGCTGCCTGCAGGGAGGAACCATCCGCCATGGAGCGCATCCGGCCTGTGATGTGAGCGCTGCGCTCCAGCGTACCGCAATTTTCGCGTGTTGCGGACAATAGCTTCCCTGCGCCTGCGCATCAGTTCAGCGTATCCGTCTCCCCCCAGGGGCGCGGAGCATGCCGGCTCAGCGGCCCCCACTGAGCAGCCTCTGCATGGGTCAGTCCGATATCGTTCAACGTGTGCTCATCCATTGC
>NZ_JBFRDR010000164.1:0-484 GCF_052113885.1 Lysobacter sp. TAB13 | reverse complement strand
TCCGATACGCGTCCGGTTTGAATGGACGGGGACCGAGACCGCCACGCCTCAGTGGAGCCAGGCCTTTTCCTATGACGATGGACAGAGCTGGGAAACCAACTGGGTGATGCTGTTCCGCCGCCCCCAATGAGCTGATCCACGAGAAGACACTGTCGAAGGCGCCGTCCCATCATGGGGACGAGCGCGACACCAACGGGCGTTAGGTCCGCCCCCCTGCCTTCGCCGCATTATTGCGTCGCGGCCTCAACGGGAAAACGGGAAGCCGCGACTGCCAGGGACTTCGGCTTTCCCTACACGCCGTTACGAGGCGAGTGCTTCATCCAGCGCCACGCCATCGCACTCAATCCGGCACATAGCGCCGGGACAGTTCGTTGCGATCGTCATAGGACGCTTCAAAGATGGAGGCGGCCAGGGTGGCGCGCACATGCAGGACCCCGGTGCCGACATTCCTGAAGCCATGGCGGGCACCTGCCGGAATCAGCAC
>NZ_JBFRDR010000163.1:0-485 GCF_052113885.1 Lysobacter sp. TAB13 | reverse complement strand
ATGCCGCACATGGCCGTGTTCAAGGCGGCGTAGTTCTCCGCGCGGATGGTTGCGTCGTCGAGCCTCTTCGCTTTGACGAGCGATCGCTCAGCTTTCTGGATCTGCCTGAGAAGTAGCCGGATGCGATTGTCGAGGTCGTCGACCGCCTGCTTCATCCCGCCGGCGACGGCAATGGCAGCCTCATCGGCATCGTCGCGGGTTTTCCTGGTCTTGAGGCGTGAACGTGACTCAAGCTTTGCCGATACGTGCGAGATGGCATTACGCTCGTTGACGAGCTCGGCCTTCCGCGCCGACAGGCGAACGATCTCTTTGGCGGCCTTGTTCGCCAGGCGCGCTTCGGCAGTCTGACGCCCGTGCTGCGGAGCCAGAGCCTTCGCCAGCCAGGCTCGGCGATAGGCCTCATACGAGGCATCGGCCTTGGCGATCGCGGCAACGGATTGAAGATTGATCGCCCATTGCTGATCGGCAAGCTTCAGGCCCTGGCT
>NZ_JBFRDR010000162.1:0-485 GCF_052113885.1 Lysobacter sp. TAB13 | reverse complement strand
CCTCGTGAATGAGCGAGCGCGGGAGCGTCTTGTGGAATTCCCGCCCCCTGAAGCCCGACATTGAGAGGGAGAATCCGGTGCTGAACGCTCGAGCTGCCTTGGCCGCGTTGTTCCTGGTCTCATCCTGGGCGTGGAATGGCGCCGTCCTCGCCCAATCCGACCCTCTGCCATCCTGGAACGACGGCAAGGCAAAGACCGCCATCGTCGAATTCGTCAGAAGGGTGACGCGGGAGGGAGGCCCCGATTTCGTCAAGCCGGCGGCCCGCATCGCAACCTTCGACAATGACGGAACGCTCTGGGCCGAGCAGCCGGTCTATTTCCAGCTTCAGTTCGCCTTCGACGAGGTGAAGCGGCTCGCTCCCCTGTATCCGGAGTGGAAGAGCAAGGAACCCTACAGGTCATTTCCAGCTTCAGTTCGCCTTCGACGAGGTGAAGCGGCTCGCTCCCCTGTATCCGGAGTGGAAGAGCAAGGAACCCTACAGGTC
>NZ_JBFRDR010000161.1:0-488 GCF_052113885.1 Lysobacter sp. TAB13 | reverse complement strand
AGCTCGACCTCTCCGGCATCGACGCCAATGGCGCGCTCGCCGGCAACCAGAGCTTCACCCTGACCAGCGGYCCGGCCTTCACCGCCACSGCCCAGCTGGTGGTCKCCTACGAGACCCGGGCCGACGGCGACTACACCGTGGTCAAGGGCAATGTCGACGGCGATGCCGATGCCGACTTCCAGATCAACCTGAAGGGCAGCCACACCCTGACCGGCAGCAACTTCAGCTTCTAGAAGCGGCGCCTTTTCGGCCGGCGGGCTCCTGGTCCGCCGGCCACTCCCACCGTCCTGCACCGCCTTCCTGCCGACTGCTTCATTTGACGGTTTGCGATCATGGCACCTTCCAAGGCACAGACCTCCGCCCGCCGCCGCGATGCCGCCCGGCTGACGCTGGGCTTCCGCTCGGCCTTCCTCTTCCTGTTCGCGATCTCGGGGCTGATCAATGTGCTGGCGCTGACCGGCTCATTCTACATGCTGCAGGTCTATGAC
>NZ_JBFRDR010000160.1:0-488 GCF_052113885.1 Lysobacter sp. TAB13 | reverse complement strand
GTCGGCCAAAGCGGGCGACGCGAGCCCGATCGAGAGAGCTGTGACAACGCGTAGGACGACGCTTCTCATCAGTGGTTCCTGGCGACCATATCAGACGTCCGCATCTGGCAACGTCCATCGCATGCGGGTCAAGGCACTGCGCTCAGGCTGCCCAGGAGCTGGCCGTCACACGATAGCGGACGCCTCATAGGGCCGATAGGGCGGCAGCGCAGGACAGCCCCTCCCCCTCAGATCGAGGGACAGGCATGCGCAGCCACCTCAGATCGGCAGCAGGGCGTCGGGCTTCACATCGGCGACCATGCGTAGGTATGGGTCTCCCTGAGGCCGGGCAGAGGCAGCATCCCCCGTTCCAGCCAATCCTGAAATAGCGCTAAGCTTGAGCCTCATGGACCTGCCCGATCTCCCGCCTGACTACGTGTTTCCGCGCTTGCCCCGGACCCAGGAGGCCAGCGACTTCGCCTTCGAGGCCAAGCGCGCCGCCATGGGAC
>NZ_JBFRDR010000159.1:0-488 GCF_052113885.1 Lysobacter sp. TAB13 | reverse complement strand
GAAGCGCGCATCTGGATGACCGATGCAAGGAGATGATATCCGGGACAGGCGCGCCGTGCCCTCAGGTTGCGAGGCCGCTCCTCAAATCGGGAGGCCGAACTCCGGAACTGATCGGAGGCCGATCGGAGCGAGCGGGCGCGCCTGCGCACGCCCCGAGGGCCATCACCAAACCGCCCTTCCCGTGCGCCCTGCAGCCGCTGGCGACCGGTCAAGGCAACGTCCCGATGGGGGTGGGAGCAGCCGTCAGTCAGTCTCCGGACTGTGCTGATGATGTGCGCCGGTCATGCAGGCGGCATCCAGCTCGGCCTTCAGGACTCCGCCGATGGGCGGACGGGCTCGCCTGGAGCCAGCCAGCAAACTGGGTCTGGGGTCGCTCGCGCCTCTTTCTTCTCGAGTCGACTGAGGCTGCTGTTTGGCCATGCGATGGCCCTCGCCGCGCAAATGGCCAGGCTGCCGGATCGCTGTGGTTGATCGCCCTGTCTTGTGCC
>NZ_JBFRDR010000158.1:0-489 GCF_052113885.1 Lysobacter sp. TAB13 | reverse complement strand
GTCAGGATGTCATCGACATAGGCGCGCACGATGCCGGTCACGAAATCGAGCGGGGCGAGCACGGCAATGACCAGCGCCGCGGCGACGGACGCGTCGCGCAGGCGCATCCGCCCGGACAGAACCGCATAGCCGACCAGGAACGTCCCCGATACCGCTCCCGTGACCTTGACCAGGAAGAGGGTGAGCATCAGCAGGGCGAGAAGTCCCACTTGCAGGCCGCGCGCCTCGACGAAGAGGAGTGTCGCCACGAGCAGGTAGAGCAGGAGGCTGATATGGCGGTTGTAGTGCCCGAAGCCATCGAAGCCTGGCATCGGATACAGGCTGTGCAGGTTGATCGGCAGCGACGCGAACAAGAGGAAGGGGAGCAGCAGGGCCAGAGCCTGGCCACGCGAGCGCTTCCCGACATCGGCGACAATCAGCGCCATCATCGGCAAGGCGACCGGCAAGATGCCCCAGTTCGCCAGCAGCATCGGCTGCGCCTGCGGGAAC
>NZ_JBFRDR010000157.1:0-489 GCF_052113885.1 Lysobacter sp. TAB13 | reverse complement strand
GGTCTACTGACGATGAGCACCGCCAAGAAATTCATGTTCGGAACTGACTTTCGCGAGGGCAACCGGCGTGCCGTCAGCGAAGCGGATCTGGCGGCGGCGCGCGCGGAAGGGTTTGCCGCCGGGCAGGAGCAGGGGCGGCGCGAGGCCGATGCGCAGTTGAACGGGCTGCTTGCCCATCTCGTGCGATCGGTCGAGCGGCTGCTCGTCGAGGAGGACAAGCGTGCCTTCGAGGAGGACAAGCGTGCCTTCGCCATCGAGGAACAGGCCGCGCAGACCCTCGCCGGCGCGGCCTTGGCCGAGCGACCGCTCGCGAGGATCGAAGCTGTGGTGCGCGAATGCCTGAGCCACGCCCGCCTCGCCCCGCATCTGGTGGTGCGTGTCCACGAGAACGCGGTCGAGACGATGGAGAGCATGCTGGCGGGGCTCGCCCGGGAAACCGGCTTTGCCGGCCGCCTCGTTGTCCTGGGGGGCCGCCTCGTTGTCCTGGGG
>NZ_JBFRDR010000156.1:0-492 GCF_052113885.1 Lysobacter sp. TAB13 | reverse complement strand
GGCTTCTGCCGGGGCCGCTGCATCGATCACGACCATCCAGCCGCCGACGCCGCTGGCGCCTTCAGCCGGGTAGGCCCTCAACGGCTGGCCTCGAGGATGAAGAAGAAGCCGAAGCCAATGGCGGTCAGCAGGAGGCCAAGCCCGAGTCCGAGGCGGGCGGCAGAAATCTGGGCGATGAGCTCTGTGCGAAAGCCCGCTCTTTCCGCCTCATGCTCACGGCCATGTTTGTGGAACTGGCTGGCATAGAGATCCGGAGTCATCTGGTGGCCGACCGGCCGGTTCTCCTCGAGCTCAAAGCGGATCGCTACGAAGGCGATGAAGAGGCCGAGCAAGCCGACGCCGAACCAGCCGATCGCCTGCAAAGCCAGCCAGGCGAGACCAAGCTGCGCCGCGACGCAGACGACGACGAGCGCCAGTCGCTCAAAATTTCTCGGCGGCGGCATCGACGGTCACCCCCTTAACGAAGAAGGCCGCTGCGAGTGATCGCAGCGG
>NZ_JBFRDR010000155.1:0-492 GCF_052113885.1 Lysobacter sp. TAB13 | reverse complement strand
GGCCAGCGCAACCGACTCGCGCGAAGACTGCGCCGAGGTCTTGACGGACGCGGCGAGCTCTTCGGTGGTGRCTGCCGTCTGTTCGAGCGCGGCGGCCTGTTCCTCGGTGCGCCGCGACAGGTCGTCGGCGCCGGAGGCGATCTCCTGCGAGGAGGTGGCGATCGAGCCCGACGTCGCCTGGATGGTCGTGACCATCTCGCCGAGCTGTTCCATGGCATGATTGAAATGGCTGCGCAGCAGCGCGTATTCGGGCGGCATCTCCGCATCCATGCGGAAGGTCAGGTCACCTTTGGCGAGCGCGGCCATGCCCTCGCTGACCAGGCTGACGACCCTGTCGCGCTCGTCCGCCTTGGCCTGCTCGACGGCGCGGGCTTCCGCCTCGACCTTGAGGCGGGCGTGCTCGGAGGCTTCGAGATAGACCGAGATGGCATAGTCCATGTCGAGCAAGGTCGCCTTGACGATGGCGGTGATCTCGGCGGCACGCTCCTCGGC
>NZ_JBFRDR010000154.1:0-493 GCF_052113885.1 Lysobacter sp. TAB13 | reverse complement strand
GTTCTCCTCGCTGCCAATCCTCTCGCATCTCGAGATTGCGCGGGGCGTCGAAGTGAATTCGCTAGGGGCTATCGCGTGAGCTCGTATAGCTCCGATACACTTCTGACCGTATTTCTTATCTTTTGCCGTGTCGGAGCGGGAATGATGATGGCTCCTGGCTTGTCCAGTAGCCGCATCCCAATGAATGTCCGCCTCTTCCTTGCGCTCACCGTCTCTCTGGCAGTCTCTCCGCTTATCATGGGCCGCTTTGCCCAAGGTGTTGGAGCGCTGCCGCCAGCTACTCTTTTTGGTCTCATCGGGACGGAGCTTCTGACCGGGATCGTGATCGGCCTTCTAGGCCGGGTGTATTTCTTCGCTCTTCAAACGATGTCGAACGCCGCGGCCATGGCGATCGGTTTTGGAAACATCCCCGGAGCTCCCTTTGACGATTCAGAGCCCCTCCCCGCGATCACGACGATGATCATGATGGCAGCGACGGCCATGCTGTTCATGA
>NZ_JBFRDR010000153.1:0-494 GCF_052113885.1 Lysobacter sp. TAB13 | reverse complement strand
GCGCCATATCGATGCTGGTACGGGGCGTCATTTGCGTTTCACCGATCACGGGTGAGGCGTAGGTACGCCGGTCCGCATCAATCAGGAAGAGCATGTCCCGGCTCTGCGCCATGGCTGCAGCGCGAGTAACGCGAAGCGCAGCCGCCAGGCGGGTCGCGTCGGCGGTCACCTGGGCCTGCGATGGCGTACGCCTGAGGAGAGGCGCAGCCATGGTCACGGCGAGGCTCAGGATGGCGAGGCCAATCAGCACCTCGATCAGCGTGAAGCCTGCATTGGCCGGTAGGACGCGTCCTGTGCCGGTCATCGCAACGCCAGTTCATTGATCGAGAGCACAGCCCCCATCACCGAGAAGATGATGACCGCGATCATGCCCGCAACGAAAATCGTGATGACCGGGGTCAGCGCCGCGAGCGCGCGAGAGGTCCGGACCTGTTCCTGGCGCTCGAGGATCACGGCTGCGCGCAGCAGCATGTCCTGCAAGCGCCCGCTTTCCT
>NZ_JBFRDR010000152.1:0-495 GCF_052113885.1 Lysobacter sp. TAB13 | reverse complement strand
GGGGCAAGCAGGATGTGATCTTCGCTGGCGGCTGCGAGGAGCTGGACTGGACGCTCTCCGTCCTGTTTGACGCCATGGGCGCCATGTCGACTGATTTCAACGAGACGCCGTCACGGGCGTCGCGCGCTTATGACGTCAGGCGGGACGGTTTCGTCATCGCCGGCGGCGCCGGCGTCGTCGTGCTCGAGGAACTGGAACATGCCAAGGCGCGTGGCGCGCGCATCTATGGCGAGATCGTCGGCTATGGCGCGACTTCGGACGGTTACGACATGGTAGCTCCCTCCGGTGAGGGCGCGGTGCGCTGCATGAGGATGGCTCTGCAGGGCGTGAAGGCCAAGGTCGACTACATCAACCCTCATGGCACCTCGACCCCGGTCGGCGATGCCAAGGAGATCGAGGCGATCCGCGAGGTTTTCGGCGCCGGCGAGAAGAGCCCGCCGATCTCGGCGACAAAGTCGCTGACCGGCCACTCGCTGGGTGCGACCGGCGTTCAGG
>NZ_JBFRDR010000151.1:0-495 GCF_052113885.1 Lysobacter sp. TAB13 | reverse complement strand
TTCCAACGCGCAGATTGCTCATACGATCACCAGATTGCCGCCGGCGGCGATTGTCAGGGTCTTGCCCGTGGCGATGGTCAGCGGCCCCGGCGCATAGGCATTCTCGCCCGCGGCGATCGTCACGTCGGTGTCGAGCTGCTGCTCGGCGATCCGGAAGATGTCGCCCTTCCGGTTGCCGACCGTTCCATTCTCGCCCTTGAACATCCCGCCGCCAGCCGGGCCCGGCTTCCATTTGCCCGCGACCTGGTCCCAGACGAATCCGTCGCCATTCACGGGCGGTGTCGTTGTAAGGTCGACGTTCGACATCTCGCCCAGCGCAAAGGCGAGCAATGTCTTGACGTCCGAGACCGTCAACTCCTCGATATCGCCCGAAAGGGCCGACTTGCGGCCGAGCAAGCGTTGCGTGGCTATCGCCTGGACCTTGGCGAAGGTCGCCGCCCGATTGGCAAGCTCCACAGTGGTGATCGAACCCGCGGGCACCCCCGAACCGGCGGG
>NZ_JBFRDR010000150.1:0-500 GCF_052113885.1 Lysobacter sp. TAB13 | reverse complement strand
CGACATGGCTGTCGCCCTCGAAGGCGAGGATATGGGTCGCGATACGGTCGAGGAACCAGCGATCGTGGCTGATGATCACGGCGCAGCCGGCGTAATCCTCCAGCGCCTCTTCGAGCGCRCGYAGCGTGTCGACGTCGAGATCGTTGGTCGGTTCGTCGAGCAGCAGGACGTTGGCACCCGATTTCAACATCTTGGCAAGATGGACGCGATTGCGCTCCCCGCCCGAGAGCGATCCAACCTTCTTCTGCTGGTCGCCGCCCTTGAAGTTGAAGGTCGAGCAATAGGCGCGCGAATTCACCTCGCGCTTGCCGAGATAGAGGATGTCGTTGCCGCCGGAGATTTCCTCCCAGACGTTCTTCTTGTCGTCGAGTGAGTCGCGGCTCTGGTCGACATAGCCGAGCTTGACGCTCTCGCCGATGGTGATCGAACCGGAATCCGGCTTCTCCTGCCCGGTGATCATCCGGAACAGCGTGGTCTTGCCGGCGCCGTTCGGTCCGATG
>NZ_JBFRDR010000149.1:0-503 GCF_052113885.1 Lysobacter sp. TAB13 | reverse complement strand
GAGCAGACCTATGTCATCTCGAAGGTCACTTCGAACTCGGCCAATATCGTGGGCATCACAAAACAGGGTACTGGCGGCGGGCCCGCGCGCCGCGACGGTAACCAGCTCACCTTCGGCACGAAGGTGATCCGGACGCTGACGATCAACGGCAACACGGCCATTGTGACGGGTCGAAACGTCGAGAACGGCGAAACCCTGAAGGGCACGCTGACCAAGCACTGATCCTTCAGTACGGGTCGGGAATGATGAAGCGGGCGGCCGAAAGGCCGCCCGCTTTTCGTTTGGAGAGCCCTCGAATTCACCGTCCTGGCCCGTCCCGGCGTGTTGAAGCTGACGCGGATCAGTCGATGGTGACGGTGTAGGTCTTCTCGCGCGTCTCGCCGGTCGCCGAGGTCCAGCGCACCGTAAAGGCATCCGTGCCCCTGAAGCCCTTCTTGGACTGATAGAAGACATAGGAGATGGGCAACTTCCGCCCCTCGCATCGCGCCGGCGGGGATATGCGC
>NZ_JBFRDR010000148.1:0-504 GCF_052113885.1 Lysobacter sp. TAB13 | reverse complement strand
GCGGTACCCGGACAGCACCGGCGCCGGAAACTCCGGCACAGGATCGAAGATCCAACATTGCCGCCTGATCCGTTCCGCTTCGGTTTGAGCTTCGGCACAGGCCATGATCTGAGAGCGCTCCCAGAAAGCCTCGGCGCGCGACGGCAGCGCGGCGAGGACTGTCGCTGCCGCAAGGCCGGTCAACAAAACTCTGCTCATGAGACAGTCATGGATTGGAGCCTCTTCGGTCTGCGCATCCGTCTCGCATCGTCCAGCATAACATCGTCTGCGTCTTACCGGGTCGTAAACACCACACTCGAAAACCTTCGACTGTCGACCACCACTGCCAAGGGACTCTTCGCTTGACGATGAAACCGAGCCCGGCCCAGCTTCCCTCCATAACGCCATGGGGGATATCGAATCGATGCGGCAGCACGTCTCGAAAGTCGGTGCCGCAATTTGCGTCTTCGCCAGCCTGTCAGCGGGACCGGCGCTTGCGACGGAAGGCGGCGCCAGTCTTTATAT
>NZ_JBFRDR010000147.1:0-504 GCF_052113885.1 Lysobacter sp. TAB13 | reverse complement strand
TCGTAGAAGCGCCGGAACCGGCGGAGCCCGGTCTCTTTCCACTTCCACCCGAAGATCGAGCCGACGCGAAAGGCCTGGCTTTCGTGCAGGTGGAACGGCCTGCCTTCGAAATCGCCGCCATTCAGCCGTAGCCGGCGCGGGAACCACTCGACAATGTCGCGGGCGGCGTCGCTATCGAAGACGAGACCGCGATGATGCCCCTGATCGAGGTCACGCAGGTGGCGCCGCGCCGTGTTGCGGACATGCGGGCCGGCAACGATCCTGCCCGCGTCGACCGCTTCGGCCCAGGCGGTGACCGGGTCCCTGGCGGAATCGGTCACGCGAAATCGTCCTCATCGAAGTCGAACGCGCCCTGTTCGGCCGCGCCTTTCACTCCGCGCTCGGCCGCCGGCGTCAGGCCGAAGTCGCGCAGCATCGTCAGCGCACGGCGGAAAGCCTCGTTGCGCTGGCCGACCTCAGGCTTGTTCTTCTGCTGCGCGCCGTTGCGGGAGACCACCTCGTACG
>NZ_JBFRDR010000146.1:0-506 GCF_052113885.1 Lysobacter sp. TAB13 | reverse complement strand
CAGGCCCTGCGCACGCCGGAGGCGATCGCGGCGGAGCAGGACGGACAGTCGCTGAGCTACGCCGAACTTAATGCGCGCGCCAATCGGCTTGCGCATCATCTGAGATCGTTGGGTGTCGGCGCGGACGATCGCGTCGCCATCGGGATGCCGCGCAGCCTCGATTTGATCGTGAGCCTGCTGGCGGTGCTGAAGGCCGGCGGCGCCTATGTGCCGCTGGACCCGGCGTATCCGTCCGAACGCTTGGGTTACATGCTCGACGACAGCGCGCCGAAGGTGCTGCTGACGCATAGCGAGGTGCGTGACCATCTGCCGGCCAGCGATTCGCTGACGGTGCTGGAAGTGGATCGCGATGCTTCGGCGTGGCAGTCGTATCCGTCGGAGAACCTCGATCCGGCCGGCGTGACCGCGAACAACCTTGCCTACGTCATCTACACCTCAGGTTCCACCGGCCAGCCCAAAGGCGTGATGGTCGAACACGCCAATCTGGCGAACCTGATCCACTGGCA
>NZ_JBFRDR010000145.1:0-508 GCF_052113885.1 Lysobacter sp. TAB13 | reverse complement strand
CCAGTGGGACGGCCTCAAGCGATACAAGGATGTCACGCTGAAGACGGAGCCGCTGGAGAACAGCCATGTGCTCCAGTTCAACACCAACGACCCGGTGCTCTCCGACAAGAAGCTGCGCCACGCGATGAGCCTGGCGATCGACCGCAAGGGATTGATCGATGCCCTCTGGAAGGGCCAGACCTATGCGCCCAACGGCCACCAGCTGCCGAGCTTCGGGCCGATCTATGTCAAGGAAAACAAGGGCTATCCCTATGATCCCGCGCTCGCCAAAAAGCTCCTCGCCGAGAGCAGCTACAAGGGCCAGGAGATCTCCTACCGGCTGATCCCGAACTACTACCTCTACAATGTCGAGGCGGCGCAGGTCATCCAGGAGATGTGGCGCGCCGTCGGCATCAACGCGCGCATCGATTTCGTCGACAGCTTCAAGGACGTCCGCAAGCCCGGCGCCCAGGTCTTCGCCTGGTCGAACACCTATCGCGTGCCTGATCCTGCCGGCGCGATCCTGACC
>NZ_JBFRDR010000144.1:0-509 GCF_052113885.1 Lysobacter sp. TAB13 | reverse complement strand
GCGCTGGATCGCCTCGTCCGTGTAGGTCGAGCAGCTTGGCCAATGCCGACATTGCCGTCCGATCAGCATCGAGACGCTGAGCTGGTAACCGCGAATCAACCAATGCGCGCCAGAACGGGGTGCACGCGCAAAAAGACGTGACAACACGCGCACCGATGTCATTTCATCGTTCTTCGTCATTACCTGTTTCATTTTGAGATTCGCTCATGCTTTGCTCCGCTCCGCGATCGGCCTCCCGTTTCCGCATCGGCGCGACCTCCATTCTGGTTCCCGCCGCCTTGCTTTTGTCGCTGACATCAGCGCCTGCCCAGCAGCGGAACAGCCTCCTCTGGCTTGAGCCCGGCAAGATCGATGTCGCCAAGATCATCGGCCTGCCACCGGCAATGAACTCGCCCGAGCACAGGAAGGAGTTCGAAGAGGTCCTTCAGATCACGCTGAACCGGACGCCGGAGCGCGAGAAAGCCGCGATCGCGGATCAATATCAGACGCTCGCCCGCTTTCTCGAAGGC
>NZ_JBFRDR010000143.1:0-509 GCF_052113885.1 Lysobacter sp. TAB13 | reverse complement strand
CTACGACAACGTCGGCAATCCGATGAAGCTCGACATCTACATGACGAAGTCGAGCGCCGGTTGGGAGGTGGCTGTCTATAACGGAGACAACCCAGCCAGCTTCCCGGCGACACCGATCGCGACAGAAACGCTGACGTTCAACGGAACGGGCCAGATGTCGGGCCCGACCAGCATGTCATTCGGCGTCCCGAATGGCGCGCCATTCACGCTCGATATGACGGGGATGAGCGAGTTGGGCGGCGACTACGCGGTCACCGGAGGTGCGAATGGCAACAAGCCGTCCGCGGTGAAGGGAGCCGAGTTCGGAGAGGACGGCACCGTCTATGCCGTCTACGAGAACGGCTCGCGAGTGGCGGCCTTCAAGGTCCCGTTGGCGACCGTCAGGAGCCCGGACAACCTGACGCCGCTTGCGGGCAACGTGTACGAAGCCAGCATCGCCTCTGGCGGTTACGAGCTCGGGACACCGGGCCAGTCCGGCTTCGGTTCGATCAGGTCGGGCGCCCTGGAGC
>NZ_JBFRDR010000142.1:0-509 GCF_052113885.1 Lysobacter sp. TAB13 | reverse complement strand
CCGGATTGGTCTCGCGGCGGAAGCGCCAGAGCAGGGCGACGATCAGGATGGCGATGACGATCGCGCTCGCCGCGGAGAAGCCGAGCGTCCAGATCTCGATCGGCCTTGGGCTGACGATCTTGTCCCAGAGATCGTAGAGCGTGTGGATACCGGCGACCGCCATGACGGCCCCGATACCGAGCGCGGCCCAGCGCTCGGCCCGCTCGTCACGGCCGAAGACCAGCGCGGCGATGCCGTAGAGCAGGACGTCGTAGACCCAGTCGACGCCGTCCTTGAGCAACTGGGCGTTGCCGATGCCGTGCGCCCAGAGCACGACATGGGCGGCGAACAGGAAAATGCCGAGCGCGATGCCCCAGATGGTCAGGCGATAGGCACGGGCCATGCGCGCCTGCGCCTTGCTGTCATGGCCGGGCTCGCCCCGACCGTCAATGTCTTCAAACGGCGTGTTCGTCTCGAACGCGGACATGCAAGGCGCTCCTCATGGCCGGCATCCCACAGTCCTGCAACGC
>NZ_JBFRDR010000141.1:0-510 GCF_052113885.1 Lysobacter sp. TAB13 | reverse complement strand
CCTGGAAACGGCGCAGATCAAGACCTTCCTCAACGGTCCCGAGAGCTTCACGCCGGACAACAACTTCCTCCTGGGCGAGGCTCCGGAAGTGGCCGGCATCTATGTCGGCGCTGGCTTCAACTCGATGGGGATCGCGTCCGCCGGCGGCGCCGGCAGCGCACTGGCCGAATGGATCGTCGCGGGCGAGGCCACGAGCGATCTCTGGCCCGTCGACATCCGCCGCTTCGCGAATTTCAACAACAATCCGGCCTGGCTGAAGGATCGCATCAAGGAGACGCTCGGCCTTCACTACGCCATGCCTTGGCCGAACCGCGAACTCGATACTGCAAGGCCCTTCCGCCGCTCGCCGCTCTATGAGCGCCTGGCCGCCAAACAGGCTGTCTTCGGCTCCCGGATGGGCTGGGAACGCGCGAATTATTTTGCCCGCACCGAGGATGAGCGCACGATCCGCTATTCCTTCGGGCAGCAGAACTGGTTCGAAACGGTCGCCGCGGAGCATCGTGCTTGCCG
>NZ_JBFRDR010000140.1:0-510 GCF_052113885.1 Lysobacter sp. TAB13 | reverse complement strand
CGCCTGGTTGTCCGCGCTGCCACAAGAGCAGTTCGCCGCCGGCGCGCGATGCGTCCATGCCTCGCCCGGCGACGATGAAGCCTATCTGATGGAAGCCGTTGCCGGTGGCCGCCTCCTTCCCGACACGGTCGCCGCCGTCGAGGCGCGGCTGGCCGGCACGAAGGGGCCGCTCCTGCTCTGCGGGCACAGCCACCTGCCCCGGGTCTTGCGGCTCTCCAGCGGCATGGTCATCGTCAACCCCGGCAGTGTCGGGAACCCGGCCTATCAGGACGAGACGCCGCCTGCCCATGTCTGCGAGAGCGGAAGCCCGCATGCCCGCTTCGCGATTGTGACGATCGCGGGCGCGATTGCGGTCGAGCATCACGCCATCGCCTATGACTGGGAGGCGGCCTCGGCCGAGGCCCGGCGRAATGGGCGGGATGACTGGGCCCATGCTCTGTCGACGGGCACCGTGCGCCGGTGAGCCTCGCGATCTTCCTCACCGTGCTCGCGGCAGCAGCGATGCATGCG
>NZ_JBFRDR010000139.1:0-511 GCF_052113885.1 Lysobacter sp. TAB13 | reverse complement strand
ACATGATGCCGAGCGACATGCACAGGATGTGAGGCCGGCGTCGTGACGTTCCCGGACGCGGGTCAGGGGCGCCGACCGCGCGCGGCGCATGTCGCCTTTGTCGCCGCAGCCTGCGTGCTTGCGTTCATCTTTGCAGGGCTCGGCATCTGGCAGATGCAGCGGCGGGCCTGGAAGCTCGACCTCATCGCCCGTGTCGAGGCGCGCATTCACGCGCCGCCAGCGGCCGCGCCCGGGCCGGCGGAATGGGGCAGGATCAGCGCCGCCACCGACGAATACCGCCGCGTTGCATTGCAGGGGCGCTATCTCCCCGGGCCGGAAACTCTGACGATGGCGGTGACGGAGCGCGGCCCCGGCTTCTGGGTGCTGGCGGCATTTCGAACGGATGCCGGCTTTACCGTTCTCGTCAATCGCGGCTTCCTGCCGGAGGGGCGGCGTGGGCCGGACGAACGGCGCAAGGTTGTCGGTCAAGCGGCGAGTCTCACCGGGTTGCTGCGGCTGAGCGAGCCGGGTG
>NZ_JBFRDR010000138.1:0-511 GCF_052113885.1 Lysobacter sp. TAB13 | reverse complement strand
GTTGGCTGTCGCCGGTCATCGCGAAGAATTCGGAGCGCGCATTGTTGAGCGACGGGATGCCGGTATCGCGACCGCGCGCRATGTTCAGCGCCGGGAGGTCGAGCGGCAGGCCGAGCAGGTTGTTGCGCAGCGCTTCGGTRACGAACTCGTCGATCTCATTGCCGACGTGGCGGGTGACGCCACGCACGATCGCGCCGGTCGCCTGCTCCGGAGTGACGCCGCTCGCGGCATAGGCGAGCGGATTGAGGAAGGCTGCGATCAGGCCGAGCTGTGGGTCGCCGCCGACGGTGTTGAAGTTCGGGTCGAAGCGRTCGACCGTCTCGGTCAGCATCGARTGRCCGAAGCGATAGACSGTRTGCGCGAAYTCCGCGASGATCGCCGGGTTGATCGTGGTGTCGTAGCCGTTGGGCGCCAGGAATTCGTCGACCTGCGGCTGGACCGTGCGGGCGAACTCCTCGAACACCAGATGCTGATACTGCATCTCGGTGCCGAACTTGGCGGACTGGAACAG
>NZ_JBFRDR010000137.1:0-512 GCF_052113885.1 Lysobacter sp. TAB13 | reverse complement strand
GGATCGTTTTGCCCATTTGGCCATCAGCAGCTTAATCATATTGCCTGCCCGTTTCTGAATAATGCGGCCAAGCTCGACATACGATTTGCCGGTCATCAGCATGATCGAGATTGCGAACATGACGAGTAGGATGAGCACAGATCCGTAGTAACCGAATAATGAGAACAGCATCGAATATTGCAGTGCCCCAACATACCCGCCGCTAATTGCCCTATCTTTAATCGGTGCATCGGGTTCAGCCGCAACTTCAGCATCAGGAGCCGATAGCAATCCCATTCGGATATCCGTACTTAATTGAGTCAAAATAAGACTTCCCGACAGCTCCGTCGTCGGGCGAAGCTTCTTATCGATCTCCGTTACCGAGCTCCACAAGGTCAATGCCAACACCAAGATAAACAAGCCCGTCTTCCGATTCGACCATCCTTTCGGCCATATCCGTTTCACCATCACGTATAGACCGACGTATATGCCGATTAGAGCAAGCACGAAATAGAACTTGCCAAGTATAAGTC
>NZ_JBFRDR010000136.1:0-512 GCF_052113885.1 Lysobacter sp. TAB13 | reverse complement strand
CCCCCTATGTCGTGTTCGCCGCCTCCGGTGGTGCGCGCATGCAGGAGGGCATCCTCTCGCTGATGCAGCTTCCGCGGACGACGGTCGCGATCCGGCGTCTGCGCGCGGCTGGGCTGCCCTATTTCGTGGTTCTGACCAACCCGACCACCGGCGGCGTCACGGCGTCCTACGCGATGCTGGGCGACGTCCACATCGCCGAGCCCGGCGCCCTGATCGGTTTCGCGGGTCCGCGCGTCATCGAGCAGACCATCCGCGAAAAGCTGCCCGAAGGCTTCCAGCGCGCCGAATATCTCAAGGATCACGGCATGGTCGACATGGTCGTCCATCGCCACGACATCCCGGCGACGCTGGCGCGCCTCGGCCGCCTGCTGACCAAGCAGCTCGAGCCGGCGGCCGATTCCAAGCAGCCGGTCGGGCCGGTCCCCGAAGCGGCCTGACACGGATAACGGGACGGCCGGGGGCCGAACGCATCATGGGGTCTTCCGACACGCTGCTGGCGCGCTTCCTGGCGC
>NZ_JBFRDR010000135.1:0-516 GCF_052113885.1 Lysobacter sp. TAB13 | reverse complement strand
CCGCACATGATGTCGGCGGGCGGGCAGATCGTCGTGACCTCGTCGACTGTGGCGACGACCTGCCGCGAGAGCCAGTCGGCCTATGTCGCCAGCAAGGCGGCGTTGACGGGGCTCGTRCGCGCTGCGGCGCTCGACTATGTCAAGCATGGCATCAGAGTGAACGCCCTTCTGCCGGGTACGACCGATACCGAACTGGTCCGTGGCGTCGCCGGCATGATGGCTGCGCCCGACGCCGTCTGGCAGATCGGCGGAGCGCAATGGGCCAAGGACAATATCCCGACCATGGGCCGCATGGCGACGGCGCGGGAAATGGCCGCTGTTGCGCTCGATCTGGCGGCGGCGACCCACCCTTATTTGACCGGCGCTTCGATCGTCGTCGACGGCGCGATGACGCTGCGGGCCTGAGGGAGTTGATGACGGGCGGTTGCAGCAAGCGGCCAGCCTCGCTACATACGCGGCACTCTTCCCGAAAGCCCCGGCGCGATCAGTCCGAAGCGGAGCCGCACATCCATGTCC
>NZ_JBFRDR010000134.1:0-519 GCF_052113885.1 Lysobacter sp. TAB13 | reverse complement strand
CGCCGTGAGGTTGCCGTTGACGGTCAGCGAGGTCGGGCCGGAGGGCGCCAGGGTGCCCCCATTGCCGATCGTGATCGCACCCAGGCTGCCCTCGCCTTCGACGCGGCCGCCGGCATTGATCGCGATGGCGCCGCCGAGACGCGCCGAGCCCGCCATCCTGAGCGTGCTGCTCGCCACCGTCACAGCGCCCGAAAAACCCGAACTGTCGCCCGTCAGGATCGTCGTGCCCGAGAGCAGCCGGATCGTCCCCACGCCCGCGCCGGCGCTGGAGAGCGCCGCATCGAAGCGATAATCCGACGCCGTGTGGTTGAAGACGAGCGCACCGGCTGTCGAGATTTGCACGCCACCGGTCTTCAGGAATCCGGGAGCGGCTGCCGGAGCCCCGGCACCAGCACCGATGTTCAAGGAGCTGGGGCCGTAATCCTTCAAGGCGATGACATATTTGCCGGTATCGATCAGCCCGCCATCCGAGACCGTTGCGGTTGCGGCTCCGCCGCCGAGCCCCGACAGGGTGAAGGC
>NZ_JBFRDR010000133.1:0-521 GCF_052113885.1 Lysobacter sp. TAB13 | reverse complement strand
CGCAAGCACTGTCAATTGCAGGGCACGCGAGCGAGCGACCACCAGCGCCACCGCGGCAAGCGCCATGGCGGCGTAATGTGGAATGCGCTGCTCGAGGCAGAGCTTGCAGGGCACGAGATGCCAGACGAGTTGCGACCACCATGCTCCGGCGATCAGGGCCGTCGAGCCGAGACCGAGGAGGAGGATCAACCGCATCGGGCGCATCAGGGTATCGAGCCGGGAATCGCTGCCAGGCATTGGATCGTACCACTCAGAACAGGTGCTTGAAGGCGAAGAAGCCGCCCACGATTCCGACGACCAGGACGATCATCGCCGTGGTGAAATGCTCGTCGAGAATCCGCCGGATCGGCCCCCCGAATCGATTGAGCAACCCGGCCAGAAGATAGAACCGTGCGCCGCGCGTGATGATCGAGAGTACGACAAACCAGAGCAGATCGTATCCGGCAAAGCCCGAGGTGATCGTCACCAGCTTGTAGGGGATCGGCGTCAGTCCCTTCAGCAGGATGATCCAGGCACCATAC
>NZ_JBFRDR010000132.1:0-521 GCF_052113885.1 Lysobacter sp. TAB13 | reverse complement strand
GGGTGGTCGAACTGGTGGTTTCGGGCGAAGCCAGGGCCGGGGCAGCCGGTCCCGCGAAGGCGGCTGCCGGGCCGAGCTCGACCGGCGAAAGCACCGAGTTCTGGTCCTTTGCGGGCTTAGCTGGAACGTCCGGGACGGCAGGTTCCGGCGCAGCGAGGGCGGGAGCGGAAGGTGGAACCTGAACAGTTTCGTTGCCGGCGGCCTTCGTCTTCGGGCTTTGCAGGGCGCCGGTGACGACATGGGCGGTGCCCATGGCGAGAACGACGGCGGCCAGCCCGAGCAGGAGCGGACGGCGTCGCTTCTCCATGATCTCCTTGAGCTTGCCGCCCTTGGAGGCGCTGGCTCCGCCGCGCTCGGCTTCCGCCGCAGGAGCAGAGGCTGCGGCTTCAGAGGCAGCCTTTGCCGAACGCCGTGCCGCAGCGATCAGGTTCTGGCGGACCGATTGCGGATCCTGGGCCGTCGGGGGCGGAGTGTCCTGGCGCGGCCGGCCCGAGCCCGGTTCGAGCGGTAGGTCATGGGAT
>NZ_JBFRDR010000131.1:0-525 GCF_052113885.1 Lysobacter sp. TAB13 | reverse complement strand
CCTACGGGCTGCTGAACCCCGGCAAGATGGACAGTTTTGTCGCGAAACTCGGCTGATCAGGCGAAGAAGGCGAGCTTCTCGTCCACCGGGAGCGCTTCGATCTTGCGCAACTCGACCTCCGACGTCGTCGCAGCGCCCCTGGGCTTCGGCGCAGGCCCTGTGACCGTAACCTCGGGGGCTTCCGCGAAGACGAGGTCTTCCTCCATCATCTGAACCGTGCTGAGCCGCCGGTGATTGGTGGCTCTCGTTCGGATGCGCGGGGTCTCGTGCAGGGTGGAGCGCGGCTTGTCGTCGATCTCGACGATCTCGATGTCGTCATAGGTCGAGAGCGGAACGGCTTCGCGCAGATCAAGCGTCTTGGCGGGCATCGGGGCCGCCGTGATCCGGCTGGTGTCGGGGGCGACATGCATGCTGCCGGCGATGGCCCGCAGGCTGCTGTCGAGCATCGCAATCGTGTCGGCGATCTTGCCGATCTGCTGCGCGGTGCCCTCGACAACGGCGCTTGCCGCATAGATCTCCGTCGCC
>NZ_JBFRDR010000130.1:0-527 GCF_052113885.1 Lysobacter sp. TAB13 | reverse complement strand
CGCGCTGCGCGTCATGGCGGCATGGGGCTTTGCCTACAAGTCTCACGTCGTCTGGGACAAGGGCAGCCTCGGCACCGGCTACTGGTTCCGCAACCAGCATGAGCTGCTGCTCGTCGGCACGCGCGGCGACATCCCGGCGCCGGCCATGGGCACACAGCTACAAGTCTCACGTCGTCTGGGACAAGGGCAGCCTCGGCACCGGCTACTGGTTCCGCAAGAGCTGATCGAAGGTTATTTCCCGAACCTGCCGAAGATCGAAATGAACGCCCGCACCGCCCGGCCGGGCTGGGATGTCTGGGGCGCGGAAGCGCCGGAGGCGGTCGTCATCGGCGTGGACCTGTCCAGCGCGCCCGATCTCCACGTCGAGGCCGTGCGGCGCCCAGACGGCACACTTTCAATCACCGCCGGGCTGGGATGTCTGGGGCGCGGAAGCGCCGGAGGCGGTCGTCATCGGCGTGGACCTGTCCAGCGCGCCCGATCTCCACGTCGAGGCCGTGCGGCGCCCAGACGGCACACTTTCAATCACC
>NZ_JBFRDR010000129.1:0-527 GCF_052113885.1 Lysobacter sp. TAB13 | reverse complement strand
CGCCAGCGCGTCTGCATAGCGCTCGCTCTCTCCTGCCAGCCGCGCCTCCTGATCGCCGATGAGCCGACCACTGCGCTCGACGTCACCACGCAGGCCAATATCATCGACCTCTTGCAGGAACTGCAGCGCGAATACGGGCTCTCGATCCTGTTCATCACCCATGATCTCGGCGTCGTYGCCGAGATCGCCGACGATGTCGCGGTGATGTATCTCGGTAGGATCGTCGAGCGCGGCACGGTTGACGAGATTTTCGCCGATCCGCGCCATCCCTACACGCAGGCCYTGCTGAAATCGGTACCGCGCCTCGGCGCCGGAAGACATACCCGCCTCGCCGCCATTCGCGGCATGGTGCCCTCGCCTTTCGATCGGCCGGCCGGCTGCGATTTCCATCCGCGCTGCGACCTCGCGATCAAGGGCCTTTGCGAGATCGAGGACCCCGGCACGATCACGCTCGGGCCGCRGCGCGACGTCCGCTGCGTGCTCCAGCGCACTCCATCAACAGATTCGGTGGCGACGGAGGGGAGCAC
>NZ_JBFRDR010000128.1:0-528 GCF_052113885.1 Lysobacter sp. TAB13 | reverse complement strand
GGGCCGTCGCTCGTGAAGGGCGTTGTGGTGACCCTCTCTGCCATCGCCTTGAGCATCAAGCCGGGCGGCTCGGCCCGCGAAATCGAAATCACCGGTGGCATCAAGACGAACGGGGCGGGCGTGGCGCCGATCGAGCAGCATGGCGCGATCGACAGCCTGCGCGTGGCGGGAGGCTTTACCGCAGTCGGTGGGGGCTTCGACAGGATTTAGCGAGCGAGCTCTGCCGGGGCTCTTGCCGAGGGCCGCGAAGGAACGTCGGTCGTCGATCCGGCAATGTCCCGCACGGCTCCGTGGGTGTGCGACGAGACCAGACGGGCGGGCCGGCGCCTGATCGTGAAGGCACGCTGTTCCGCCACCCTATGGCATGCAAGGTCAGGGCATGCCGGGAGCGCAGCTCCCGGCCGCGTGGCCCTTCATGCTGCCTTGGCTCGCTCCTGCGCTGTCTTGACGGGGCCCTTGGCTGCAACCAGCGCCTCATGGTCCAGCGCGGTCTGCGCGGCATAGGCCATCGCGAAACTCGTCACGGCG
>NZ_JBFRDR010000127.1:0-528 GCF_052113885.1 Lysobacter sp. TAB13 | reverse complement strand
GATCGAAGCACTGGTGCTCGGCTCGCGCTGGGTGTCCGACCGGGCTGATGGTCGTCTTGCCCTGGCGGCGCGCGATGCGCTGGCCAAGATCCTCGCCGTCCTGCCAGGTGATCTGCGCGATGATGCCGAGGCGTCCGCCCTGTTAGTCGGTCCCGGTGCCGCGATCATGGCGGAAAGCTTCGATCTCTCTGCCATCCGCAAGGCGATCCGTTCAGAGCGCAAACTCTCGATCCTCTACCGTGATGGTGTCGGGCAGGCGAGCGAGAGGGTCGTCTGGCCGTTCGCCTTGAGCTTTTTCGACCATGTCCGCGTCGTCGTCGCGTGGTGCGAACTGCGGCAGGATTTCCGGCATTTCCGCACCGACCGCATCTCGCAGGTTCAGCCGCTCGACATCCGCTATCCGCGCCGGCGCCAGGGCTTGCTGAAGGAGTGGCGCGAGCGGGAGGGAATTCCGCAACCATCGTGAGCGACACTGCCGGAAATTGGCAGCATCTGCATCTAGGATCTCTCATCGCCCAACCGGAGACC
>NZ_JBFRDR010000126.1:0-530 GCF_052113885.1 Lysobacter sp. TAB13 | reverse complement strand
CCGGCGACCTCGACCATCCCTCCGAAATTCTCCGGCCCGAAGGTCATGCAGCMATCGTCGGAATAGCCGGGAATGCGGTCGACCATGACGAGCGGCCGCTTGAGATCGGCCACCCCGGCCAGGCGATCGGTGACGCGCGCGATCTCGCGAGAGCGAAAGGCGATGAGCTCCTCGGCAACCGCGGACCGGCCAAGCAGCCGCCCCATCAGCCTGAGCGACGGCTCCGTGTTCACGAAGGGCGCATGGCGAAAATCGACATAGACGACGGGAATGCCGACGGARGCGAGCTTTTCGACGAGCTTCGTCTCGGCGCTCGCGATCTGGGCCTCGACATTGAGGAACAGCACATCGGCCTTCAGGGCGATCACCGTCTCGATATCGAGATTGCCCTCGCTCATGGCACCGAGCGCCGGCAGCGCCGCAATGGCGGGATAGCGCTCGAGATAGGCGCGGTAGCTGTCGGGATCAGCCTTCTGCAGATCATCGCGCCAGGCGACGATGCGGCGGAACGGCGCGTCCCGGTCGAGTGC
>NZ_JBFRDR010000125.1:0-532 GCF_052113885.1 Lysobacter sp. TAB13 | reverse complement strand
GGTGCAGGTCGCGGCGCGTTCGCCGTCGGGGCATCGTGCAGTCTTCCATGAGCGAGGCCCGCATCAAACCACAAGTCTTGCCCGCCGGAATCGCGGGCGGCCTTCATCGCACGTGCGGGAGCATGAGGCTGGGAAGGCCTCTCGCTAGTGGGGCTTGGAGAGGAATACGGCGATGAGATTCTCAAGGAAGTGCTCCTGAAACTGGCTGCGATCCATGGGGCTCGCGGACAGGGATTGAACGAGGTCGGGCGCGGTCGAGGGCCAGAAGAATGCGCCAGCGAGAATCGAGAAGGCGATGAAGGGGTCGCTCGCATGCGTGACACCTTCGCGAACCGCCTGGTCGAGAAGCGGTATGAAGGCATCGAGTGCTGGACGAAGCAGGCGCTCCTTGAGGGCGGCCAGTCGCGCCCCGCTCTCCCGCGCTTGCTGCGCGATGAAGAGGCCGAGTTCCGGGTGGCTGAAATGGAAGAGCACCATCAGGCGGATGGCATCGCTCATTCGCTCCCTGACTGGGCGTGTCTCGGCCGTCAGA
>NZ_JBFRDR010000124.1:0-533 GCF_052113885.1 Lysobacter sp. TAB13 | reverse complement strand
CGCGTCAGCGGCCGATCCGGTCAGCGCCCGATCTTGGCGAGCTCGGCCTCAAGCTCGGGCATGATGGTGAAGAGGTCGCCGACGAGGCCRTAATCGGCGATCTGGAAGATCGGCGCYTCYTCGTCCTTGTTGATSGCGACGATGACCTTCGARTCCTTCATGCCGGCGAGATGCTGGATCGCGCCCGAGATGCCGACGGCGATATAGAGGTCCGGCGCCACGACCTTGCCGGTCTGGCCGACCTGCCAGTCGTTCGGGGCATAGCCGGCATCCACCGCGGCGCGCGAGGCGCCCATGGCGGCTCCGAGCTTGTCGGCGACGGGTTCGATCACCTTGCCGAAATTCTCGGCCGAGGCGAGCGCGCGGCCACCCGAGATGATGATCTTGGCCGAAGCGAGCTCCGGACGATCGGACTTGGCGACTTCCTCGCCCTTGAAGCTCGAAGTGCCGGCATTCTCGGCGGCGGCAACCGCTTCGATCGGCGCAGTCGCGCTGCCGTCGCCGGTCGCCGCGAAGGACGCGCCGCGCACGGT
>NZ_JBFRDR010000123.1:0-533 GCF_052113885.1 Lysobacter sp. TAB13 | reverse complement strand
GCATTGGCGACCGCAGGACCGATCGGCGGCACGCCCGGTTCGCCGACGCCGGTGGGCGCTTCGGTCGAACTGATGATCGCGACCTCGACCTCCGGCATCTCGTGGATGCGCAGCGAGCGATAGGTATCGAAATTGGCCTGGACCGGCCTGCCCTGGTCGAGCGTGATCTCGCCATAGAGCGCATGACCAAGACCAAAGCCGATACCGCCCTCCATCTGCGCCCGGATGATGTCGGGATTGACCGCGACGCCGCAATCCACCACGCACCAGACCTTGTGAACCTTCGGCTCGCCATCAGTGCCGAGCGAGACCTCCGCGATCTGCGCAACGAAAGAGCCGAAGCTCTCGACCACCGCGACGCCGCGGGCGCGGCCGTCGACCGGGCCGGAGCCATTCCACTTCGCCAGTTCGGCGACAGCCTTGAGCACGCCGACGGCACGCGGATGCCGGTTCATCAGGCTAAGCCTGCCGGCAACCGGATCCTGCCCCGCCACCTGCAGCAGCTCGTCGATGAAGCACTCGACCGCATAGGC
>NZ_JBFRDR010000122.1:0-534 GCF_052113885.1 Lysobacter sp. TAB13 | reverse complement strand
GATCCTGAGAGGCTCTTTCCAGCGCACCGCTTCGCGGCAGGCCGCGCGAAGGACGTGAGCCCCAAGCGCGGCGATAAGCCCGCCCTCCTCCGCTGCTGGGATGAACAAGGACGGCGAGACGACGCCGCGTGAAGGGTGGCGCCAGCGTGCCAATGCCTCGAACCCGACGACGCTGCCATCCGCCCGGAACTGCGGCTGATAATGCAACAGGATCGCCCCGGTCTCGATGGCCTGGCGCAGATGCGCGCGCAGATCGAGACGTTCGCGCTCGCGCTCCTGCTCGGCAAAGTCAAACATCCGGATGCGGCTGCGCCCTTCGGTCTTGGCGAGACGCAAGGCCGCATTCGCGGCGTCGAGCAATCCCGTTTCGCTGTCGCTGTCCTCGGGGAACCGGGCGCAGCCCACGCTGACGCTCACCGCATGACGCGCCGTTCCGTCGATGAAATCCGCTTCGAGCGCAAAGCGCACCTGCTCAGCCTGCAACAGACCATGCTCGCCACCAGGGGAGTGCCGCGACACCAGGACGAACTCGTC
>NZ_JBFRDR010000121.1:0-535 GCF_052113885.1 Lysobacter sp. TAB13 | reverse complement strand
GACGCACACTCAGGCAGGAGCGGCTGCACTCTTTGCCACCGGCGGCACGGCGGTTCTCGACAAGCCCGGCCTCGCGAATGACCGCATCAAAATCGTGATCGCACAAGGCGGCAACGCCAAGTCGGGCGCGTTCCACATCCTGATCGACTGAGCCGTCATGTCCCGCGTCGTCGTCATCACTGCACCTGGTTCGATCATCTCCCTCGAGGAGGCGAAGCAGCATCTGCGCGTCGACCACGACATCGATGATGCTCTGATCACGGGGCTGGTGGCGGCGGCGCAGCAGCATATCGACGGCCCGGAGGGCTGGCTCGGCCGGGCGATCGGCCGCCAGACGCTGGAGCTGCGGCAGTGCGGCTTCCCGCAATCGGTCATCGCCCTGCCGTTCCCGCCGCATCATGAGATCGCGGAGGTGACCTATGACGACAGTCTCGGCGCTGCTCAGACCCTCCCGCCAGCGTCGTACAAGCTCTATGGCAGGGAATTGATGCCTGCGCCTGGCATGTCGTGGCCAGCGACGGCAGGCACCCCGGAG
>NZ_JBFRDR010000120.1:0-535 GCF_052113885.1 Lysobacter sp. TAB13 | reverse complement strand
GTCCAGAGGCGCCCAGAAGCTCGGCCAGCCGGTGCCGCTGTCATATTTCGTGGTCGAGGAAAACAGCGGCTGGTCGCAGCCGGCGCAGGCGAAGTCGCCCCGGCGCTTCTCGTTCAGCAGCGGGCTCGTATAGGGGCGCTCCGTGCCGCTCTGCCGCAGGACGGCATATTGCTCGGGCTTGAGCAGGCGGCGCCATTCGGCGTCGGTATGGGTGACCGGGAAGGTCACTTCGGAGCGCGCGATGAGCGCCAGCAAGGGCGATGATGCCGCCGCAAGGCCTGCGCTTCTCAGCAGGATATATCGTCTCGTCATCATGGCGCCGGTCTCCCGCTCCGGGATGATTCCAGATTCCCGGAACAAGCTAGCGACGAGGTCGCTATTCTTCCATGGGCATAGCGCTCACCGCGCGACCATGTGATCGATGCGTGATGTCGCAATCCCATTCAGGCTCGTTGTGAGGAAGGGGCGATGACGGGGTCCGTGACCGGGCTGGCGTTGTATCCACGAGGGCGCAACGCGGTGGCCGCCACACGCA
>NZ_JBFRDR010000119.1:0-544 GCF_052113885.1 Lysobacter sp. TAB13 | reverse complement strand
GCCTGCCCAAGAGCTGAGGCCCTTGCGCCGCCGCGCGACAGCGGCGGCGCTGGTGTCCTTTAGCGAAGCGGCCAAATCTGGAACTGGAAAGACGATCATGATTGGGCGACGAGCCATTCTCTCGCTGCTGCTTGGGGCAGCCACCGCCTACTGGAATTCTGCCCCCGCCCTCGCGCAGCCCTTCGATCTCGGCCCGGAGCAGCCTGGCAGGCTTCGCGCCGAACGGAATCCCGAGGCAATCAAGGCCATCCCCAAGGGCTTTGCCTTTGTCGAGCCGGGCTCGCTCACCGTCGCGATAAGCCCGAGCGGCCCGCCGCTCGCCACCTATGCGACCGACGCCAGGACCGTGGTCGGCGCCGACCCGGACTTCGCCCAGCTCATCGCCGACAGCCTGGGCCTCAAGCTCAATCTTCTGCCGATCGCCTGGGCCGACTGGCCGCTYGGMSTSGCCTCSGGCAAATACGACGCGGTGATCTCGAATGTCGGCGTCACCGAGCAGCGGAAAGAGAAGTTCGACTTCTCGACCTACCGGCAAGGTCTGCAC
>NZ_JBFRDR010000118.1:0-547 GCF_052113885.1 Lysobacter sp. TAB13 | reverse complement strand
CTTCCCGCGCTGCGCCTGTATTGGTGGTCACTGGGCATCAGGCGGCCGAGGTCAGGGCGGCGCTCGCAGGGCTCGATGTCGCATTTGTGGACAACCCCGATTTCGCGGCCGGCCTTTCCAGCTCGGTCCGCGCCGGGCTCAGGGCTTTGCCGGAGGATGTCCCTGGTGCGGTGGTCTCGCTTGGCGATATGCCGAACGTGACCCCGCAGGTAATCAATCGGCTGGCAGAGGCTTTCGCTGACCGGCCCGACGCTCTCGCGGTGGTGCCAACGCTGTTCGGGCAGCGCGGCAACCCGGCGTTGTTGTCGCGTGCGCTTTTCCCGGCGGTGGAGCGGCTCTCGGGTGACCAGGGAGCTCGCCGCCTGCTGGACGCCGCCGGAGAGTCGGTCGTGGAGGTACCGCTTGACGACCCCGCGATTGCGATTGATGTCGATACACCCGAGGCACTCAAAGCACTCACGGGATAGAGACCAGGCGGACTTGGCTGAAAGCGGCCATGAGCTATCCGCGTCGTGGCGCGGATGCAGCGCGCGGAGCCGTGAAGCGC
>NZ_JBFRDR010000117.1:0-551 GCF_052113885.1 Lysobacter sp. TAB13 | reverse complement strand
ATCGAGAATTCCGTGCCGCGCCGCTTGAGGCGGATTTCGCCGCCGCCGCCCGGCATTGTCGCGGTATCGATCTGGATCCAGGGAATCACGGGCTCACTCGGCTTCTGGGGCGGCAGGGTTTCTGAGGTAGCAGCCGCCCGCAACAGCATAGCAGCGCCGGCTGCGCAATTCCCGCTCGGCGGATTCGCCAGGTTCAGGCCGGACTCCAGCGAATACCCGTTGCCCGGGAGGCGGCTGCCATCGCGCTCGCCTGATGCCGCGCGCAGGGTAAAGCCCATGCCGAGCCCGCCGATCAGGATGCGGGGCTCCGGCCGGCCGGCAAGACGCGCCGCGACCAGCGTTGCCAGYGCCTCCTCCGARCCGCTGAGGCGGCTGTTCATCAGCTCGATCGCGCCCAGCATGATCGAGAATTCCGCACCGCGCTGCTTGAGGCGGATTTCGCCGCCGCCGCCCGGCATTGTCGCGGTATCGATCTGGATCCAGGGAATCACGGGCTCACTCGGCTTCTGGGGCGGCAGGGTTTCTGAGGTAGCAGCCGCCCGCAACAGCAT
>NZ_JBFRDR010000116.1:0-553 GCF_052113885.1 Lysobacter sp. TAB13 | reverse complement strand
CTGGGGCGCCTCGCCGTCCGGCGCCGATTTCCAGGCGATCGTGGGCGCCATGCTCGTCCTCAAGGGCGAGGCGGAGACCACGACCTGGCTCAAGGCGATGAAAGCAGGCTCCAAGCCCTATCGCGGCAACAGCGTCGCGATGAAGGCCGTGAATACGGGCGAAGTCGAAGGCGCCGTGATCTACCACTATTATTTCTTCGGCGATCAGGCGAAGACCGCCGAGAACAGCGGCAATGTCGCGCTGCACTATTTCCGGCATCAGGATCCGGGCGCCTTCGTCAGCGTCTCCGGGGCTGGCGTGCTGGCGTCCAGCAAGCACAAGCCGGAGGCCGAGGCCTTCGTGAAATGGGTCGCCGGCAAGGGTGGCCAGGACATCCTGAGGACCGGGGATTCCTTTGAGTATGCCGTTTCCAAGGGCGCGGAATCCAACCCCAAGCTCGTGCCCCTGCCGCAGCYCGAAGCGCCGAAGGTCGAACCGTCCAAGCTTGACAGCAAGGCGGTCACCGAACTCATGACCAAGGCCGGGCTGCTCTGACAGCCCTCTGCCGGGCAG
>NZ_JBFRDR010000115.1:0-553 GCF_052113885.1 Lysobacter sp. TAB13 | reverse complement strand
GCTCGAAGGTGATCGGCACCTCGCCGGAGCGGCATGATCTCTCGGGGCTGACCGAGCCGCTGCGCTCGCATGGCGGCATCACCGAGCAGCGCGTGCCGATGATCGCCAACCGGCCGATCTCCGTGCCCGAGGGGCGCACGCTCCGCAATTTCGACGTCTTCGACGTCGCCCTCAATCTGGTGCTCTGAGATGAACGCGAATGTGAATCCGCCCGTGCGCCGCGAGACGATGCGGATCGCCGGCAAGCTCGTCTCGACCGACGACATGGTCGAGGTCCGCAACCCCTACGACAATTCCGTCGTCGGCCTGGTGCCGGCGGCGCGGCCCGAGCATGTCCGCGAGGCCTTCGCCAAGGCGCGCGCCTTCAAGCCGACGCTGACCCGCTATGAGCGCCAGCAGATCCTGCAGAAGACGGCAGAGCTGCTGCGCGACCGCAAGGAAGAGTTCGCCCGGCTGATCACGGCCGAAGCCGGGCTGTGCTGGAAGGACTCGCTCTACGAGGCGAGCCGCGCCTATGACGTCTGGTCGTTTGCGGCCCAGCTCACCATCAAGG
>NZ_JBFRDR010000114.1:0-554 GCF_052113885.1 Lysobacter sp. TAB13 | reverse complement strand
AGGCGAGCGCGCGCGCATCGCGATGGAACTGGTCCCAGGAGACAGGGAAGGCCTTGTTGGAGGTCGGTTCGGCCATAGGAAGGACTCCGGGGCGGCTGTCACGGTTTCTGTGACAATCCGGAAAGCCTATAAGCAGGGCGCTGGCAAGAGGCGCGCCCCGCTTCATCCCCAATCGGTGGCGTTTCAGTGGCCTTAGAACTCCGACCAGCCATCGGCGTTGCCGCCCGACACGACACGCCTCAGCTTCGGCGCCCCTCTGCTGGGTGGCGAAAGGGCGCCGTGCGCCGCCCTGGTGAGCTGCGGCGCCCTCTGCTCGATCTGGCGCGCAATCACGGYCTCGAARCCTGRTCCGCCATCTTGCAGSCGRAATGCWGCGACCATCGCGCTCARGCGCTCGGTRTCCTKCCKCAGCTCCTGCGCCACCTTCGCRCTYTCATCGGCAAGCAGGGCGTTCTGCTGGGTGATCTCGTCCATGTGAGCGACGGTCCTGGCCATCTCATCGATGCCATTGGCCTGTTCTGTCGTTGCTTCGGAGATCTCGTTGACCGTCGAGG
>NZ_JBFRDR010000113.1:0-556 GCF_052113885.1 Lysobacter sp. TAB13 | reverse complement strand
GGGTCGAACAGCGCCCGGCGCGCTGCGCCCCGCGACGGCTGGCCGGCAGCACGTCAATGCGCGAGGCCGCCGGGCTCCTCCCGCTCGATTGACAGCATGCCGAATATTGCTACGCAGGCCGGCGAGGCAGTGTCCTCAGTCCTGTTGCGGGATTGAAATCTCCGGGGCCGGTCCGGCCCATTTTTTGGTTCCCGTGCGTGGCTAAACTCAAACCTTGGACATCAAGCACAGCCCTGCTTGTCCGGTGGTTCATCTCATCGGCGACGCTCTCTGTCCCGCAGGCCGCGGGGCCGGTCGCCTTCGCGCTGGTCGCCCTGGCCCTGACGGGAGACACCAGCGGCGGCGCGGCGATGATCCTGGCGATGACGCTCGCGCAAGTGATCGGTGCGATCCCTATCACCCGGGCCGGGAGACGCTTTCCGCCGACGACCTTCCTGCGGTTGCTGGTGGTCTTTCGGACCCTTGCGCTCGCCGCCATCGCCGTGCTGGCTCACCAGGCGGCCGCCTTCGGCTGGCTCGTCGCAGTTTCAGCGCTTGCCGGGGCGGTGAACGGCGC
>NZ_JBFRDR010000112.1:0-556 GCF_052113885.1 Lysobacter sp. TAB13 | reverse complement strand
GCTGGGCCTGCGCGAGGAGTTGAACGGCAGCAGTGGGCACACGCGCCTGAGCATCACGCATTTCATCATGGCGGCCGTTGGCCGGGCCCTGGTCGAGATGCCGGCCTGCAACCTGCTCTGGGCCGAGGACGAGATCATCGAGCTCGCCAGTCCGGATGTTGGGCTCGCGGTCGACAGCGAGCGCGGCCTGCTCGTGCCGGTGCTCCGCGAGGCCGGCCACCTGAGCCTGGATGCGGTCGCAGACGGGTGTGGCGATCTCGTGGCCCGCGCGCGCTCCGGACGCCTGGCGAGCGCCGAGCTCGAGGGCGGCGCCATCTCGGTCTCCAATGTCGGCATGTTCGGCGCCTCGCATCTCGTGCCGATCATCAATCCCGGCCAGTCGGCCATTCTCGGGGTCGCGGCGCAGAAGCCGGTCTTCCGGCCGGATGCGAACGGCCTGCCGTGCCTGCGGCGCGAGGTCGGTCTCGTTCTCTCCTGCGACCACCGCGTGCTCGACGGCGTGCGGGCGGCGCGCTTCCTCGATCACATCGTCAACACCCTTGAAAACCCGTTGCAG
>NZ_JBFRDR010000111.1:0-557 GCF_052113885.1 Lysobacter sp. TAB13 | reverse complement strand
CGGTATGCCCACCGGAAGCCTCGGCAATGGCGAAGCTGCCGAAGCCCTGGCTACAAGGATCGAGGCGCGATGCGACGAGGAGCTGCGCGGCCATATGATCCATTTCGCGGTCAGGGTCGGCGCCCGCCGCGCCGCCGATGCTGCGACGTGCCTGGCGCGCGCTGGCTATGCCGAAGCCGGGCAGATTGCCGACAGGCAGGCGCGCCTGATCGGCGCGATGCAATATCCGCTGGTTATCGGCAAGGACGCTGTTGCGGCGTCGGCCCTTCGTGACCTGGCGCCCACCTACGACTTGCTGCGGACGGCCTTGCAAAACCAAAGCTGAAGGCCTGCCTGGATGTGGACCTGCCTGGACGTTTGGACGTTTATCCCAGCCATTTGAGCTACCCTCAGCGAATCCCGGCGGCGCTGTCGCGCACCGGGCACTCGCTCGACCGCGCCCGGAGGACAATACGGAATGGCGAATGATGATCGCACCAGGTTCATTCCCAGGAGAACGCCGGAATCGGCGGCCATGTCGGCAAGTATCAAACGAGCGATGGCGATCTCCGCCACCC
>NZ_JBFRDR010000110.1:0-561 GCF_052113885.1 Lysobacter sp. TAB13 | reverse complement strand
GCTTAGCATGCTGGTGCGCACCTACGCGCTGGAACTGGCCTTCGGCTCGGTCGGGGTTGTGCGTCCCCTGTTCCTGGCGCTCGGGATTTCGCCGACAAGCCGCTGGTACACCGAAACCCTGGTCGCGGCCGGCCTGCTGCATGCGGTCGTGCCGATGTGCACGCTGACCCTTCTGGGAACGATCCAGAATATCGATCCTCGTTTCTGCGATGCAGCGCAATCGCTGGGCGCCCCTGCCTGGAAGGCGCATCTCGGCATCACCGTTCCGCTGGCCCTCCCCGGGCTGGTCTCGGCATTCCTGATCGCCATGACCTTTTCGATCAGCGCCTTCGTCATTCCGATGGTGCTCGGCAAGGGCCGCGTATTGTTTCTCTCGAACACGATCTACACGCGCTTCAGCGATGTCGCGAACTATCCCAGCGGCGCCGCGGTCTCCATCGTGATGCTCGTCATCTCGCTGCTCGTGCTGTCTCTGGTTTCGCTGGTGCAACGTCGTAGGGGCTCGCGCTCATGACCGGTACCGCAAAGCGCCTTGGCGACCGGCTCCTCGGTGGCGCGATG
>NZ_JBFRDR010000109.1:0-562 GCF_052113885.1 Lysobacter sp. TAB13 | reverse complement strand
ATCGTCGTCGGACCCGTTGCCGTCAACGGGAAGTCGTTGATCGTCGCGGTGCCGCCGTTGTCGTTGGTCACCGTCTTGACCAGGGTCAGCGTCGCSGCCTGGTCGTCGTTGACGATGGTGCAGGTCGCGTTCTGCCCGCCGGTCAGGACCAGGCTGTCGCCGGTCAAGGCGCCCGCGGTGCAGCTCCACGCGCCGGCGGTGTAGCCGGCCACGTTGGTTTCGCTCAGGGTGTAGGTGCCCGCACCGACCGCGGCATTGGTCACCGTCGCGGTGCCGCTAACACCGGTGATCGTGGTCGGACCCGTTGCCGTCAACGGGAAGTCGTTGATCGTCGCGGTGCCGCCGTTGTCGTTGGTCACCGTCTTGACCAGGGTCAGCGTCGCCGCTTGGTCGTCGTTGRCGATGGTGCAGGTCGCRTTCTGSCCGCYGGTCAGGACCAGGCTGTCGCCGGTCAAGGCGCCCGCGGTGCAGGTCCACGCGCCGGCGGTGTAACCGGCCACGCTCGGTTCGCTCAGCACATAGGTGCCCGCCGCGACGGCGGCGTTCGTCACCGTCGCGGTGC
>NZ_JBFRDR010000108.1:0-562 GCF_052113885.1 Lysobacter sp. TAB13 | reverse complement strand
GCCCTGAACGGTCGCCTGCCGCAGCGCCAACGGGGTGGGTTGACCGGGAGCGAGGTCGCCGCGAAATGAAGACCGCGCCCGCGCACCTCGTGCCGCAACCGATGACCTTCTTCGCTTCGCCGAGAGCGGTTAGTTTCACCTGTAGCGCGGCGCGTGCGGAGCTTTGGGAGAGTGCGACCTGATGCGTCGCGCTCTCGGGGTTACCAGCCCGTGATCAAGTCAGATCCCTGCGATAGACGACGAAGCCTGAGCACAGGGCCACGTCGTTGGAGAGCTTGCTTGCCGGCTTGCTTTCATGAAACCGTCTATAGACGCGTTTGGCACCGACCCGGCCCGCACTCTGATAGACGTCGGCGATCAGCGTCCGACGTCTTTGCCCGCGCAGCTTGGCTCGTGAACAGGTCCTGAGACAGCGAAGTTCGAGGCTCACGTCTGAGTTGGAAGCCAGTTGATAAAGTCTGAGATTTGGTGCTCGCGAGAGAGTGGGACCGTTTCCATCATTTCAGCTGCCACGCCTGCAGTTTCTTTCGAGCCGTTCCGAAATTGCCGAGCTGATAAACCG
>NZ_JBFRDR010000107.1:0-562 GCF_052113885.1 Lysobacter sp. TAB13 | reverse complement strand
CTGTTCATCCGTGCTGACGGAACCGTCGTTCGTATTGCCGCGCAGACCGAGCCGCTCTCGACGCGCACGATTCCCTCGGGCGAGCCGGTGCTCTCGGTCCTCGAGATCAATGGCGGGGTCGCCGCCAAGCTCGGAATCAAGCCGGGCGACAAGGTGGAGCATCCGCTCTTCAAGCCGTGAGGGCGATTTTCGCGCGCGTCGCAGGGCTGCGACGATTCCTCGAATCCGGTCGGCCAACCCTGCATTCCCGGTGAACGCGCGGACCGCGACAGCCACTGCATGAAGGGTGTCGCGCTGTCGGAGCTCTGTGGATTGCGGAAGAAATCTGGCGGCGAATCACAGAATTGCCCACTTCCTTAATCAAAGGCGGGCATCCCGAATTTCATTCCCCGATACTCAGTACGCTTGCGAAGGACGGATCATGACGACACGTGCCGTGGTCGCAACGCTGGCGATGTGCGTTGCGCTGATCACCGGAGTCCGCCCGGATCAGGCCCATGCCGAGCAGATCGCGGCCGCGACTCGGGGGCGCACGTCGCCACCAGCTGCGTTCCTCACCTTC
>NZ_JBFRDR010000106.1:0-564 GCF_052113885.1 Lysobacter sp. TAB13 | reverse complement strand
ACGAAGAGCACGGCCTATCTCGCCTTCCGCTGCCTGATGCCGCCCCATGCGGCGACAAACTCGGGCTATATGCGGCCGATCACGGTCGTCGCGCCGGAAGGAACCGTGCTCAACGGGGTCAGCCCGGCGGCTGGCGCGGCCCGCGCCATTACCGCCTACCGGCTGATGGACGCGCTGTTCGGCGCGCTCAGCAAAGCCCTGCCGGGACGGATCATGGCGGCGGGCGATGGTGGATCACTGCTTCACACCTTCTCGGGGCGTTCTCCCAACGGCAAGCCGTTCATCTTCGTCGACATGCTGCGCGGCTCATGGGGCGCGCGGCCGGGTGCCGACGGTCTGGACGGCACCTCGCTCGCCCTGGCCAACGCATCGGCCGTCCCCGCCGAGGTCGTCGATCTCGAGGGCATCGTGCGGCTCGAGCACTGGAGCTACGTGCCCGATACCTGCGGCGCCGGCCAGTTCCGCGGCGGCATGGGCGTGATGCGGGAATATCGTTTCCTCGCCGACGCGGGCAAACTGCAATACCGCTCCGA
The DNA here is from genome assembly GCF_052113885.1 of Lysobacter sp. TAB13. NCBI lineage: Bacteria > Pseudomonadati > Pseudomonadota > Gammaproteobacteria > Lysobacterales > Lysobacteraceae > Lysobacter > Lysobacter sp. TAB13. Next base: position 31 of record NZ_JBFRDR010000106.1, on the reverse strand, counting down.
ACGCCGGAAATTCCTGCCCTATGGCCTGGCC
>NZ_JBFRDR010000105.1:0-565 GCF_052113885.1 Lysobacter sp. TAB13 | reverse complement strand
GGGCGACTGCATGGCGCCACGGTCGCAACGCTGCGCCGGATGATCATCACCGGCGAATTGCCGGCCGGGCAGAAGCTGCGGGAGCAGGAGATCTGCGAACAGCTCGGCGTCTCGCGTACGCCGTTGCGGGAGGCGCTGCGCACCCTGGCCGCGCAGGGATTGGTGAGGTTGACGCAAAATCGCGGCGCCGAAGTCGCCTCGCTGACCCTGGACGATATCCTGGGGCTCTACGAGGTCGTCAGCACCCTGGAAGCCCTGGCTGCGCGGCTCGCCTGCAAGACCATCTCGGACGAGGCCGTCGCCGAGATCGGCATGCTGCATTACCGGATGATGCGGCATCAGGCGCGCGCCGAGCAGCTGGAGTATTTCGCGCTCAACCAGCAGATACATCGGGCGCTTGTCGAGGCGTCCCGCAACGCAGCCCTGCTCGAAGCCTGGGAAGGATTGTCCGCCCGCATCGAGCGCGCGAAATACCTTCCGAACCTGCAGCCCACGCGCTGGAAAGCGGCGATGCAGGAGCATGATGCGATGCTCGCCGCCCTCGTCTCCCGCGATGGCGAGGGCC
>NZ_JBFRDR010000104.1:0-572 GCF_052113885.1 Lysobacter sp. TAB13 | reverse complement strand
GTTCTCCGCCGTGTAGGGCTGATTGGTGCCGGGCCGGAAACAGATGCCCTGCGGATTGCGATGGCCATAGGTGAAGACGCGCGCATCGAAGCCCTGCGGCGGGTTGTTGCCCGGCGCGGCCTTGCCGTCCCGGTCGATGCGGAGCACCTTTCCGCCCATGCGGGTCGGGCTTTGCGGCACCTCGCCGTTGTGGGTGTCGCCCGTCGTCACGTAGAGGAAGCCGTCGGCGGGGCCGAAGCGCAGGCGCCCGCCATTATGCGCGCCGGCATCGCCGAAGGGATGGTTGCTGGGCGCCGCCTTGTAGACGATGTCGGTGACGATATCCTGCCGGTTCGAGACCTTGGTCAGATCGGGATTGACCGTCAGCCGCAGCACCCGATTGGTTCCTGGCGCGGTCATGTTCGATGCCGAGGACACGTAGATGAAGCGGTTGCTGGCGAAGTCAGGGTCGATCGCCACACCGCTCATGCCGGCCTGGCCGCTGCAGAACAGGTCGGATGCGGTCTCAGGGTAGTTCTTGGAATCCTTGATGCCGAGCAGGGCGTTGATCTTGCCCGACGGCAGCCGGACCG
>NZ_JBFRDR010000103.1:0-576 GCF_052113885.1 Lysobacter sp. TAB13 | reverse complement strand
AGATGATTCCCCTCGCGGCTCTTGCAACCGTCGTTGCCAGTTCAGGACCAGACCGGGTGATGCACTACAATGGCTATCCCTCGGTCGACATTACAGGAGGGCCAGCGCGAGGTTACTCGTCCGGGCAGGCGACAGCGGCAATCGAGCGGATCGCGCGTGAGACGCTGCCAGCCGGCATGACATTCGAGTGGACCGATCTGACCTTCCAGGAGAAACAGGCCGGGAACACGGCCATGATCGTGTTCCCGCTCGCCGTATTGCTGGCATTCCTGATCCTGGCAGCCCAGTACAACAGCTGGTCATTGCCCTTCACGGTGCTGCTCATCGCCCCATTGGCGTTGCTGTCTGCGATCGTCGGCGTCTGGCTCTCAAACGGTGACAACAACATCTTCACCCAGATCGCGTTTGTCGTGTTGGTCGGTCTTGCGGCCAAAAATGCCATCCTGATCGTGGAATTCGCTTATGAAGAGGAAAAGAAGGGCCGCGATCCAATTGCCGCGGTGCTCGAAGCCGCGCGCCTGCGGTTGAGGCCGATCCTGATGACGTCGCTCGCGTTCATTGCGGGTGTCGTGCCAC
>NZ_JBFRDR010000102.1:0-578 GCF_052113885.1 Lysobacter sp. TAB13 | reverse complement strand
AGCTTGAGAAGGTCCGGCGCGACACCGAGCTGCAGATGGCAGAGCTGAGGAGGCAGGCGGAGTCCGCGAGGACGGTGGACGCCACCAGGACCGCAGACGCCACCAAGGCTGCCGATGCCCTGAACCAGGAGCGCGAGCAGGTGGCCGCACTCTCCCGGCAGGTCGCAGCCGCGCGGCAGGAGCAGGCTTCCGGCATGGCGCAGCAGCGCCAGGCTCTCGACGAGGAGCGGGCCCGCAGCGCCGCGCTCGCCGACGAGCTGGCGACGGCGCAGCGCGACAGGGAGATCCTGGTGGCAGAGCTGCGCAAGGCGAGCGAGGGGGCCGCCCAGGCCAGGCCGGCGGAGGTCGCAACCGGCGTGACTGCGCAAGCCGACGAGCGCGGGCAGGCGGCGGCACTCGCCGTCGAGGTCGCTTCCGTGCGCGAGGCCTTGGTGACGAGCACAGCGCAGCAGCGCCAGGCGCTCGACGAGGAACGCGCCCGCAGCGCCACGCTCGCCGAGGAACTGGCGAAGGCACAGCGCGAAGCCGGGACGCAGGCTGCGGAGCTGCGCAAGGCGTATGAGGACGCAGCCGAGCTC
>NZ_JBFRDR010000101.1:0-580 GCF_052113885.1 Lysobacter sp. TAB13 | reverse complement strand
GGTATGAGTAACGAAAAGACAAGTGAGAATCTTGTCCGCCGAAAGCCTAAGGGTTCCTGAGGAAGGCTCGTCCGCTCAGGGTAAGTCGGGACCTAACGCGAGGCCGAAAGGCGTAGTGGAAGGACAACAGGTTGAAATTCCTGTACCACCGAAGATTGTTTGAGCAATGGGGTGACACAGAAGGGCAGTGACGCGGACTGATGGAATAGTCCGTCCAAGCAGTGAGGCTRRTTSGTAGGCAAATCCGCSAAYYRTWMGGCTGGGCTGTGATGGGGAGCGAAAATTACAGTAGCGAAGGTCATGTACTCCGGCTGTCAAGAAAAGCCTCTAGTGAGATCTAGGTGCCCGTACCGCAAACCGACACAGGTAGGCGAGCAGAGMATGCTAAGGCGCGCGGAAGAACTCTCGTTAAGGAACTCGGCAAAATGACCCCGTAACTTCGGGAGAAGGGGTGCCYCGGTAGGGTGAATAGCCCGAGGGGGCCGCAGTGAAAAGGCCCARGCGACTGTTTAGCAAAAACACAGGTCTGTGCGAAGCCGCAAGGCGAAGTATACGGGCTGACGCCTGCCCGGTGCTGGAA
>NZ_JBFRDR010000100.1:0-580 GCF_052113885.1 Lysobacter sp. TAB13 | reverse complement strand
CCTGAAGGCCGGCGGCAATGCGATTGATGCGGCGATCGCCGCCGTGGCGATGCAGGGCGTCATCGACCCCCACATGACCGGCATCGGCGGTGATTGTTTCGCGATCTACGCTCAGCCCGGCAAGGCGCCGATCGCGCTCAATGGCTCCGGGCGCGCACCCGCGGCGGCGACGCTGGCCTGGTTCCGTGAGCAGGGAATGACGTCGATTGCCGATAATTCACCCCATGCGGTGACGGTTCCGGGCGCGGCCGATGCCTGGTGCCGGCTCTCGGCTGACCATGGTCGCCTCAGCCTGGAGGAAGTGCTGCAGCCTGCGATCAAGGCGGCGGAGGACGGCTTCCGGGTGACGCCGCGGGTCGCCCATGACTGGGCGATCTACGCCAATCGCCTGCGCAAATATGAGGGTGCGGCCGCTGTCTATTTGCCGGGTGGCGAAGCCCCCCGCGTTGGTGATCGCATGATCCATCCCGCGCTCGGGCGGACGTTGCGCCGGCTCGGCCAGCAAGGACGCGACGCCTTCTATCGCGGGCCAGTGGCGGACGAGATCGTTTCCGTTCTCAATCGCAACGGCGCTCTGCAT
>NZ_JBFRDR010000099.1:0-582 GCF_052113885.1 Lysobacter sp. TAB13 | reverse complement strand
CCTTGAATCAGCCAGCCAGCCTTGGCGGGTGCTCGGCGTGCTCAGCGTGCTGATGGGGTTCGCGTCGATCTCGACCGACCTCTATCTGCCTGCGATGCCGGAGATGGCGAGCGCGCTTCGCGCCGATAGCGGTCTGATCGAGCTCACAGTGTCGGGCTTCCTGATCGGCTTCAGCCTCGGCCAGCTGTTCTGGGGCCCGATCAGCGACCGCTATGGCCGGCGCCGGCCGGTGGCGATCGGCCTCGTGCTCTTCGTCATCGGCTCGGCCGGCTGCGCATTCGCGGGCAGTGCCGAAGCGATGATCGGCTGGCGCATCGTCCAGGCCGTCGGCGCCTGCGCCGGGGTGGTGCTGGGCCGCGCCATGGTCCGCGACCTCTATGACGGCGCGCGCACCGCGCAGATGCTCTCGACGCTGATGACCGTCATGGCGATTGCCCCGCTGCTCGGCCCGCTCCTCGGCGGCCAGATCCTCACCCTTGCCGGCTGGCGCGCGATCTTCCTCGTGCTCGTCGCCCTGGGCCTCGCCGCCCTGGCCGCGGTCCTCATGCTGCCGGAGACCCTGCCGCCGGAGCAGCGCAGCCA
>NZ_JBFRDR010000098.1:0-595 GCF_052113885.1 Lysobacter sp. TAB13 | reverse complement strand
GCGTGACGCCGACACGCGAAAGGGCAAAGGCAGCACCGATCCCGCTCTGCCCACCGCCGATGATCGCGACGTCGAGGTCGGCGCCCGGCCCGCTGTCCCAGGCAAGGGGGCGGGAGACGAGGGCGATCGCACGTCGCGCCTCATCGGTCAGGCGCGCCAGCACAGCGGGTCCGTTTGGGGCTTCCTGCATGGCTCAGCCCGCCAGGGCAGCGCGCTCGGGCGCATCGTCATGGGCGCCGAAACGCTCACGCAGGGATTCCTTGCGATAGCCCTCCGGGAAGGCGCCTGCCTTGCGCAGAATCGGGATGACCTCATCGGCGAGCAGCGTCGCGTCTTCGGGCAGATATTGCGCGCGAATGGCGAAGCCATGGCTGGCGTCGTCGCGCCACCAGTCGAGCATCTGCTCGGCCACGGATTCCGGCGTGCCGACCACCAGGCGATGGCCGATGTCGAGCTGGAAGACCCGGGCCAGTTCGCGCACCGACAGGTTATCGCGTCGGGCGACATCCGCCACGGAGTGAAACAGGCCGACGGGGCGCTTCCAGCTTGCAGGCAGGCGAAGCTGTTCCTCCGTCAACGGGCGGTCGGGATGCAG
>NZ_JBFRDR010000097.1:0-597 GCF_052113885.1 Lysobacter sp. TAB13 | reverse complement strand
CGAGTTCGGCCGCGACGTGCTCTCCCGCCTGATGGCGGGCGCCGCGACCAGCGTCTGGATCAGCCTGCTGACCGTGACGCTTGCCGTGACGCTGGGCACCGTGATCGGCGTGTTCAGCGGTTATCTCCGCGGTTGGTTCGACCGCATCGTCATGGCCTTCAACGATGCGCTGCTCGCCTTTCCCGGCATCCTGCTGGCGCTCGGCCTGCTTGCGGTGGTGGGGGCCAACAAATACGGCATCATCGTCGCGCTCGGCATCGCCTATGCGCCCTCGGTCGCCCGCATCGTGCGCGGCACCGTGCTTTCGCTGCGCGAGCGCGAATACATCGCCGCCTCCCGCGTGATGGGCAATTCCGAGGGCTTCACCATGGCCCGCCACATCCTGCCGAACTGCATTGCGCCGCTGACCGTGCTCGCGACCTCGATGTTCGGCTATGTGCTGCTGGCGGAGAGCGCGCTCTCCTTCCTCGGCCTCGGCGTGCCGCCACCGGCCCCGACCTGGGGCAACATGCTTGCCGGCTCGCGGCCCTATATCGGCCAGGCCGTCTGGCTCGGCATCTTCCCCGGCCTGTGCATTTCGCTGACGCTGCTCGGGAT
>NZ_JBFRDR010000096.1:0-598 GCF_052113885.1 Lysobacter sp. TAB13 | reverse complement strand
TTCTATTTCGGCACGCATATGTCCGGGATCGCGACCTACATCCCGCGATGGGGTCATGTYGGGATAAGGGYGCTCCCGCTCGTCCTGGCWGCCATCGGCGCGRYCGTGCTCCTCGTCTGGCTTTGGCGCAGYCGCAAGCARCARGGYTCGCCGCACTAGAGCAACGTCTCGAAACGTGGAGTGCGGCCTTCGGGGAAAGCCGATGCAAACACGGAAGGCTGGATCGTCAAGGACGCCTTGGCCTTCCCGCGAGACTGCGCGCCTCTCTGTTCAGCCAGCATGGGTCACCCCGAAAACGACCGCGGCGCGACGCATGAATTCAGATCGCCGGGGCTCGATGCCTGGTCCGCGCATTCACTGTCTCGTCTCGGCGACCTCGTCCTGGAGAAGCAACTTCAGGCGTTGCCTGAAATCGCCCTCTTTGTGACGGACGGTTTCTCGGAGCCCTTCGTCATGCTTCGAAGGAAAAGACCTTCTTCCAGTCCCGCTTCATGTCGACCACGGTCCATTTATTCACGGCCGCGGCGTCGAGCGCCAGGTCGAGCTTTCCGAAATGCGATTGCCGGTCGTAAGCGAATGCGATTGCCGGTCGTAAGCG
>NZ_JBFRDR010000095.1:0-601 GCF_052113885.1 Lysobacter sp. TAB13 | reverse complement strand
ACTCCGACAGAATCGGGTTTCGTTCACGGCAAGATATCGCGGGGACGGCCGCGCGTACCACCATATCTGGAATCGTGACACGAGCTTGATCCACTCATTTTCGCGACCAGCGTAAACGGCCGGGCGCCGACAGTGCTCCGCGCTATTTATGTCGTGCTCACGGCGAAACGAGGGGCAGCCTCATGTTTTCTGCCGACGCAACAGCGCGGGATCGGTGTGAACCACCGCCCCAGCGCGGTGCGGGCAAGGCCAGCCCGGCTCGAAGATGTCCAACCACGCGGCACTTCATGCCGCGACCTATCCAAAACCGCTGCTCTGCGGCGATCCAGGGGCGCCGGTTTTCCTGCCGAGGCGGCACATCTCGCCGCGCGCCTGCTCGGTTGCCATTTGATCAATTGCGGCGCCGGCGCGCGGCGAGGTGCGGGAGAAGCAGCCCGGCGCGACCGAGCCGCTCAGTTCTGCCGCGCGGCCGTGGTGGTGGTCGGATCGACCTTGAAGCTCGATGCCTCGATCACCGCCGTCCCGATCATGGTCTTCACCGAGATGCGGATCGGCACCATCACATTGGTGCCGTTGACGGGGGCGAGCCAGGTGTTGATCT
>NZ_JBFRDR010000094.1:0-601 GCF_052113885.1 Lysobacter sp. TAB13 | reverse complement strand
CACCGAGCGAGCCAAGCCCGGCGTGGAAGAAGCCATGCAGCCGATCTTTGGCCGTGTCGAGCAGGACGGCTACGCCATCGATCTGGGCCCGCTCGGCAAGATCTCGCTCGGCAAGGCGACGGGCCGCGACTTCAAGATGCGTGTCGGAGACGAGCCGGTCGGAGAGCTCCTGTCGCGGATCATCGCGCAGGCGGAGGCCGACCAGAAGGCAGGGCTCAGCTCGAAGGCCGAGCGCGACCCAGCCCGGCTCGAGGCCGACAAGCGCATGGCGCTTTCCATGTTCTCGCTGTTCGATGCCATCGACTACGGCAGCGGCGAGGTCCGCGATATGGTGATGGCGCTCTCCGTTCCGCCGAATCCGGGCGAAGCGCCGGTCGCCATGGACGTGAGAATCGCCAGGTTGGCCTATGGCGAAGATGCGCCGGCCAAGTCTGGCTACGCCGTGGAAGGTTTCTCTTTCGCGGGTGCTGGCGCCAAGGCAGGGTTCGAGTCGCTCAGCTATTCCGGCTTTTCGCTCGCGCCCATGTTCAAGGGTCTGAAGGAGGCCCTGGCCAAGCCCGAAACCGAGATCGATTCGCTCGATTTCCGCAAGCTGATCCCC
>NZ_JBFRDR010000093.1:0-604 GCF_052113885.1 Lysobacter sp. TAB13 | reverse complement strand
TCGTTGCCCCCGCGCACACGCCGGCTGCAATTGTCGAGCGCCTCAACCGCGAGATCAACGCGCTGCTCGACCAGCCCGAATTCGTCGCGGCGCTCGATCGCGACGGCGCGATTGCGCGCCGCGAGACGCCGGAGGGCTTCGGGCGTCTGATCGCGTCGGAAGGGACGCTGTGGCGCGATATCATCACGCGTGCCAGCATCAAGGGCGGAGGCTGAGCGATGTTGCAGATTGCCGTGCCATGCATGCTGATTCGGGGCGGTACGTCGAAGGGCGCCTATTTCCTCGCCGAGGATCTGCCGGTTGGCACGGCCGCGCGCGACACGTTCCTGCTCGCGGTCATGGGCTCACCCGACAAGCGCCAGGTCGACGGGCTTGGTGGGGCGCATCCGTTGACGAGCAAGGTTGCGATCGTCTCTCGCTCGAACGAGCCGGACTGCGACGTCGATTTCCTTTTCGCGCAGGTCGGCATCGAGACCGCGTCGGTCGACACCACGCCGAACTGCGGCAACATCCTCGCCGGTATCGGTCCCTTCGCGCTGGCGCGGGGCCTCGTTCGAGCAGAGGGCGCCAGCACCACCGTCCGGGTTCGGACGCTGAACACGGG
>NZ_JBFRDR010000092.1:0-607 GCF_052113885.1 Lysobacter sp. TAB13 | reverse complement strand
GCTCTATGCCGTGCTCGACCCGAGAGTGAGAGGCGCCTGATGAGCTCCATCACGCAGACGCTCGCGAAGGGGCAGGCAAAACCGCTGCCGACGCCAGCGACCGAAGACTTCATCGTCCGCCGCCCATCGGTGCTGGGAATGCTCGTCAGCGATGTCGGCGCCTGCATCTCGCTGGTGCTCGTGGTGCTGGTGATCGCGGGGGCGATCTTCGCGCCCTGGCTTGCTCCGTCGGATCCTTATGGCGGCGATCTCGCCAATACCCTGAAGGCGCCCGGCGAGATGGGCCTGCTCGGCACGGACGGGCAGGGGCGTGACATGATCACGCGACTGCTGTTCGGCCTGCGCACCACATTGCTGATGGGGTTCGCTTCCGTCGTCTTCGGCTGTGCGCTCGGTGGTCTCGTCGGCTTCGTTGCGGCCTATTACACGCGGGTGTCGGGCCTGCTCATGCGCCTGATGGACGTGCTTCTGTCCTTTCCGGCCATCCTGTTCGGACTGGCCATCGCAGCCATTTTCGGGCCCGGGCTGACCGCGGTGATCATCGCGCTTTCGATCGCGACCGTGCCTCTCATGGCGCGCGTCGTGCGCGGCTCGGCCATCGTCGTGC
>NZ_JBFRDR010000091.1:0-607 GCF_052113885.1 Lysobacter sp. TAB13 | reverse complement strand
GCATGGGCACGGTCGTGATGACGACGTCGCTGCTACGAACGACATCGCTGGCGCCATCATGAGCCTCGGCCGCAAAGCCCTGCTCGCGGGCATGCGCGATGAAGAGATCGGTGGTGCGGCGGCTTCGACCGAAAGCGCGAACCTCGGTCAGACCGGGCAGCAGGGACTTGAACGCGGCAAGATGCGAGCGAGCCTGCAGGCCGCAGCCGATGAAGCCGATGGTGCGGCTCTCCGGCCGCGCCAGGAACTCGCCTGCTGCCGCCGACATGGCCGCCGTCCGGATCGCCGTGACGAGGTTACCATCGAGGACGGCCAGCAACTTGCCGGACGCATAGTCGTTGAGAGCAATCATGGCGTGGATGCCGGGCGTGCCCGCGCCATTCGTGGCGGGCGCCATGCCGAGCCATTTTGTCGCCGCCATGCCGATCGCGGGCGAGGCCGCGCAAAGCGATTGGAAGCCGTGGCCGGGACCGATCTCCAGCGCAAGCTTGGGCTTGCTCAGCGTCTGGCCGTCGTGATGAGCCTTGAAGATCGTCCTTACCGCCGCGCGGGCGAGCGCCGGATCGAGTTCGAGCCCGGCGATGTCGGCTTCGGCGAGATAGAGAAG
>NZ_JBFRDR010000090.1:0-610 GCF_052113885.1 Lysobacter sp. TAB13 | reverse complement strand
CGCGTCCGCTTCGTCACCAGCGGCAATGATGATCCCGATATTCCTATCCTTCCCAGCATCGTGGTTTGGGAAAGGATCGCCATTGCCGACGGACGGACGGGTCTCCTCGTCACCAACGAAGCCCTCCCGTACCGGCACGAATATTTCATTCGTTGCGGCCGGGGCGGCGTCCCCCCTAGGCTGAGTGCGTCAGTCGCCCCGGTTTGGAGGCCCGTGCCCATTCATCAACGACCCAGGTCAGGTTGACGACGCGGGTGGCACCCGGGTGTCGCCAATCCGGTCGCTTGGGGTCGTCATGCGGATCATCAGTCTGAACGGATGGGGTGGCGCGTTGCACGAGCAAGTGCAGGCCTATCTGCGCAGCGCGCTACCCGACATCCTGTGCCTGCAGGAAGTCGTGCACACGCCTTCGTCGTCAAAGGATTGGCTGACCTACCGCGACGGCGACCACGTTCTTCCCCAGCGCGCAAACTTCTTCCGTGAGATCAGCGAGGCTCTGCCTGATCATAGGGCGATGTTCCTGCCCGCCGCACAGGGCCTTCTCTGGGACGACGGCAAACCCGTGCCCTCGCAATGGGGCCTGGCGACATTCGTGCGATCGACCTATCCG
>NZ_JBFRDR010000089.1:0-613 GCF_052113885.1 Lysobacter sp. TAB13 | reverse complement strand
CTGGAGCGCCTGCTGGACATGATCCGCGAGGCTGCGGTCCGCCCCGAGATACGCAGGCCGACCAAACCGACCAAGGCATCCAAGGAGCGCCGTCTTCAAGGCAAGGACCGGCGCTCATCGATCAAGTCCGCACGATCGAAACCTGGTCTGGACTAGAATGAGAGGCGCCAATGGGGACGGCGATCAGCGCAGCGTCGGGACGCGCAAAGAGCCACGGCGGATCAGCGCCGATTATCTGCAGCGTGCGGCGATGCATTACCTCGAGCGCTACTCGGCCCCTGCCGGGCAGTTGCACCGGGTCCTCCAGCGCAAGGTGATAATGAGTTGCCGCCATCACGGCGACGAACCGCAATCCTTCGCCGCACTCATCGATGAAACGGTGGCGCGCTGCGTTGCCGCAGGGCTGGTCGATGACAAACGCTTTGCCGAAGGGCGGGCGGCAACCTTGCGCCGAAAGGGGCAGTCCGCCCGCGCCGTTGCGGCGCGGCTTGCGGCCAAGGGCGTCGGGCGCGAGCTCGTCGCGGAGGCGAGCCGCACCACCGAGGATGAGGAACTGGCTGCGGCGCGGATTGCCGCCCGACGCAAGCGGCTTGGTCCCTGGAGCCGCAGGGAC
>NZ_JBFRDR010000088.1:0-613 GCF_052113885.1 Lysobacter sp. TAB13 | reverse complement strand
GGATTCATCGACTTCGACCTGACCGGTGAAGGGCGAATGTTGTTCGCAGTCGTGAGCAATGACACGCCGCATGGCCAGGAAGATCGTGTTGACCGAGCGCACGCTCAAGCCGGTCAACTGAGCGGTGTTGGTGGCGGTGAGATCCAGTGMCCAACAGCGCACGAGCGCCCGAAATCGGGCCTCGCTGATTTTCGAACGGCTGTAGTACCTGTTTTTCTTTTGCATTTCAGGAAGATAGCTGCGTTATGGGACAGCTTTGCTTCCTAAGACCCTTTTCAAAGGGGGGAACTGTTTCGTCGCGCATGGAGGTATCCGTCGCCCTTACCAACCAAGCGCGGAAATGCGCCCCCTTTGAAAAAGGGGGCTGGCGGCCGGCGAACAATCGTCTGAGCTGTTCTGTGTCGGCGCCGGGGGATTTGCTTTTCGCCGCAGCAAAAGCAAATCCCCCCTAACCCCCCCTTTTCAAGGGTCTTAGGAAGCAAAGCTGTCCCATAACGCAGCTATCTTCCTGAAATGCAAAAGAAAAGCAGGTACTACAGCCGTTCGAAAATCAGCGAGGCCCGATTTCGGGCGCTCGTGCGCTGTTGGGCACTGGATCTCACCGCCACCAACA
>NZ_JBFRDR010000087.1:0-627 GCF_052113885.1 Lysobacter sp. TAB13 | reverse complement strand
GTGTTCTCGATCTCGGGCCGTGGCACGGTGGTGRCCGGTCGCGTCGAGCGCGGCATCGTCAAGGTYGGCGAGGAAATCGAGATCGTYGGCCTGAAGGACACCGTGAAGACGACGGTGACCGGCGTSGAGATGTTCCGCAAGCTGCTGGACCAGGGCCAGGCTGGCGACAACATCGGCGCGCTGCTGCGCGGCACGAAGCGCGAGGACGTCGAGCGCGGCCAGGTGCTGTGCAAGCCGGGTTCGGTGAAGCCGCACACCAAGTTCAAGGCCGAGGCCTACATCCTGACGAAGGAAGAGGGCGGCCGCCAYACGCCGTTCTTCACCAACTACCGCCCGCAGTTCTACTTCCGCACGACGGACGTGACCGGCGTGGTGCACCTGCCTGAGGGCACCGAGATGGTGATGCCTGGCGACAACATCGCCATGGAAGTGCACCTGATCGTGCCGATCGCGATGGAGGAGAAGCTGCGCTTCGCCATCCGCGAAGGCGGCAGGACCGTCGGCGCCGGCGTCGTCGCCAGCATCATCGCGTAACGCGTTTTCGTGAGGGCGAAGGCCCTTCCAAGGGCCTTTGCCTTTTCACGTCACGGAGAGAACAAGACCATGAACGGTCAGAACATCCGGATC
>NZ_JBFRDR010000086.1:0-638 GCF_052113885.1 Lysobacter sp. TAB13 | reverse complement strand
GCCTATGTCAACCTGCAGAGCGACGGCTTTACCGAGCGGGGCGCGGCGGCGGCTCTCGTCGGTCGCAGTTCCGATATGAGCACCGCTTTCTCGACGCTGGGTATGCGGGCATCGACGACCGTGACCGTGAACGGCATGGCGCTGGAATTGCGTGGGGCGCTTGCCTGGCGACACGCCTTCGGCGACGTCACGCCGGCCTCGCTCCTGTCCTTCGCCGGCGGCACGCCCTTCAGCATCACCGGCATCCCGATCGCGAAGAATGCGGCCGTGCTCGACGCGGGGCTCGACCTCGCCGTGGCGCCCAACGCGACGCTCAGCCTGTCCTATGGCGGCCAGTACAGCGCCCATGCGATCGAGCAGACCGTCAAGGGCAGCCTAGCCGTCAAATTCTGACCGGACGGATCCTGCCAGACCTTCAACAAGGGGTGCCCTCGGACGCCCCTTGCTTCGTCGCAATCCGCGCTGATCGCCCGGCCTTGCCGCCTCGCGGCGCCGCCTTGATCCCAGCACGCCATGAGGGACATCGGACCAGCCATTTGGCGTATTGACGCTTCATGCAATCGATTACATCCTGCCGATAGTCCCGATTAATACGGGACAAGGGAGGAAACGATGATCAAGAGCATCACAACCCGCAG
>NZ_JBFRDR010000085.1:0-638 GCF_052113885.1 Lysobacter sp. TAB13 | reverse complement strand
GGGCCCCCGATGGCGATATCTCGCCGACTGGCGCCCGAACAGAGGACCGCCCGAGCCTCGCCGGAACAGCGGAGGGAGGCCATACAATGAGGAATCTTCTCGGAATCAGATGGTTTGGCGAATTCTATGTGCGAGCTCACATCGGCATCGGGAGTGGCGGCTTGATCGGGCTCTTCTGGCCCCGGCGCAGCGCCAGCCTGGAACCGATGACGTCATCAAACTGAGCAAGATGCTCCTGTCTCCGTTCGTCTTCGGAACTGCCAATATCGGCATAGCCGAGATGAGGGCGATCCAAGGTGAGCAGGAGACCAGTCGATGCCGGCCGTGGCCCACCGACGCTCCACCAGCACAGAACCCAGAACCGAACGGAAGGACCTGACCATGCGTATCGTCGATGTCGTCGAGATCACGAAGCCCATCGCCTCTCCCATCCGCAACGCCTATATCGACTTCTCGAAGATGACAGCGAGCCTTGTAGCCGTCGTGACCGATGTCATGCGCGACGGCCGACGCGTGGTCGGATACGGCTTCAATTCGAACGGGCGCTATGGTCAAGGCGGGCTGATCCGGGAGCGTTTCCGCAATCGCATCCTCGAGGCCGAGCCGAAGAGCCTGCTCGATGATGCCGGTACCAATCT
>NZ_JBFRDR010000084.1:0-642 GCF_052113885.1 Lysobacter sp. TAB13 | reverse complement strand
ATGCTGCCGGCATCACCAGCGGCATGGCCGCCGTCATCGCGATCACCGCCAGCGGCATGGTCGGGGTGCTGATGGCACTGCCCGGCGTCGCGCCGGTGGTGACGGTCGCTGCGGCTGGGTATTTTCTCTATCTGGCCTATCGCATTGCTACTGCGCCGCCCCTGAGCGAGGCGAGCGAACGCGATGAGCAACCGTCCTTCGCTGCAGGTGCCCTACTGTCGCTCGTCAACCCGAAGGGCTATGCGGCGATGGCGGCGCTCTTCTCCGGTTTCGTCCTCTTGCGCGAGCGGGTTGCCGCCGATGCGCTGGCGAAGGCGGCGCTGCTGATGGCGATCATCGCCGCGGTCAATCTGCTCTGGCTCGCCGCGGGAGCGGCGCTGACCCGCTGTTTTCGTGGGCCGCGGCTGAACCGGGCCATCAATATCGTCTTCGCCGGCCTGCTGATTGCGTCGGTCGCATTTGCGCTGGTGCGGTGAGGCCCGCCCGCAGGCGAATGCTGCCGGCGCGGGAGCGGCGCTGACCCGCTGTTTTCGTGGGCCGCGGCTGAACCGGGCCATCAATATCGTCTTCGCCGGCCTGCTGATTGCGTCGGTCGCATTTGCGCTGGTGCGGTGAGGCCCGCCCGCAGGCGAATGCTGCCGG
>NZ_JBFRDR010000083.1:0-643 GCF_052113885.1 Lysobacter sp. TAB13 | reverse complement strand
CCGCTAACCCGCAGTGCCGCCGTGCCATGTCAGCATAATCTGGAAACCAGACGGAAGGAGTGCCCGGGAACGTCCGGTTTCCGGGGAATGACGGATACCCGCTTCCGGTCGGCAGCAGCGCCTTGTACCGGGGCCAGAGAGGCGCTCACCGCCTGGTTCAGAACGAGAGACGCCATACTGGCGACTGGCTCCTAGCTTGCTGTCTGAAAGGAATTTCCTTACAGTAAGGAGCTTCCTTACAGGAGTTCCGCATGATCACGAGCAAGCTGACATCAAAGGCGCAGACGACGATTCCGCAGCCCATCCGGGCCGCGTTGCATCTGCGCGAGGGCGACGAGATTGCCTATAGCATCGAGGGCGACGCGGTGGTGATCCGCAAGGCACCGGCAGCAGCCCCGGCCGAAGACCCGTTTGGCACATTCAGCGAGTGGGATAGCGAAGCCGACCGGAGAGCCTATGCCAAACTCTGAGTTCAGCCAGGGCGATGTTATCCGTGTGCCGTTCCCCTATACCGACCGCAACACCCGCCAGCATCGGCCGGCGCTTGTCGTCAGCCATGGCGGCGTAGGGGAGGGCGAAGGCCTGTTGTGGGTGGTCATGATCACCAGCGCCGAGAATCGGTCATGGCCGGGAGACGTGTCGC
>NZ_JBFRDR010000082.1:0-649 GCF_052113885.1 Lysobacter sp. TAB13 | reverse complement strand
GAATGATCCTGACGCCGCTGATCCTCGAATATCTCAGGCGCTACCCGGACATGAACGTCTTTCTCGTCACCGAAGGACGCCTGGTCGACATCGTCGGACAGGGTTTCGACGCCGGTATCCGGCTGGCGGAGACCGTCCCGCAGGACATGATCGCGGTTCCGATCGGCCCCGCCTTGCGACAGGTCGTGGTGGGATCGCCCGGCTATTTCCAGGGGCGCACCAGGCCTGYCGTGCCGGGCGACCTGCTCCAGCACCGATGCATTCGCGCGCGGATGGCGAGCGGCGCGATCTATCACTGGGAATTCGAGCAGCGCGGCGAGCAGGTCGAGATCGATGTGCCGGGATCACTCACCCTCGACGAAATGACCCTGATGCTGGAGGCGACACTCGCCGGGACCGGTCTTGCCTATCTCAGCGAATGGTCGGTCGCACCGCATATCGCCTCAGGGGCGTTGATCCCGGTGCTGGAGGACTGGAGCCCGCCCTTTCCCGGCCTCTGTCTCTACTATCCCGGCCGCCGGCACGTCCCGGCCGGCCTGCGCGCGCTGATCGCTCTGATCCGGGARACGAATGAAMGGAGCCGCMMMTMCGGYCTCAGGCAGCCACGGCGATCCGTTGCACCTTGATGTCGTCTTCATGGGCCCTGGCC
>NZ_JBFRDR010000081.1:0-657 GCF_052113885.1 Lysobacter sp. TAB13 | reverse complement strand
CTTCTGGAACGGCACCGGCTGGTTCAAGGAGCTGCTCGACCCTTCTAGCGATCTGGGCGGACGGGTGCGCGACTCGCTGGGGCGCAATCTCGCTTTCTCCGCGATCATCCTCGCGATCGAGGTACCGCTCGGCATCGCAGTCGCGCTCGCCATGCCGCGCGAAGGCTGGAAGGTGGCGGCGACGCTGGTCCTGATGGCGATGCCGCTTCTGGTGCCCTGGAACGTCGTCGGCACGATCTGGCAGGTCTTTGCACGTGGCGATATCGGGCTACTCGGCTACACGATCAACCGGCTCGGCATCGACTACAACTACGTCGCCGACCCGCTGGCTGCCTGGATCACCATCATCGTGATGGATGTCTGGCATTGGACCTCGCTGGTGGCGTTGCTCTGCTATGCCGGGCTGAAATCGATCCCCGACGCTTATTACCAGGCGGCGCGGATCGACGGCGCCAGCCGCTGGGCGGTGTTCCGCTTCATCCAGCTGCCGAAGATGCGGCGCGTGCTGATCATCGCCGTGCTGCTGCGCTTCATGGACTCGTTCATGATCTACACCGAGCCCTTCGTCGTCACCGGCGGCGGGCCCGGCAACTCGACGACCTTCCTCTCGATCGAGCTGGTGAAGCTGGCGCTCGGACAGTTCGACCTGGGCAAGGC
>NZ_JBFRDR010000080.1:0-658 GCF_052113885.1 Lysobacter sp. TAB13 | reverse complement strand
ATCCCGGCCTATCTCGAGTTCTTCGGACTCCCCACCACGACATCGGAGGATCTCCGCGCGGTCGCACAACTCGGCTATGAGGAGACGCGCTCATGATCCCTTCCATCGCCACCGTCTGCGTCTCCGGTACGCTTCAGGAGAAGCTCGAGGCCATTGCGGCTGCCGGCTTTCGTGCCGTCGAGATCTTTGAGAACGACCTGATCGCCTTCCCGGGCTCGCCGGCAGAGGTGCGACGGATCTGCAGCGATCTCGGGCTCGCGATCGTGACCTGCCAGCCGTTTCGCGATTTCGAGGGGATGCCCGATGCGCGGCGGGTGCGGACATTCGACAGGGCGGAACGGAAATTCGACCTCCTGCAGGAGCTTGGGACCGACCTGCTCTTCGTCTGCTCGAGTGTCTCGCCCGAGGGCTTGAGCGGCATCGACAGGCTCGCCGGCGATTTCGCCGAGCTTGGCGAGCGGGCCGCCAAACGGGGGGTGCGCGTCGGCTATGAGGCGCTGGCCTGGGGACGTCATGTCTTTGACTATCGCGATGCCTGGGAGATCGTGCGCCGGGCCGGCCGCGACAATGTCGGCATCATCCTCGACAGCTTCCACATCCTCTCGCGCGGGCTCGATCCCGCTAGCATCGGCACCATCCCGCGCGACCGGATCTTCAT
>NZ_JBFRDR010000079.1:0-663 GCF_052113885.1 Lysobacter sp. TAB13 | reverse complement strand
GATTTGACCAGGGGGATGCCGTAGGCGCGCAGCAGCCGGAATGACAGTTCGGCATCGAGAGCGCCCGAGCATTGCTCGATCTCGCGCCTCAGGCTGGCGACCTCCTCATTGAACGGCGCCCGCGCGCCGCTGCGCTGGCTCGCCCAGGAGCCGGCAGGCCCCGGCTTGCCGAGCGCGAGGTTGCCGACAGCGCGAAGTCCGGCGTGAAGCCCGCGCAGCAGCGGCACCCCGTGATCGGCTAGCATCGAACGAACGCCCGGATCGACATTCTCCGAGGTCGGCGAGATCACGACCAATGGCGTTTCGCTCGCCTTGCCGGCCTCGGCATAGACGCCGAGCACATTCATGTAATTCTGGAGCGTCGCCGGGTTCAGGCTCTCCTGGGTGTCCTGAAGCGCGATGACCGCACCGACATTCTCGTCACAGAGGACAGCGCGCATGGCTTCGGGTGTATTGCGGTCCTCGACATTGACCGTCGCTCCAAAATCGACCGGATTGTTTCCGGCCGTGCCCGGCAAGGCAGCACGCAGGCGGTGCGCAGTCGCTGCGCTATATGCTGCGACCGCTACGCCCTGCGCTTCCGCGACGTCGCATGCCAGGGCGGTCTGACCGCCGGAAATCCCGACAATCCCGATGCTCGCCCCACGGACCATGCGCCGCGCC
>NZ_JBFRDR010000078.1:0-666 GCF_052113885.1 Lysobacter sp. TAB13 | reverse complement strand
TCGAAGGCCGGCGAATTTGTCATCACCTGGTAATCGCGGCCATGATGAATGACGAGCTTGCCGTTGATATACTCGAAGATCGCGCTGTCGCCCGACGCATCGGACAAGGACAGATGCAGGGTGGCGAGCCGGTCCTCCCCCGGCACCTTGTCGGTGACGATGGTGAAGGGCTCGGCGCGCAACGCCCCGACCGCCTCGGCCACCGTTGCGAAGTTGTCGAGCGCATATTGAGCCCAGGCCGCAATCGTCAGTCCAGGCTTGGACGCATCCAGGGCCGGATATTGCGACTCCACCAGCCAGAGCACGTTTGCGGCGAGGCCAGCTTCGTTCATCCCGTCAGTCGTCGAGACGTCGTAGCCTGACGCAATCACGCTGCCATAGCGCGACGTCCAGTGCAGCGAGTTCGGCCCGGCTTCGCCGCTGCGCTGCATTCCTCGGGGAAAGATCCAGAGGTTGGTCGAGACGTCATTGCGCCAGTCCATCGAGCGGGCCGTGATGACCATGCCGCCCTTGCCGAGATAGACCGCCCGCGTGCACGCCTCGGCCGTGGCTGAGGCGATGAGCATTGCCGCCAGGGAAGACGCGAGAACGCGCCGGGTCCAGCCTGGAACAATCGTCATCCCCTTGCCCTCCTTCCTTGCAGCAACGCCCCTCGTATCCAAGCAC
>NZ_JBFRDR010000077.1:0-675 GCF_052113885.1 Lysobacter sp. TAB13 | reverse complement strand
GGTCGTTTCCCTCCATGTTTCGAGGTGTGCCTCTGCTTCGGGCACTCGCTCAAACGGCGATCATCCAAGTCCTTCGGCTCAATTCCGGAATTTTATAATAGTTAGAGTTCGGTGCTGGGGCGATATTGTGTAGTAATAATGAATTTAATACGTTCTGGCGCGTCTCAAATCGATGATCGTCGGGTCGTCGTAAAAATTGATCTCGAAACCGGATCGTATTGTGTGGTCTGCTGACAGTCGGGCAGAGCCGACTATTCGAGAAGGGCAGATGTCGGTGCGCGCCGCAAGGATCACGCAGAAACCCGCCTGCGCCTCTACTGTGATTGGCGCGCGAACGAGGACGTCTGCCGTGCCCCATGCCCTGTTCCTCGAAACGCGTCCTCGATGGAAGGCTTCGAACACGATCTTACGCTCAATAGACGGCTTCGTCATTCACCGGAGGGCTCCCTCTCAATCTTTGGCTCATCCTCGCGATGGGCGCAGTACCTCGCTCACGCAGCACGCGCGAGCAGGCGGGCGGGAGCGGGATTCGCTTTTGGGCGGCGGGGCAGGGCGCCCGGGAACCGGTTGCGTCTCTCGGCTCAGTCGGGCACGCGATAGAAGGCGTTCGGCATGCCCCCGATGACACGCTCGCCTTCGAAGGTCATGCCGATCCGCTCCAGAACATGTCTGGAT
>NZ_JBFRDR010000076.1:0-677 GCF_052113885.1 Lysobacter sp. TAB13 | reverse complement strand
CCTGCGGGAGATAGCCGACGAAGCGGCCGAGCGCGGCCTCAGGCCATTGCGAAAGCTCGGCGCCGTCGAGCCGGACCGAGCCGCGCAGGCACGGCCAGATCCCGGTCAGGGCCCGCACCAGCGTCGTC
Organism: Lysobacter sp. TAB13; assembly: GCF_052113885.1. Lineage (NCBI taxonomy): Bacteria > Pseudomonadati > Pseudomonadota > Gammaproteobacteria > Lysobacterales > Lysobacteraceae > Lysobacter > Lysobacter sp. TAB13. The sequence continues at coordinate 549 of NZ_JBFRDR010000076.1, read as the reverse complement.
TTGCCGCCGCCGCTCGGGCCGATCAGGCCGAGCGCCGTGCCCGCCTTCAGGTCGAAGCCGACCTCGCTGAGCAGGACCTGGCCCGAGACCGGGGCGGCGACCGTGATCTTGTCGACCTTGAGCGAGCCGACCGGCGCCGGCAGCTGCATCGGCACCACCGCCTGGCTCAGCGCCACCACCGTCTCGTGCAGGCGCTGGAAGGCGGCGCGTGCCGCGACGAAGGACTTCCAGTTGGCGATCGCGAGATCGACCGGCGCCAGCGCCCGCGACGAGGCGACCGAGGAGGCGATGATCGCCCCGGCCGAGAGCTCGCCCTTGATCGTCAGATAGGCGCCCATGCCGAGGATCGCCGATTGCAGGATCATGCGCAGCACGCGCGAGACCGCCCCTAAGCTGCCGCCGAGGTCATTGGCCTTGGTCTGCAGCGCCAGGTGCTCGCGATTGGCCAGGTTGAAGCGCGCGACCGCCCGGTCGGCAAAGCCCATCGCCTTCAGCACCTCGGCATTGCGGGCATTGGAATCGGCGATCGCGCCGCGGGTGATCGCCGCC
>NZ_JBFRDR010000075.1:0-681 GCF_052113885.1 Lysobacter sp. TAB13 | reverse complement strand
GTCGTCGAGGATAGCGTCAACGGCGTCATGGCGGGCAAGGCCGCCGGCATGCAGGTCATCGGCTTCACCGCTGGGGCTCACTGCGCCGGCAATCATGGCGACCGTCTGGCAATGGCCGGCGCGGACCGCGTTGTCGGCCGCTATGGCGATCTCGCCGCCGCCTTGGACGGGCTGGGCGCATAGAGCCAGCTCAAGGCCGCCCCCAATGGGCGCTTGTGGCCAATTGCCGTCGTACACGCCCGGTCCGATTTGGAACCTTTGCGAGTGCAGGAGACGGCAAGGACTCGGGCCACGGCACAGGCGGTTTGTCGCGCTTTCGCCGTCGGTGGATTCCGGCCCCGGCCGAAACTAAATTGCGACAATGACCATTACGCGCCTCGACCACGTGCAACTCGCTATGCCACCCGGGGGCGAAAGCGAAGCACGCGCCTTTTATGAGGGCGTTCTCGGCATCAGCGAAGTCGCCAAGCCCGCTCATCTCGCCAGCCGGGGCGGATGCTGGTTCGAACAGGGAGCATTGAAGGTCCACCTGGGAGTGGACGCTGATTTCAAGCCAGCCCGCAAAGCGCACCCAGCCTTCATTGTGAGCGATCTCGCAGCGCTGGTCACCACTCTGAAGGCGCGCGGCTACCGCGTGGCAGAGGACCAACCATTGGACGGGTATGACCGGATGTATGTGGA
>NZ_JBFRDR010000074.1:0-684 GCF_052113885.1 Lysobacter sp. TAB13 | reverse complement strand
GAGCCGGCACTGCCGGAGAGGCCGCCGCCGGAGCTCAGCGTCAGGTTGTCGTTGCTGGCCGGATCGCCGCCAAAAACATCCTCGAGCTTCGCCGGCGAGAAGCGGCGCAGCGGCAGCTGCTCATAATCGATCGGCGGGGAATCGATGCCGAGAAAGGCGGCAAGCCCGGCCGTGCCGACCGCCTGGCCGCCGGAGCCGAGCGCCTGCTCGTCCTCGGCCTCCTTCTTGATCGCSCCGGTCTCGTCCTCGGCCTCCTTGTCCTCGGCCTCGGCCTGCGCCTGCTTCGGTGCGCCTCCCCCAGCCGCATCCTCGCCCGGGGTCTCAGTGGGCGGACCGAGATCGGACTTGGCGTGGCTGGGGAAGAGGCTCTTGACGTAGATCGCGACCGCGGTCAGCGCGAGCACGACCAGCGCCGGCCAGCGCGACGGTGCCGCGTCCTCGTCCGTGATCTTGCGGTAGCTCTGCTCCGCGGTGGGCGCGCCCGGCGCCGGAGACTTGAGGGTCTTGATCTCGATCATGCCGACACCCGTTCATGCGCAGGCTTGAAGGGAGCTGCGATGGGACTGGCCTGCGGCATCCGCAGCGGGGCTGCCGGCGCGCTCGCTGGTGCAACCTGCGTCGTCGCCGGGGTCAGGATCTCATTGCGCGGCCCGAAGGCGGCGAGCTTGCCGTTCTGGATGACGC
>NZ_JBFRDR010000073.1:0-688 GCF_052113885.1 Lysobacter sp. TAB13 | reverse complement strand
GTCCGAAGCCGGCATCATCTTCATCCCAGAGAATGGCGAAGGCGCGGGCGTGCGGCTGCGGAAGGGCTTTGTGCCCACGGCTGTCCCGACAGCGTCACATGCCTCGCTCAAGGTCAGCGCCAGCACGGTGCGGGCCCGCGCCGCACGCGCGGTGGACCATGCCATGAGCGACATGGACGCAAGCACGGCAGAGAAGACGGAACGCCGCGAGCGTTTGACCAACGAGCCTGACGTCGTCAGGAAAGCCCGCAGCAAGAGCAGGGACGCATCATGAACCACGACAGACCGCGCCGGCCGACCAGCGCCCGCGACCAGGCGGAAGCCCTGTTCAAGCCGGCTGCCCCGAAGGCGCCGCCCGTGATCGAGAAGCGACCCGCGCTTCCCGGTGCGAAGGAAATGGTGACGCTGCGGATCGACCGCGATGTCCTCGATCATTTCCAGAGCGGCGGACCAGGCTGGCAGGACCGCGTCAATGACGCGCTGCGCCAGGCGGCGGGCCTCGTAGGGGACGACGTGCTGAAGCTGGACGACCTCAACTCGTCGAATGACGGCTGAGGCGACCAGCGACGGCCGGCCCAGATCCGGCTGGTCGACAAACCCCTGAGCTGGCCTCACCACCGCGCGGCCGGCACCGGTTGCGCGGAGCGCGCTGGTCAGGTCTTGTTCTTGAGACCGTGCAGGCGGATGA
>NZ_JBFRDR010000072.1:0-691 GCF_052113885.1 Lysobacter sp. TAB13 | reverse complement strand
GCTATGTCGGCCCTTCAGAACCTGAAGTCGACGCAGACGGCTCTCAACAAGACGCAGGGCGAGATTTCGAGCGGCCTGCGTGTCGGCGAAGCGGCGGATAGCGCCTCTTACTGGTCGATCGGCACGAAGATGAAGTCCGACGTTACGTCGCTGGGCGCGGTGAAGGATGCGATCAGCCAGTCCAAGGCTATGATCGACACCTTCTCTTCGGCAATGGGCAAGGCACTCGATTACCTCAACAAGATGAAGACCGGCGCGATCACTGCCATGCAGCCTGGCGCCGACAAGGCCGCGATCCAGACCGAATACTCCGCTTCGGTGTCGGGTCTGAAGAGCTCTGCGGGCTCGGCTGCGTTCAACGGCCAGAACTGGCTTGCGGGCACGGCTGCCACTGTCAAACTCGTTACGTCATATGACGGCAACGCGAAGACCGTGGGCAAGCTCGACATCGACACGTCGAAGACGATCCTGTTCGCCGACGCAACGGCTGGTACCGGTGGTCTGCTCGGCGCTGCTGCAGCGATCGATATTTCCACCAGCACGGACCTCGATGCGGACCTGACCGCGATCGATGCAGCGATCACCGCTGTTACGACTGCGGCTTCAATGCTCGGCGCGAACAAGGCTCTGCTGGGTGCGCAGACCGAGTTCATCCAGGTCATGTCGGACTCGCTGAACGGTGGCGTTAGCG
>NZ_JBFRDR010000071.1:0-693 GCF_052113885.1 Lysobacter sp. TAB13 | reverse complement strand
CATTGGTTCGCATGTGAACTCATCAGTGAGGCGTCATGAAGCAGACATCGTAAAGGTCTGCAGAGCTTGAGGAAGGAGCTATGCCTCACTATCTCCTGAGATGGCCTATGCAGCGGAAGCGACGATGCGTGGAGGCTGATCATGACAACCATGGATCTTGGCGCCGGCATGCTGTCCGAGCAGGAGCATGGCAGACAGCTTCGACGTGCCATCGTAGCGAGCACGGTCGGTACCGCGATCGAATGGTATGACTTCTTCCTTTACAGCACGGTGACCGGCCTCGTCTTCGCGCGGCTGTTTTTCCCGCGCTCGGAGCCGCTCGTCGGTACGCTCGAGGCATTTGCCGTCTATGCGGTCGGCTTTCTCGCCCGGCCGGTCGGCGCGGCGATCTTCGGCCACTATGGCGACCGGATCGGCCGCAAATCGACGCTCATCGCAACGCTCATGCTAATGGGAATTGCGACCTTTCTGGTCGCCCTCGTTCCGACCTACGACAGCATCGGCATTTGGGGCGCGATCATCCTGACGGCGCTGCGCTTTATCCAGGGCGTCGGCGTGGGCGGTGAATGGGGCGGTTCCGTGCTGCTCTCGATGGAATGGGCGCGGACCTCCAGCCATCGCGGTTTCATCGCATCCTGGCCGCAGTTCGGCGTGCCTTGCGGCCTCTTCCTCGCCAATCTCGCAGTCCTCGTG
>NZ_JBFRDR010000070.1:0-725 GCF_052113885.1 Lysobacter sp. TAB13 | reverse complement strand
GGAGTATCAAGGTTCCCGAAAACGTCAGCGCCGCGATGGAAACCGACGACTTCGCCGAGGTCGTTGGCAATCTGCTCGACAATGCTCGCAAATGGGCGCGTAGCGCCGTCACGGTACAGGTCCACACCGCTGACGACGGCAGCACCGTTCTTTCGGTCAGCGATGATGGACCCGGCGTACCGGGAGACCGACGTCAACTGATCCTGCAACGTGGCGTCCACTTCGCTCCGGACAGTCACCATTCATCCGGTCTGGGCCTTGCGATCGTTTCGGATACGTTGGCCGAATACGGCCGGGAACTGATCGTCGCCGACACCGAAACCGGCTGCACCATCTCGTTCGAAATAGAGCATCCCCGGCGCAGCGAACGAAAGCACGGAGATGGTGCAATGAAGCTGAGGCCTGCAGTGATCCAATAGGCCGCACGGACCGAACGGATCCGGTTGGGCCGCTTCCGCCGAACCGCGCCCGACCCGAACCCAGTCACAGCCTCAACTGATTCAGATATGAATGGCGTGCCCGAGCGCCTTCAGCGCCGCCTCCTGCACCGCTTCGCCAAGCGTCGGATGAGCGTGGATCGTCCCCGCGATATCCTCGAGCGTTGCGCCCATCTCGATGGCGAGCCCAAACGCCGCGCTGAGTTCGGAGACGGACTGCCCGACCGCCTGGATACCGAGGATCACATGGGTGCTGGCCAGCGCGACGATGCGGACAAAGCCCTGCTC
>NZ_JBFRDR010000069.1:0-744 GCF_052113885.1 Lysobacter sp. TAB13 | reverse complement strand
TCTCAAGGCCAAGGGCCACGACGTCACCGTCTATAACCGCAACGCGGCCAAGGCCCAGGCCTGGGTGGCGCAGCATGGCGGCACATCTGCCCCGACACCGGCCGAGGCGGCCAGGGGCCAGGAGATCGTCTTCGCCTGCGTCGGCAATGACGACGATCTGCGCTCGGTGACCACCGGCGAAGCAGGAGCCTTCGCGGGCATGGCGAAGGACGCTGTCTTCGTCGACCACACCACGGCCTCCGCTGGCGTTGCCCGCGAGCTCGACGCAGCCGCGAAGGCCGGCGGCTTCGGCTTCRTCGAYGCGCCSGTCTCCGGCGGWCAGGCYGGCGCCGAGAACGGCGTGCTGACCGTGATGTGCGGCGGCGCTCCGCAGACCTATGCCCGGGTCGAGCCGGTGATCGGCGCCTTCGCGCGGATGTGCAAGCTGATGGGCCCGGCCGGCTCTGGCCAGCTCACCAAGATGGTCAACCAGATCTGCATCGCCGGACTGGTGCAGGGGCTGTCCGAAGGCATCCATTTCGCCAAGCGCGCCGGCCTCGATGTCGAGTCCATGCTGGAGGTGATCTCCAAGGGTGCCGCCGGCTCGTGGCAGATGGAGAACCGCGGCAAGACGATGAATGCCGGGAAATTCGACTTCGGCTTCGCCGTCGACTGGATGCGCAAGGACCTCGACATCGTGCTCGAGGAGGCGCGCCGCAACGGGGCCCAGCTCCCGGTCACCGCGCTGGTCGACCAGTTCTATGC
>NZ_JBFRDR010000068.1:0-745 GCF_052113885.1 Lysobacter sp. TAB13 | reverse complement strand
GTTCCAGCGCTTCAAGACGCACCCGATGATTCGGGATGTCTTCGAGGGCGGCAAGCGACTGTCCTATGGCGCGCGCGCCATTACCGARGGCGGCTKSCAGTCGGTGCCGAAGCTGACCTTCCCGGGCGGKGCGYTGRTCGGYTGCGCSGCYGGCTTCGTCAAYGTKCCCCGCATCAAGGGCAGCCACAACGCGATCCTGTCCGGCATGCTGGCCGCCGAGCATCTCGTGCCGGCTCTGGCGGCGGGACGCGCGCATGATGAAGTCAGTGAGATCGAAACCAGTTGGCGCTCATCTCCGATCGGTCGCGACCTCAAGCCGGTCCGCAACGTCAAGCCGCTCTGGTCGAAATTCGGGACGATCGGCGGTGTTCTGCTCGGCGGCATCGACATGTGGCTGAACCAGCTCTTCGGCTGGTCGCCTTTCGGCACGCTCAAGCATGGCAAGGCGGATTACGCGACTCTGAAGCCGCTGAGCGAAGTGACGCCGATCACTTATCCCAAGCCGGACGGCAAGCTCTCCTTCGACAAGCTGTCGTCGGTGTTCCTGTCCTCGACCAATCACGAGGAAGACCAGCCGGCGCATCTGAAGCTSACCGACCCGTCTATCCCGGTCGCGAAGAACCTGCCGCTCTATGGCGAACCCGCCCGGCTTTACTGCCCGGCTGGCGTCTACGAGATCGTCTACACGGATAACGAGACGAAGAGCGATCCGCGTTTCGTCATCAACGCGCAGAACTGCGTGCAC
>NZ_JBFRDR010000067.1:0-745 GCF_052113885.1 Lysobacter sp. TAB13 | reverse complement strand
GAGAAGCCGGCGGCCCAGTTCGTCGGAACAGCCGGCCTGGGCCCGGATGAACGCGATATTGGTGACTTGCGACACTGTACTTCTCCACGCTTCCGCCCCGCAGCCGCTGAAAGGGGGCGCGCGGCCGGTCCTCGCTGCTCCCCTCTCCAAAGGCCCCGCATCGCGGAGAGCAGATGCATCCGTGTTTCCAAAAGGCTCCGCCGCCACTGCGAGGGCGGCCCAACTTGGCGGCATTGCCGGTGACGCCGGCTTTCTGATTGTCACGCTACGCTACGTAGCGTATTGTCGCCAAGCTCAGGCGATCCCGACTGCACGCAGCGCTGCGGCGCAGACACAACCGGACCGAGATGATGGACACCAGACCCACGGCGGCGGCCGCCAAACCCACCGGATCCCGCCGCGGGGACGCCACGGCGACCCTCCTTCAGGTCGCGCTCGAACTCGGCGAGGAGCTCGGGTTCGACGCGCTGACGATCGAAGGCATCGCCGCGCGCACAGGCGTCGCCAAGACCACGATCTACCGCCGCTGGCCRAATGTCGCCGCCATCGTCATGGATGCATTTCTCACCGAGGTGACCAGGGCGGCGCCGATCCAGAAGCGCGCGACCGCGCGCGAGAGCTTCGGCCTGTCGATGAAACTGCTCGTGCGCGCCTATAACGGCCAGCAAGGCAGGATCATGCGTTCGCTGCTTGGACGGGCGCAGGTCGATTCACGCCTGCTCGAAGCGATGAGGCTACGCTGGGT
>NZ_JBFRDR010000066.1:0-754 GCF_052113885.1 Lysobacter sp. TAB13 | reverse complement strand
GTCCCTGGCCAACCAGGGAGACGGACAGGATCGTCAGCAGGATCGCCACGCCGGGAATCGCGGAGACGTACCACTCGCTGCGCAAGACCTTGCGCCCCTGGCCGATCAGGTTGCCCCAGGAGGCGACGTTGGGATCGGAGAGGTCGAGGAAGGCGAGCGCGCTYTCRAGCAGGATCGCSRYCGCCATYACGACGCTGSCATAGACGATGAYCGGCGCCAGCGCGTTGGGCAGGACCTCGCGGAAAATGATCCAGCGGTTGGTCAGGCCGAGTGTCCGGCAGGCCTGGACGAACTCGCGATTGCGCAGGGTCAGGAACTCGGCGCGCGTCAGACGCGCCACCGCCGGCCAGGAAACGGCGCCGATCGCAATCGTCACCGCCGTCATATTCGAACCCACCACCACCACGAGCACGAGCAGCAGGATGAAATTCGGAAGCGTCTGGAAGGCCTCCGTCATGCGCATCAAGGCGTCATCCGTCATGCCGCCATAGAAGCCGGCGAGCGCACCGACGACGATACCGATCGCAATCGCAATCAGTGTCGAGACCATACCCATCAGCAATGTGGTGCGCGCGCCGTGGGCAATCTGCGCCGCGATATCACGGCCCGAAGCATCCGTTCCGAGCAGGAACCGACCACCGAGTGAGGGCCATTGCAGGGGCCGGCCGGCAAGCGCCAGCGGATCGCGCGGGTAGAGCAGATCGGCAAAGATTGCGAGGCCGACGATACCGATGAGCAGGAGCAGGCCAAGCAC
>NZ_JBFRDR010000065.1:0-784 GCF_052113885.1 Lysobacter sp. TAB13 | reverse complement strand
GCATGGGTCAGCGCGCCACGCCCGAGTGACACGAGGTCCGCCTCGTCGCCCTCGATCATGGCCGCAGCGCGTTGCGGATCGTGCAGCGACCCGTTCGCCAAAACCGGAAGCCGGGCATGCATCCGCGCCAAGGCCGCCAGACTTGGCCCGGCATCGCCGAAGGCCGGGCGCCACCCCTCGAATTCGGTCGTATGGATGTAGTCGAGGGGAAGCGTGCCCAATGCGCGAAACACCGCCTCGGCTTCGCGGACACCTCCGATCCATTTGTGGAGGAAGTCGTTCACCTTGGCCTGCGATATTCGCATGCCGACGACATGATCCGCTCCCACGGCCGAGCGAACGGCCTCAACGACCTCGACGATAAGCCGCAGGCGGCCGGCTGTACTCCCCCCATAGCCATCCTGGCGCAGGTTGATGCCCTCGGTCAGGAATTGGTCGAGGAGGTAGCCGTTGGCACCGTGGATCTCGACACCGTCGAAGCCGGCCTCCCTTGCGAGCGCGGCCGCGCTGGCAAAGCCCGCGACCGCGTCACCGAGATCCACCTCCGACATCGCACGAGGAATGCGGTAGGGGCCACTGCCGCGATAGAACGCCATTTGCTCGCCCTTGGGACGCGGGGCGGACGGGCCGATGGTATGGTCCCGATAGATGTTGCCTTGCGCCAGGGCCCCGGCGTGCATCAGCTGCGCAACAATCCGTCCGCCTGCTTCATGAACCGTGCTGACGACCTGTCGCCACGCCTCGACCTGTTCGGCATCAGCGAGACCGGGCTGGTATTGGTAGC
>NZ_JBFRDR010000064.1:0-784 GCF_052113885.1 Lysobacter sp. TAB13 | reverse complement strand
ATCGCCACCAATGCGGGCGGAACGGCGGTGCTGCGCTATGGCAACATGCGCGACCAAGTGCTCGGACTGGAAGTCGTGCTCCCCGACGGGCGGGTGTGGAATGGCCTGCGCGCGCTGCGCAAGGACAACACCGGCTACGACCTGAAGCATCTCTTTATCGGCTCGGAAGGAACTCTCGGCATCGTCACCGCCGCCGTGCTGAAACTACACGCGGCACCGCAGGCGCGCGCGACTGCGCTGGCCAGCGTCCGGGATTTCGCAGCGGCCTTGCGCCTGTTCCAGCTTGCCCGTTCGCGCGCCGCCGATGTGCTGTCCGGCTGCGAGTGCTTTACCGAAGATTGCCGCGCCCTCGTCGAAACCCATGCTCCGCATGTCGCCCAACCGGCGCTGCGCGGCGGCGTCTATGTGCTGCTCCAGCTCGACGCGGCGACGCCAGAGATTCCGCTCGAAGCGATCCTGGAGAGTATTCTCTCCGAAGGCTTCGAGCAGGAGATCGTCGAAGACGCCGTCATCGCCCGCTCCCTGGCACAGGCCGAGCAGCTCTGGGCACTCCGCGAGAACATCACGGAAGCACAGAAGCGCGCAGGCCCCAGCTTCAGCCACGATGTGTCCACCCCGATCAGCGCCATCCCGGCCTTCGTCGATCGGTGCCTGACGGCACTGGATGCGATCGACGCACGCCTGCGTCCGATCGTTTTCGGCCATATCGGCGACGGCAACCTGAATTTCAATCTATTGGCGCCCCCCGGCGCCGACGCCGCCGAGCGCCAAAGCCTGCATAAGC
>NZ_JBFRDR010000063.1:0-787 GCF_052113885.1 Lysobacter sp. TAB13 | reverse complement strand
GACCAGCCCGTAGGCCTCGCCCCCCTCCCCGACAACGACGACTGCGAGATCGACCGAGTCCGATTGCGGCTCGTCACGCCCCAGGACCTCATGCGCCGTGACCAGTCCGACCTGCCGCTCCTCGAAGCGGAAATGCGGCCGGCCTTCGAGGATCTCGATCCGCTCCCGCGGCAGCATCAGCGTCCGCGTGATCCCGGTCAGCGGAAACGCGTAGGGCTCGCCATCGATCTCGACGAGCAGGGCGCGGATCACCGAGAGCGTCAGCGGCAACTGGAGCTGGAACCGCGTCCCGGCGCCGAGCTCCGACGACACGGTCACCTGTCCCCGAACCTGGCGCGCCATCGCCCGCACGGCATCGAGGCCGACGCCGCGTCCGGAAATGTCACTGACGCTCGCCTTCATCGAGAAGCCGGGCAGGAACAGGAACTCCAGGAGCTCGGCTTCGCTCAGGCTCTGTGCCGTCTCCGCCGTCGTCAGGCCGCGCCCGCTCGTCGCCTGGCGCAGCGCATCGAGATCGATCCCGCGGCCATCATCGGCGACGATGATTTGCAACAGGCCGGCATTGTGCCGGGCCTCGAGCTTGATCAGGCCCTCTTCCGCCTTGCCTGCGGCCCGCCGCTCCTCGGGAGGCTCCAAGCCGTGATCGACGGCGTTGCGCAGGAGGTGCCCGAGCGGGGCATCAAGTTCCTCGAGGATGTCGCGGTCGATGCTCGTCGAGCCACCAACGATCTCGAGGCGGACCTTCTTGCCGAGCGCCCGCCCGATATCGCGGACGGTTCGCGAAAAA
>NZ_JBFRDR010000062.1:0-801 GCF_052113885.1 Lysobacter sp. TAB13 | reverse complement strand
GCGCGAGGCTGTGGCCCAGAGGCTCGGCTTCAATTCCGCGGAAGCTGTGTTCGCCGATGGACAGGTCCGTCTGGGCAATCGAAGTGCGTCGCTCGCCGAGGCCGCTGGTGCAAGCGGCCTCGTGGCCGAGGACAGCATCGAGTATGGCGACCTCGCAAAAAAGTATCAGCAATCGACGTTCGGCGCGCATTTTGTCGAAGTCGGCGTCGATGCAGCCACAKGCGAGACCCGTGTCAGACGTATGCTCGCCGCCTGCGCCTGTGGCCGCATCCTGAATCCGAAGACGGCCCGCAGCCAATTGATCGGAGCCATGACCATGGGCGTCGGCGCCGCCCTAACGGAAGAACTGGTCGTCGACACACGCGTCGGCTTCTTCGTCAATCACGACCTCGCAAGCTATGAGGTTCCGGTTCATGCCGACATTCCGCATCAGGACGTTATCTTTCTCGACGAAGAGGACCCGATCTCATCGCCGATGAAGGCCAAAGGGGTCGCCGAACTCGGCATTTGCGGAGTCGCCGCAGCGGTCGCGAATGCGATCTACAATGCCACGGGCGTGCGCGTGCGCGACTACCCGATCACGCTGGATAAGCTCATTGATCGATTGCCCGAAACCCCGTGAGCGTGGCGGCACGCCTGCGCTGTTACTTCGCCGCTTCACGCATGTGCAGGTTCAGCTCCGCCAAATCGATCCGTTTGAAAAGCGGTGCTTCGATAGCAGTCTTTAAGCTGATTACAGAAAAGAGATCGCACATGGGGAGATGCTAGTTCGGCCGCACTTTGCCGTCCCCCCGTTCACCC
>NZ_JBFRDR010000061.1:0-805 GCF_052113885.1 Lysobacter sp. TAB13 | reverse complement strand
CTGTAGGTCTGCCCGATCTGGTCCGACATAAAGAAAAACGCCTTCCCGAAGGAGATGGCGAGGACCAGGCCGAAGATCACTCCGAAGAGCGCGAGCGCGGGTTTTGCAAGCGAGTCAGTCAGCTTGGCCATCACACTGGCCGTTACGGTGAAGGCGATCGTGACGGCGTCGCAGCCCCAGCATTCGGAGGGGGACTTGTCCTGAACGGTGCTGGCGGTGCTGTTTTTGGCACCGTCCGGTTTGGTGGCGCCAGCGCCGCCGGTCTCGGCGTTCGGGTCGCCTTGAGTGCTGCTACCGTCGCGGATCTTGCTGGCCATCTTGCAGATGGTTGTGCCATTGGAGTCCGCGAAGCCGCTGCACGATCCGGAAGAGAGCATCTTCTGACAATTTCCGGTGCCTAGCTGGATGCAGGYCATCACCATGGCGCCGTCGACGGTCTGGCCATCAAAGCTCTGGCCGTTCTTCTGCATGCTGATCAGCTGCTGGACAGGAGCCGAGCCCATGGATGCGTTGGTTAGGCGAGCCCAGGCTTCAGTCTGATCCTGCAAGCTGGCGTTTGCATAACTCTCGCGCGAGTAGCCCTGATCATCCAGGTTCTTCGTGTTCAATTGGAATATGCCAGTGCAGCACGAGCCATTGTAGATGCCGGCGTTTCCGCCGGATTCGAAGTAGCCGAGGTTTCCCATCTGATCCGCATATTGTTTCAGATAGGGATTGAGGCTCGAGTTCTGGACGGCGGCCGAGATCTCGCCGCGGCTAAAACTGGTCTGCGGTCCGAGCTGCGCCCGTTGGGCGAGTGCAGGCA
>NZ_JBFRDR010000060.1:0-807 GCF_052113885.1 Lysobacter sp. TAB13 | reverse complement strand
GGTCACCGTCGCGGTGCCGCTGACRCCGGTGATCGTCGTCGGACCCGTCGCCGTCAACGGGAAGTCGTTGATCGTCGCGGTGCCGCCGTTGTCGTTGGTCACCGTCTTGACCAGGGTCAGCGTCGCCGCCTGATCGTCGTTGACGATGGTGCACGTCGCGTTCTGCCCGCCGGTCAGCACCAGGCTGTCGCCGGTCAGCGTGCCGCCGGTGCAATTCCACGCGCCGGCGGTGTAGCCGGCCACGTTGGTTTCGCTCAGGGTGTAGGTGCCCGCACCGACCGCCGCGGCGGTCACCGTCGTGCTGCCGCTGACACCCGTGATCGTGGTCGGACCCGTCGCGGTCAACGGGAACTCGTTGATCGTCGCGGTGCCGCCGTTGTCGTTGGTCACCGTCTTGACCAGGGTCAGCGTCGCGGCCTGGTCGTCATTGACGATGGTGCACGTCGCGTTCTGGCCGCCGGTCAGCACCAGGCTGTCGCCGGTCAAGGCGCCCGCGGTGCAGGTCCACGCGCCGGCGGTGTAACCGGCCACGTTGGTTTCGCTCAGGGTGTAGGTGCCGGCACCGACCGCCGCGTTCGTCACCGTCGCGGTGCCGCTGACACCGGTGATCGTCGTCGGACCGGTCGCCGTCAACGGGAACTCGTTGATCGTCGCGGTGCCGCCGTTGTCGTTGGTCACCGTCTTGACCAGGGTCAGCGTCGCCGCCTGGTCGTCGTTGACGATCGTGCAGGTCGCGTTCTGGCCRCYGGGCAGSACCAGGCTGTCGCCGGTCAAGGCGCCCGCGGTGCAGGTCCACGCGCCGGCGCG
>NZ_JBFRDR010000059.1:0-824 GCF_052113885.1 Lysobacter sp. TAB13 | reverse complement strand
GTGCTGGCCATGCTGGTCGTCGCGCCTCGCCACGCCAGGCAGGTTGCCCTTGTGACCATGGCCGCGGGCCTCGTGACCGCGATCGCCATCGTGGCCGAGTTGATCCGGACCGGCACCGCGCTCACCTATGTCGTCGGCGGCTGGCAGCCGCCGCTCGGAATCGCGCTACGCGCCGACGGGCTCTCCGCGACGATGATCGCGATGACGGCGATGGTGATCACGGCGACAGGCCTGTTTGCGCGGGGCCTTTATGCGCTGGGCCCGAAGGCGCAGGACGGCCGGGCCCCGACGACCTTCTGGGGCTTGCTGCTGGCGACATGGAGCGCGCTGAACGCGGTCTTCGTCGGCGAGGACCTGTTCAATCTCTATGTCGCTCTGGAGTTGCTGACATTCGCCGCAGTCCCGCTGGTCTGCCTCGATGGCCGCGCCGAGACCGTCGCCGCAGCGTTGCGCTACCTGATGTTCGCGCTGCTCGGGTCCCTGCTCTACCTGCTCGGCACGGGGCTGCTCTATGGCAGTTACGGAACGCTCGATATCCAGATGCTGTCGCGCCTGAGCGAAGGCGGGCCGGCCCTCTCGGTGGCACTTGCCCTGATGATCGTGGGGCTTCTCGCCAAAGCTGCCCTGTTTCCGCTGCATCTCTGGTTGCCCCCGGCCCATGCCGGCGCACCCGCAGCCGCGAGCGCGGTGCTCTCGGCTCTCGTCATCAAGGCGCCGGTCTTCCTGATCCTGCGTCTCGTGCTCGACATCGCGCCCCCGCACGCAGCGATCCTGGCCGGTCAGATCCTGGCGGTTCTCGGCGCGTCCTCGATCCTGTTCTGCAG
>NZ_JBFRDR010000058.1:0-881 GCF_052113885.1 Lysobacter sp. TAB13 | reverse complement strand
AGCGTCGCCGCCTGGTCGTCGTTGACGATGGTGCAGGTTGCGTTCTGACCGCCGGTCAGCACCAGGCTGTCACCGGTCAGCGTGCCGCCGGTGCAGGTCCAGGTGCCGGCCGTGTAGCCGGCCACATTGGTTTCGCTCAGCGTATAGGTACCCGCACCGACTGCCGCGTTCGTCACCGGCGTGGTGCCACTGACGCCGGTGATCGTCGTCGGACCGGTCGCCGTCAACGGGAAGTCGTTGATCGTTGCCGTGCCGCCGTTGTCGTTGGTCACCGTCTTGACCAGCGTCAGCGTCGCGGCCTGGTCGTCGTTGGCGATGGTGCAGGTCGCGTTCTGCCCGCCGGTTAGCACCAGGCTGTCGCCGGTCAGCGCGCCGCCGGTGCAGTTCCATGCGCCGGCCGTGTAGCCGGCCACGTTGGTTTCGCTCAGGGTGTAGGTGCCCGCACCGACCGACGCGGCGGTCACCGTCGCGGTGCCGCTGACACCGGTGATCGTGGTCGGACCCGTCGCGGTCAACGGGAAGTCGTTGATCGTCGCGGTGCCGCCGTTGTCGTTGGTCACCGTCTTGACCAGGGTCAGCGTCGCGGCCTGGTCGTCGTTGACGATGGTGCAGGTCGCGTTCTGCCCGCCGGCCAGGACCAGACTGTCGCCGGTCAAGGCGCCCGCGGTGCAGGTCCACGCGCCGGCGGTGTAACCGGCCACGTTGGTTTCGCTCAGGGTGTAGGTGCCCGCACCGACCGCCGCGGCGGTCACCGGCGTGCTGCCGCTGACGCCGGTGATCGTGGTCGGACCCGTCGCGGTCAACGGGAAGTCGTTGATCGTTGCGGTACCGCCGTTGTCGTTGGTCACCGTCTTGATCAGCGTCAGCGTCGCCGCCTGGTC
>NZ_JBFRDR010000057.1:0-887 GCF_052113885.1 Lysobacter sp. TAB13 | reverse complement strand
GGGGAAAGCAAYCCTTCAGGCCGAGCAGGAGCGCGCKCGCCGAAAARCCMTCACTGACAAAGGGAAGCGTGACGATGAGATCGACAGCCTTGGCCCTGCTGCTCTCGAKCAGCGCCTTCATCGCTGGCTGCGCCGGGATGGCCGGTGATTTCTGCGACACCGCCCGCCCGTTCCGGCCGACAGCCCATGCTGTGGCGGCGATGAGCATCCGCGAGAAGGCGGATGTCGTGAAGCATAACGAGCATGGCGAAAGGCAATGCGGATGGACGCCGTGAAACCCCGCCTCTCTGTCAGCCTCGGCAACATTCTCTCGATCGGGATGACGATCGTCTCGCTGGTGGCGGTGATCGTGACCGTCAGCCTGTCCTATGGCCAGTTGCGCGCCAAGGACGATGTCCACGACATGCGGATCGCCATCGTCGAGGCGCAGCTCGCCAAGCGCGAGAATGCCGAGCAGGCGGCGAATAACCGCCTCTCGACCATCGAAGGCGATATCCGCGTGATCCGCCAGATCCTCGAAGGCGTGCGCCCGCCGCCGCGATAGGCGCGGATACGCGCAACGGCCATCAGCTCCATTTCATTTCGCCCGCCGGTCCCGTCAGGGGGCCGGCGGGCGCCCTTTTGCGTTTGGCTCTGTGAATCCAGGCCTGCCCGCCGCGCCGGCAAGGGCAGGGGCAAGGGCAAGGGCAAGGGGGAGAAGCAGACTACGCTCCGCCGAGAGACGCTCGCCTATCCCTGCGCCTTCCGGGCGAAGAACAGCCCGATCTGCTTCTCGGCTTCGAGCACGCCGTTCCCTCGCGCGAAGGCGGCCTCGATCGCGTCGCGAAACCTGGCGAGCTCTGCCTCCGTCGCCCTGTCTCCCGGCGGATAGGAGGTCAGCGCCAGGA
>NZ_JBFRDR010000056.1:0-898 GCF_052113885.1 Lysobacter sp. TAB13 | reverse complement strand
GCTGGAGGACGCAGCCGCGCCGGTGGTGCTGACGCTGGATTCGACGCATGGCGCGACCTTCCTCCGCGAATCCGGCTGTGCGCTTCTGAATCTCGACAGGCCGCTGCCGGCAGCGGGCAGCGTGCCGGCAGCACCCGACGATCCCGAGCGCACGGCCTATGTCGTCTACACCTCCGGTTCGACCGGCCGACCCAAGGGCATTCTCGGCTCGCATGCCGCGATGCTCAGCCGCTTTGAATGGATGTGGCAGGAATTCCCGTTCGAGAGCAGCGAAATCTGCTGCAGCTAGACCGCGCTGAATTTCGTCGACTCGATCTGGGAAATGCTCGGCGGCCTGCTGAAGGGCATTCCCAGCGTCGTCGCCGATGACGCGACGGCGCGCGATCCCTTCCAGCTGCTGCAGCTTCTCGCCGATGAGCGCATCACGCGCCTCATCCTGGTGCCATCCCTGCTGGCGGCCCTGATCGAAGCTGCCCGCGCGACCGGCACCCGCCTGCCCTATCTGCGCTATCTGACATCGTCAGGCGAACTGCTTCCGAGCGACCTCGCCCGCCAGGTCACGGAACTCGGCGAGAGCGTCACGCTGATCAATCTCTACGGCTCCTCAGAGATGGCGGCCGACGCCACCTGCTGCACCGTCACCCCCGCTGCGCTGACGGGCAAGATCGTCTCGATCGGCAAGCCCATCGGGCGGATGCGCGTCCATGTCGTTGATGACCATCTCCAGCCCGTCGGCCCCGGCGTCGCGGGCGAACTCTGCGTCTCAGGCCCAGGTCTTGCGAAAGGCTATCTCGGACGCCCGGACCTGACCGGCCAGGCCTTCATTCCCAATCCGTTCGCCGCGCCCGGCGAGAGCGAGCATGCGCGGCTGTTCCGGTCCGGAGACATGGTCTCGACC
>NZ_JBFRDR010000055.1:0-950 GCF_052113885.1 Lysobacter sp. TAB13 | reverse complement strand
GCCCTGTCGCTGAACGACAACGGCACCGCCCTGAGCGGCAGCATCGCCTACGCCAGCGATCTGTTCGACCGTATCACCGTCGAACGGATGATGGATCACTGGACGACCTTGCTGACGGCGATGGTCGCCGACGATTCGGCCTCGGTCGCGCGTTTGCCGCTGTTGACGCCGCCGCAGCGGGCGCAGGTGCTGCAGGGCTTCCACGCCCAGGCCCATGGCGATACGCCACGCCGGTTCGAGCGTGGCGTGATCCATCACGGCTTCGAAGCCCAGGTCGCCCTCACCCCGGATGCACCGGCGGTGTCGTATGAGCAGCAAACGCTCAGCTACGCCGAACTGGACCGCCGTGCGAATCAAGTCGCGCATCGCCTGATCGAACTGGGCGTCAAACCCGACGACCGCGTCGCCATCTGCGTCGAACGCAGTCTGGACATGGTGGTCGGCCTGCTCGGCATCCTGAAGGCCGGCGGCGGCTACGTGCCACTGGACCCCGCGTATCCGGCCGACCGTCTGGCCTACATGCTGGAAGACAGCGCGCCGGTGGCGTTGCTAAGCCAATCGACGCTTCGCGAAAGCTTGCCGTCAGCCGCGTGCCCGATGCTGGAACTGGACGACGCAGCCGTGTGGGCACAGGCCCGAACCGACACGCCAGTCGTGAGTGACCTGCAGCCACATCACCTGGCCTACGTGATCTACACCTCCGGCTCGACCGGACAGCCCAAGGGCGTGATGGTCGAACACGGTCAGGTGAGCCGCTTGTTCACCTCCACCGACCACTGGTTCGGCTTCAACGAAACCGATGTATGGACCCTGTTCCATTCGTTCGCGTTCGACTTTTCGGTATGGGAACTGTGGGGCGCATTGCTGTACGGCGGCCGCGTAGTCGTCGTGCCGTCGTTGTGTGCGCGTTCGCCATCGGAGTTCTACGACCTGCTGGTGCGCGAAGGCGT
>NZ_JBFRDR010000054.1:0-950 GCF_052113885.1 Lysobacter sp. TAB13 | reverse complement strand
ACGCCTTCGCGCACCAGCAGGTCGTAGAACTCCGATGGCGAACGCGCACACAACGACGGCACGACGACTACGCGGCCGCCGTACAGCAATGCGCCCCACAGTTCCCATACCGAAAAGTCGAACGCGAACGAATGGAACAGGGTCCATACGTCGGTTTCGTTGAAGCCGAACCAGTGATCGGTGGAAGCGAACAGACGGCTGACTTGGCCGTGTTCGACCATCACGCCCTTGGGCTGTCCGGTCGAGCCGGAGGTGTAGATCACGTAGGCCAAGTGGTGCGGATGCAGGTTGCTTACGACCGGCGTGTCGGTGCGGGCTTGTGCCCACACGGCTGCATCGTCCAGCTCCAGCACCGGACATTCGGCTTGGGGCAGACTGGCGCGCAGGGCCGATTGGCTCAGCAACGCTACCGGCGCGCTGTCTTCCAGCATGTAGGCCAAACGATCGGCGGGATACGCCGGGTCGAGCGGCACGTAGCCGCCGCCGGCCTTCAGGATGCCGAGCAAACCGACCACCATGTCCAGACTGCGTTCGACGCAGATCGCGACGCGATCGTCGGGTTTGACGCCCAGCGCGATCAGGCGATGCGCGACTTGATTCGCACGGCGGTCCAGTTCGGCGTAGCTGAGCGTTTGCTGCTCATACGACACCGCCGGTGCATCCGGGGTGAGGGCGACCTGGGCTTCGAAGCCGTGATGGATCACGCCGCGTTCGAACTGGCGCGGCGTATCGCCGTGGGCCTGGGCGTGGAAGCCCTGCAGCACCTGCGCCCGCTGCGGCGGCGTCAGCAGCGGCAGACGTGCGACCGAGGCCGAATCGTCGGCGACCATCGCCGTCAGCAAGGTCGTCCAGTGATCCATCATCCGTTCGACGGTGATACGGTCGAACAGATCGCTGGCGTAGGCGATGCTGCCGCTCAGGGCGGTGCCGTTGTCGTTCAGCGACAGGGC
>NZ_JBFRDR010000053.1:0-954 GCF_052113885.1 Lysobacter sp. TAB13 | reverse complement strand
CATGGCTAAGGGTAAATTCGAGCGCACCAAGCCGCACGTGAACGTCGGCACGATCGGTCACGTTGACCACGGCAAGACGACGCTGACGGCGGCGCTGACCAAGGTGGGCGCTGAGCGTTTCGGTGGCGAGTTCAAGGCGTACGACGCGATYGACGCGGCGCCGGAAGARAAGGCTCGCGGCATCACGATTTCGACCGCGCACGTGGAATACGAATCGGCGAACCGCCATTACGCGCACGTCGATTGCCCGGGCCAYGCGGACTACGTGAAGAACATGATCACCGGTGCGGCGCAGATGGACGGCGCGATTCTGGTGTGCTCGGCCGCTGACGGCCCGATGCCGCAGACGCGCGAGCACATCCTGCTGTCGCGTCAGGTCGGCGTGCCGTACATCGTCGTGTTCCTGAACAAGGCCGACATGGTGGACGACGCCGAGCTGCTGGAGCTGGTGGAGATGGAAGTCCGCGAGCTGCTGACCAAGTACGAGTTCCCGGGCGACGACACCCCGATCATCCACGGYTCGGCCCGTCTGGCGCTGGAAGGCGACCAGAGYGAAATCGGCGTGCCGKCGATCCTGAAGCTGGTCGATGCGCTGGACACCTTCATTCCGSAGCCGGAGCGYGCGATCGACAAGCCGTTCCTGATGCCGGTGGAAGACGTGTTCTCGATCTCGGGCCGCGGCACCGTGGTGACCGGCCGTATCGAGCGCGGCATCGTGAAGGTGGGCGACGAAATCGAAATCGTCGGTATCCGTCCGACGCAGAAGACCACGGTTACGGGCGTGGAAATGTTCCGCAAGCTGCTGGACCAGGGCCAGGCGGGCGACAACGCCGGTCTGCTGCTGCGCGGCACCAAGCGTGACGACGTGGAGCGCGGCCAGGTGCTGTGCAAGCCGGGTTCGATCAAGCCGCACACCGACTTCGAAGCCGAAGTGTATGTGCTGTCGAAGGACGA
>NZ_JBFRDR010000052.1:0-977 GCF_052113885.1 Lysobacter sp. TAB13 | reverse complement strand
AGCGTCGCCGCCTGGTCGTCGTTGACGATGGTGCAGGTTGCGTTCTGACCGCCGGTCAGCACCAGGCTGTCACCGGTCAGCGTGCCGCCGGTGCAGGTCCAGGTGCCGGCCGTGTAGCCGGCCACATTGGTTTCGCTCAGCGTATAGGTGCCCGCACCGACCGCCGCGCTCGTCACCGGCGTGCTGCCGCTGACGCCGGTGATCGTGGTCGGACCGGTCGCCGTCAACGGGAAGTCGTTGATCGTCGCGGTGCCGCCGTTGTCGTTGGTCACCGTCTTGACCAGCGTCAGCGTCGCCGCCTGGTCGTCGTTGGCGATGGTGCAGGTCGCATTCTGCCCGCCGGTCAGGACCAGGCTGTCGCCGGTCAAGGCGCCCGCGGTGCAGGTCCACGCGCCGGCGGTGTAGCCGGCCACGTTGGTTTCGCTCAGGGTGTAGGTGCCGGCACCGACCGCAGCGTTCGTCACCGTCGCGGTGCCGCTGACGCCGGTGATCGTGGTCGGACCCGTTGCCGTCAACGGGAAGTCGTTGATCGTCGCGGTGCCCCCGTTGTCGTTGGTCACCGTCTTGACCAGGGTCAGCGTCGCCGCCTGGTCGTCGTTGACGATCGTGCAGGTCGCGTTCTGGCCGCCGGTCAGGACCAGGCTGTCGCCGGTCAAGGCACCCGCGGTGCAGGTCCACGCGCCGGCGGTGTAACCGGCCACGTTGGTTTCGCTCAGGGTGTAGGTGCCCGCACCGACCGCGGCATTGGTCACCGTCGCGGTGCCGCTGACTCCGGTGATCGTGGTCGGGCCGGTCGCCGTCAACGGGAAGTCGTTGATCGTCGCCGTACCGCCGTTGTCGTTGGTCACCGTCTTGACCAGGGTCAGCGTCGCCGCCTGGTCGTCGTTGACGATGGTGCAGGTTGCGTTCTGACCGCCGGTCAGCACCAGGCTGTCACCGGTCAGCGTGCCGCCGGTGCAGGTCCAGGTGCCGGCCGT
>NZ_JBFRDR010000051.1:0-1207 GCF_052113885.1 Lysobacter sp. TAB13 | reverse complement strand
AGTCTCTGGCGATGGGGTCAGGCGCAATCGCATCACCTCTTGCAAGCGCTCGACTGACAGTTCATCAAACGACTTCAGACCGTCGATCAACTTCAAGAACCGCCGCCCCACTTCCTCCGGCGTCAATTCCGGGAATTCTTCCAACGCGTGAGGATGTGGACTACCCGCCGTATCGGGGCTGTTCGCTTTCATGGCAGCAGCTTCCTTTCCCGGCATCGAGACGGGTGGAGTAGTCGAATGTGAACATGCGGACAATGCCACCAGCGCCGAAAACAAGATTTGGCGAAGGGCCGCATAGTTCGTATGAATGAGGCGCACGAATAGGTCTTTCAGGCGCAGTGTGGCAGTGGAATCCGCGCTAGTTGGCAAGAAGACGGTAACCGGCAGTGTGACCAATCCCGAAGCGATGTCGTAGGTGCCCACTAGATTCGCGGTTGCACCAGCCTGCGGCAACGCAAAGCCCTTGAGTTGGCCATTGGCCGCATCCTGATTCAACTGTTGCAACAAACCGGTATCCCGGGTGATCGCGGCGCGTAGCTGCGCCTCTTGATCGGAGGTGGTGCCGGGTTGCGCAGCGAATTGTGTAAGCGTGGCTTGTAATTGTTGATTTAGTCTTGGCATGGCTTAGGCTCCACGCATCCGGCCTACGCTGATCGCCTCTACACAGGCGTGACGCAGCTTCGTGCCAGGTATATCGGCTTCGCGGCGCTCGCGAACCAGCACCCCAACATCGCCGCGCGAGAAGGTATAGCCCGGTAACCGAAAGAACCGGCGTTCCCCCATTGTCCCATCTGGATTTATAGGAGGCATTGGAGAGTCGTATTGCGCCAAGTCTTCGCGTTCTACGAATCCAATTTTCTCCAATTCGGCTACATAGGCATGGAAATCCATGCCGCAGACTGGCGTCATATCAGCGGCATGGTCATTGTGATTTTGACCCGCTGGTTGGTTAATGAATTCGTAGGCCGCATTCTTGAGGTGAGGC
Organism: Lysobacter sp. TAB13; assembly: GCF_052113885.1. Classification (NCBI taxonomy): domain Bacteria; kingdom Pseudomonadati; phylum Pseudomonadota; class Gammaproteobacteria; order Lysobacterales; family Lysobacteraceae; genus Lysobacter; species Lysobacter sp. TAB13. The sequence continues at coordinate 222 of NZ_JBFRDR010000051.1, read as the reverse complement.
GAAAGCGGGTTGTCGTAGTAAGACAGACCGTAGTACCAACCCGATTCCGGCAAATAAATTGTAAAAAAAACCCCATGAGTCTCTGGCGATGGGGTCAGGCGCAATCGCATCACCTCTTGCAAGCGCTCGACTGACAGTTCATCAAACGACTTCAGACCGTCGATCAACTTCAAGAACCGCCGCCCCACTTCCTCCGGCGTCAATTCCGGGAATTCTTCCTCC
>NZ_JBFRDR010000050.1:0-1212 GCF_052113885.1 Lysobacter sp. TAB13 | reverse complement strand
ACGGCCGGCACCTGGACCTGCACCGGCGGCACGCTGACCGGTGACAGCCTGGTGCTGACCGGCGGTCAGAACGCAACCTGCACCATCGTCAACGACGACCAGGCGGCGACGCTGACCCTGGTCAAGACGGTGACCAACGACAACGGCGGCACCGCGACGATCAACGACTTCCCGTTGACCGCGACGGGTCCCACCACGATCACCGGCGTCAGCGGCAGYACGCCGGTGACCGSCGCGTCGGTCGGTGCGGGCACCTACACCCTGAGCGAAACCAACGTGGCCGGCTACACCGCCGGCGCGTGGACCTGCACCGCGGGCGCCTTGACCGGCGACAGCCTGGTGCTGGCCGGTGGCCAGAACGCGACCTGCACGATCGTCAACGACGACCAGGCGGCGACGCTGACGCTGGTCAAGACGGTGACCAACGACAACGGCGGCACGGCAACGATCAACGACTTCCCGTTGACGGCGACCGGACCGACGACGATCACCGGCGTCAGTGGCACCACGCCGGTGACGAACGCGGCAGTCGGTGCGGGTACCTATACGCTGAGCGAAACCAATGTGGCCGGCTACACGGCCGGCGCATGGACCTGCGCCGGCGGCACGCTGACCGGCGACAGCCTGGTGCTGGCCGGTGGTCAGAACGCGACCTGCACCATCGTCAACGACGACCAAGCGGCGACGCTGACGCTGATCAAGACGGTGACCAACGACAACGGCGGTACCGCGACGATCAACGAGTTCCCGTTGACGGCGACCGGTCCGACGACGATCACCGGTGTCAGCGGCACCGCGACGGTGACGAACGCTGCGGTCGGTGCCGGCACCTATGTGCTGAGCGAAACCAACGTGGCCGGCTACACCGCCGGCGCGTGGAGCTGCACCGCGGGCGCCTTGACCGGCGACAGCCTGGTCCTGACCGGCGGCCAGAACGCGACCTGCACCATCGTCAACGACGACCAGGCCGCGACGCTGACCCTGGTCAAGACGGTGACCAACGACAACGGCGGCACCGCGACGATCAACGACTTCCCGTTGACGGCAACGGGTCCGACGACGATCACCGGCGTCAGTGGCACCGCGACGGTGACGAACGCCGCCGTCGCGGCGGGCACCTATGTGCTGAGCGAACCGAGCGTGGCCGGTTACACCGCCGGCGCGTGGACCTGCACCGCGGGCGCCTTGACCGGCGACAGCCTGGTCCTGACC
>NZ_JBFRDR010000049.1:0-1232 GCF_052113885.1 Lysobacter sp. TAB13 | reverse complement strand
GCGACCGAGGCCGAATCGTCGGCGACCATCGCCGTCAGCAAGGTCGTCCAGTGATCCATCATCCGTTCGACGGTGATACGGTCGAACAGATCGCTGGCGTAGGCGATGCTGCCGCTCAGGGCGGTGCCGTTGTCGTTCAGCGACAGGGCCAGATCGAACTGAGCCGTCTGCTGACCGCTGTCGAGTTGCGACAGAGTCAGGCCGTGCAGTTGCAGGCCGCCGCCGTCGGGAGTGTTATTCAAGCTCAGCAGCGCCTGGAACAGCGGGCTGTGGCTCATGCTGCGCGCTGGCTGCACGGCTTCGACGACTTGTTCGAAGGGCAGATCCTGGTGTTCGTAGGCGGCCAGGGTCGTGGCTTTTACCTGTGCAAGCAGGTCGGCCACGCTCGGCGCGTCGTGCAGATCGACGCGCAGCGCCAAGGTGTTGACGAAGAAGCCGATCAGCGGTTCCAGCTCGCTGCGCTGACGATTGGCTACCGGGCTGCCGACGACGACATCGGATTGGCCGCTCAGGCGCGACAGCAGCACCGACCAGCCGGCCAGCAGGGTCATGAAGACGGTCGTGCCGTGACGCTGCGACAAGGTCCGCAGCTGTGCGCTCAGCTCAGCCGACAGGCGGACCGGGACGCGGTCGCCGGCGTAGCTCTGCAACGCTGGGCGCGGCCGGTCGGTCGGCAGTTCCAGCACCGCCGGGGCGCCTTGCAACTGGTCGCGCCAGTAATTGCTTTGACGCTGCAGGGTCTCGCCCTGCAGCCAGCCGCGTTGCCACGCGGCGTAATCGGCGTACTGGATCGGCAACGGCGGCAGTGGATCGGGTTGACCCTGGCGATACGCGTCGTACAACGCGCTGACTTCCTGCACCAGCACGCCGATCGACCAGCCGTCGGAGACGATGTGATGCTGGGTCACCAGCAGCACATGTTCGTGCTCGCTCAGTCGCAACAAGCGACCGCGAATCAACGGGCCTTGGGCCAGATCGAACGGGGCGCGGGCTTCTTCGCGGCTTTGCGTGGCTACGGCCGAAGCTTGCGCGTCGGCGGTCAGATCGCTCAAGTCGTGATCGACCAGGACGAAGCCGGTATCGGCCGGATCGATCACTTGCACCGGAGCGCCGGACTGGCTGACGAAGCGGGTACGCAGGTTTTCGTGGCGGGCGACGATTCTGTTCAGGCTGTTCTGCAGCGCCGCCCGGTCGAGTTCGCCGCTCAGTTGCAAGGCCACCGGCATGTGATA
>NZ_JBFRDR010000048.1:0-1409 GCF_052113885.1 Lysobacter sp. TAB13 | reverse complement strand
CCCGATGGCGACGCGATCGTCCGCGCCGACACCCAACGATCTCAGATGATGCGCAAGCCGATTGGCGCGCGCATTAAGTTCGGCGTAGCTCAGCGACTGTCCGTCCTGCTCCGCCGCGATCGCCTCCGGCGTGCGCAGGGCCTGTTGTTCGAACAGCTGATGCGCGCACTGCCCCAGCGGATAGCCGCGCTGCGTGGCGTTGTGCGCTTCCAGCACCTGCCGCCGCTCGGCTTGCGCCAGCACGCCGATCCGCCATGCGGGCGTTTCCGGCGCATGCTCCAGCGCCTCCACCAGTTGTTCCAGCACCCGGTGCATGTAGTCGCCGATGCGCTGCGCGTCGATCTTCGAGGTGATCTGCAGGCCCAGGTGGAAATCCTGCCCCTGATCGTCCACCGACAAGTTGAAGGCGTAGTTGGTCCGCTCCTTGAAATCGAGCAGTTCAACGCCTTCGCCCCACCCCAGCTCCAGGTCGATGCCCAAGGCGCCTGCGCTGTAGTGATAATTCAGCAACGCGGAAAACAGCGGCGTGGACGAAGGCAAGGCGCTGCAGCGCTGCGCCAGCGCCAGCGGCGCGTGTTCGTGCCAGACCAGTTGCGACAGGCTGGCATGGGTGCGGCGGATACTTTCGCGCACGCTCGCCTCGCCCAGGCGGATGCGCACCGGCAAGGTGTTGATGAACAAACCCATCGCGCGATCCGCGCGCGAACCGCCGTGCATGCGCCCGAACAACACCGTGCCGAACACCACGTCCTCTTGCCCGGTGGTCTTCGCCAGCACCTGGCCCCAGGCCCAGTGGAATACGCTGGCCGCGCTCACGCCCAAGGCTTTCACCTGCGCGCGGATGCGGCGCGACAGGTCGCTGTCCACCACGCGATGCGCCTCGCGGATGTCCTGGCCGCCGCCTTGCACGTCCTTCAAGCCGAACGGCGCGGTCGGTTCCTCGACATCGCCGAGCATCTCGCGGAAATATTGTTCGTGTTCCTGCACGCTCACGCCCAGGCGCGCCTGGGCGACGAAATCGCGGAACGGCACCGGCTCGGACAGTTCATCGTCGCGGCCGCTCTGGATCAGGGCCAGTTCCTGCATCAGCAGGTCGCTGGTGATGTGATCCATGATCAAATGATGCTGCAGCAACACCAGCAGCCAACGCTGCTGGCTGGCGTCGAAGGCGGCGAAGCCGCGCATCTGCGGCGCGCTGCGCACGTCCAGGCGGTAATGCGACGGATCGGTGTAAGCGCGCAGATGCGTTTCGACATCGGCGCCGTCCAGCACCAGCGTCTCCACCTCGATCGTCGCTTCGCGCCAGACCACCTGCACCGGTTCGGGCAGGCCTTCCCACTGCACCGCGGTGCGCAGCACGTCGTGACGGTCGATCACCGTCTGCAGCGCTTCCACGAAGCCGTCCCGTC
>NZ_JBFRDR010000047.1:0-1593 GCF_052113885.1 Lysobacter sp. TAB13 | reverse complement strand
CCCACGCCGACCTTGGCGGCGAGGTTGCCGTCCTTACGGTTGCCCGGCGACAGCAGCGACGGCAGGAGGTATTCCTCTTCCGAACGCTGATAGCCCAGGCCCATCAGGATGTAGGGGTTCCAGTTACGGCCGTCGGTCACGAAGTGGCGACGCAGGTCCAGCGAGATGCCGTACTGGCTCCAGTTGGCGTCCTGGTTGTCGTCGAACTTCGGGTTCTGATAGTTCAGCTCACCGTCGAGCGACCAGTTCTTGTTGAGGAACTTGCCCAGGCCGATCGCACCGAACGGCGCGTTGCGGGTGCCGCGGTCGTTGTCCTGGATGTTCATGCCGACGGCGCCGGTGACGTACCAACGGTCGTCAAAATCCTGCGCGCTGGCAACCTGCGAGAAAGCCAAGCCCGCCAACAGGGCGGTGCTCAACATACGAATCTTCATGTGTAACTCCTTCAGATCGATCGGAACGGGGGGTGATCGGGACTGTGTGATCGGGACAGTCTTCTGCGGCGCTGACTCTTGTGACAGAGACACTTTCAGCACTGGCAAGGCCTAGCACCGCGGTCACTGGCGGGGGGATCATACACGCTCAGCAAGTTTGTTAATACCACTTAACGTAGTTCAGTCGAGTGCAAGTCGGTTTGTGTGTAACGCTTCCGCACGCAATACGCCCACTGCGGTTCAGTCGGCCCGACGAACGGTCGATATTTAGAAACAAAATGCGCTGTAAGTCTTACTTTCGAAAATGATTACGACCGCGCTTGAAACATAAAAAGAAGCCCGGCGCGAGACCGGGCTTCTGAGTGTTGCAGTGCGGACCGCGAACGGTCCGCACTCGCCGCGCGTCCGATCAGTTCTGGACGTTGAGCTCGGTGCGGCGGTTCTTTTCGCTCTTGCAGGCCGGGAAGGTCTGCGGGGTCGATTCCAGCGGACGGCTCTCGCCGTAGCCGACCGGACCGGTCAGGCGGCCGGCATCCACACCATTGCTGGTCAGGTAGTCGTACGCAGCCTTGGCGCGACGCTCCGACAGCTTCTGGTTGTAGGTGTCCTTGCCGCACAGGTCGGTGTGACCGGCGACTTCGACCTTCAGGTCGGGGTAACGCTTCAGGATCTCGGCGGCCTCGTTGAGGATCGACACCGCGTCAGGACGCAGGGTCGCCTTGTCGAAGTCGAAGTTGACGCCCTTCAGGTCGATGGTGACCGGCACCGCGCAGCCGTCCGGACCGATGGTCTGGCCAGCCTGCGAACCCGGGCACTTGTCGTCGCAGTTGTTGACGCCGTCGCCGTCGTCGTCCTTGTCCGCGCAACCGACTTCCACCGCCGGCGGCGGGGTTACGGCAGCGGCGGGTTCCGGACCCAGCGGGATCACGATGCCGACCGAAGCCAGCACGTCGCCGAACCAGTCTTCCTTCGGAGCAGCGACGCTGCTGTCGTCGAAGTCGGCGCGGTACGCCAGCTCGGTGCGGATGCCGACGCGGCCCAGGTCGCCCTGGATACCCACGCCGACCTTGGCGGCGAGGTTGCCGTCCTTACGGTTGCCCGGCGACAGCAGCGACGGCAGGAGGTATTCCTCTTCCGAACGCTGATAGCCCAGGCCCAT
>NZ_JBFRDR010000046.1:0-2638 GCF_052113885.1 Lysobacter sp. TAB13 | reverse complement strand
CAGGTCAGGGTCTGGGTCGGCGCCAGGCCACCGGCSGGCAGCGCCGGACAGGTCACCGTGGTCTTGTCGTCGGTCACGCTGATCGCCGCGGTGATCGTGACGTTACCGGTGTTGGTGACGATGTAGGTGTACGGGATGACTTGGCCGACCGTGGCGTACGTCGTCGCGGTCGAAGCCTTATCGATCGTCATCGCACGCGTCTGCGTCGCGGTGATCGTCACCGTGTCGGTCGGCGACGTGGTGGTGCCGTCAGTCGCGCTGGCGATGTTGGTCAACGTACCGGCGTTCAGATCGGCCTGRGTCACGGTGTAATTCGCCGTGCAGGTCAGGGTCTGGGCCGGGGCCAAGCCGCCGGCCGGCAGCGCCGGGCAGGTCACCGTGGTCTTGTCGTCGGTCACGCTGATCGCCGCGGTGATCGTGACGTTGCCGGTGTTGGTGACGATGTAGGTGTACGGGATGACTTGGCCGACCGTGGCGTACGTCGTCGCGGTCGAAGCCTTGTCGATCGTCATCGCGCGCGTCTGCGTCGCGGTGATCGTCACCGTATCCGTCGGCGAGGTCGTGGTGCCGTCGGTCGCGCTGGCGATATTGGTCAACGTGCCGGCGTTCAGATCGGCCTGGGTCACGGTGTAGTTCGCCGTGCAGGTCAGAGTCTGGGTCGGCGCCAGGCCACCGGCCGGCAGCGCCGGACAGGTCACCGTGGTCTTGTCGTCGGTCACGCTGATCGCCGCGGTGATCGTGACGTTACCGGTGTTGGTGACGATGTAGGTGTACGGGATGACTTGGCCGACCGTGGCATACGTCGTCGCGGTCGAAGCCTTGTCGATCGTCATCGCGCGCGTCTGCGTCGCGGTGATCGTCACCGTATCGGTCGGCGAGGTCGTGGTGCCGTCGGTCGCGCTGGCGATGTTGGTCAACGTACCGGCGTTCAGATCGGCCTGGGTCACGCTGTAGTTCGCCGTGCAGGTCAGGGTCTGGGTCGGCGCCAGGCCACCGGCGGGCAGCGCCGGACAGGTCACCGTGGTCTTGTCGTCGGTCACGCTGATCGCCGCGGTGATCGTGACGTTACCGGTGTTGGTGACGATGTAGGTGTACGGCAGGACATCACCCACCGCGGCGTAGGTCGTCGCGGTCGAGGCCTTGTCGATCGTCATCGCACGCGTCTGCGTGGCATTGAGGGTGACGCTGTCGGTGAGGGACTGCACCGCGCCCGAGCTCGCGCTGGCGACGTTGGTCAAGGTGCCGGCGTTCAGATCCGCCTGGGTGACGTTATAGGTGGAGTTACACGTCAAGCTTTGGGTCGGCGGCAAACCGCCGGGCGGCAGCGCCGGACAGGTCACCGTGGTCTTATCGTCGGCGACCGTGATCGCCGTCGTGAGGGTCACGTTGCCGGTATTGGTGACGATGTAGGTGTACGGAATCACCTGGCCGACCGTCGCGTACGTGGTCGCAGTCGAACTCTTGGCGATCGCCAGGCCCGGATTCTGCGTCGCATTCACCGTGACGGTGTCGGTCGGCGAGGTGGTGGTGCCGTCGGTCGCGCTGGCGATATTGACGACGCTACCGGCATCCAGATCGGCCTGGGTCACGGTGTAACTGGCCGTGCAGGTCAGGGTCTGAGTCGGCGCCAGGCCACCGGCCGGCAGGGCCGGACAGGTCACCGTGGTCTTGTTGTCGGTCACGCTGATCGGCGCGGTCAGAGTCACGTTGCCGGTGTTGGTGACCAGATAGGTGTAATTCAGCGCGTCGCCTACCGCGGCGTAACCGGTCGACGTCGTGTTCTTGTCGATCGTCATCGCACGCGTCTGCGTCGCGGTGATCGTCACCGTGTCGGTTGGCGACGTGGTGGTGCCGTCGGTCGCGCTGGCGATATTGGTCAACGTGCCCGCGTTCAGATCGGCCTGGGTCACGGTGTAGTTCGCCGTGCAGGTCAGGGTCTGGGTCGGCGCCAGGCCACCGGCCGGCAGCGCCGGACAGGTCACCGTGGTCTTGTYRTCGGTCACGCTGATCGCTGCGGTGATCGTGACGTTACCGGTGTTGGTGACGATGTAGGTGTACGGGATCACCTGGCCGACCGTCGCATAGGTCGTCGCGGTCGAAGCCTTGTCGATCGTCATCGCGCGCGTCTGCGTCGCGGTGATCGTCACCGTATCCGTCGGCGAGGTCGTCGTGCCGTCGGTCGCGCTGGCGATRTTGGTCAACGTGCCGGCRTTCAGATCGGCCTGGGTCACGGTGTAGTTCGCCGTGCAGGTCAGGGTCTGAGTCGGCGCCAGGCCACCGGCCGGCAGCGCCGGACAGGTCACCGTGGTCTTGTCGTCGGTCACGCTGATCGCCGCGGTGATCGTGACGTTGCCGGTGTTGGTGACGATGTAGGTGTACGGGATGACTTGGCCGACCGYGGCATACGTCGTCGCGGTCGAAGCCTTGTCGATCGTCATCGCGCGCGTCTGCGTCGCGGTGATCGTCACCGTATCCGTCGGCGAAGTCGTGGTGCCGTCGGTCGCGCTGGCGATGTTGGTCAACGTGCCGGCGTTCAGATCGGCCTGGGTCACGGTGTAGTTCGCCGTGCAGGTCAGAGTCTGGGTCGGCGCCAGGCCACCGGCCGGCAGCGCCGGACAGGTCACCGTGGTCTTGTCGT
>NZ_JBFRDR010000045.1:0-4641 GCF_052113885.1 Lysobacter sp. TAB13 | reverse complement strand
GGCGCAGCACCGCGACCGCCTTGGCGACGCGGCTGGAGCGGCTGTCGGTGACCGCCAGCGCGCGCAGGCGATGGCCCAGGTCGCCCATCAGCACGCGATAGAAAATCTCGCGCAGCGCCATCGGCGCCAGCACCGGCAGGTCTTGCGGCATGTCGAGCAATCGCATCAGCCGCAGCACTGCGTCCAAATGCGCGATCACCCTACGGCGCCGTCGCCTTCTGTCAGAACGAATCGGAATGTACCAAGGCAGGGGTGTTGCGCTGAATTTGCGTTGGACCGCGTCGACACACTCGCTCGGCCGGGTTCGCGCGAACACAGCCGGACGCGGTGCGAGACCGAACGTCCGCGACAGGCGTTTAGGTCTGACACGGCGATCCGCACGACAGGGGCAAACCGGAAAGCGGCCCACAAAGTATGGGCAACAAAAAAGGCACCGTACCCAAGTCCGGTGCCTTGGATGCTCCGCATGTGGCGAAGCGGCGAATCAGCTTTTCATCAACGCGCGTCGCAGGCCGTGCTGCTCTCGGCGAGCAACTGGTCGTAACTCTTTTGCCCGGCTGGTAACGGATTGGCTTGCGCCGGCAGCAGGACGCGATTACTCGCGTCGTACAACGCCGACAGGAAGCATGACTGCGACGCGGCATGGAACTTCAGACGTCCATTGCCGTAGCTGCCGTCGAACCCGGCCGCACCGAGGTCGTTGCCACCGGTGCCTGCAATTTTCACCAACGAGGCGTAAACCACCTCGCCCAGGTCTTTGCGGCGCTGCTTGAGCAAGGTTTCACGCTCGCTGTACTGCGCCGCCGTCGCGGTGTCGGGCAACGGCGCCGGCTTAGTCGCATTAGCCAGTTGACGCTGGTGCTGGAGTCCGAGCAAAGCCAAGGCAGCGATGTGCGGTGTCGCCGAGGAAGTGCCGCTGAACGTGTTATCGCCGTAGGTTTCGGTATCGACATTGGCAAAATTGGCCATGTCGGGCTTGGCATTGCCCGCCGCTTGGCCGGACGGACGCGCTCCGCCGGCAGCGAGCACCGGGCCGCGTGAGCTGTAGGCCTCCAGACCGGACGTGGCTGCGTCCAGCGCGGCCACGGTGATGACGCTGGACGAATCGGCCGGAGACGACAGCGAGCGGTCGGCGACCGAATACTGCGGGCGATGCGGCCGGGCGAACAAGCGCAGGAAGTTGGACGCGCCTTGCGTCTGGCGGACGATCCGCACGCCGAATATGCCACCGCCCGTATAACGGCTACCGCCGACAGTCCCCCCCGGCAACACGGTGTCGCAACGGGTCGTTTTGGCGGTTGCAGGCGGCGCATAAGCGACGCGTTCGAGCGGCGTCTGGCCGTTGCCGCCGTTCTGCGCGTTGTCGGATTGGACCGCCACGACCCATCCCGCCGGCGTCACGACGACTCCGTTGCGTCTGACCGCGTCGGCCCAGCGCACCAACTCGAGCCGGTAATCGGTCGCGGTGGGACTGCCGACGCCAGTCCAATTGTTCCAGGTCAGCCGAATATTGAATGCCAATTGGTTTGCCGTACTCGTGGTGGCGACGCCGACTGGAACGCAATCGCCCCAATCGCTGCCGTAACGCAGAATATTAACGCCGTCGAGGATCGGCTGGCCGGCCGCATTGCGGTTGCCTGCGACAAAATCCTGCACGACCGCGTTGCCCGCGCCGGCGGTGCTGTTGTCGTCCCAGTAGGACTGCGCTTCGTTGCCCGCGGATTTGATCAGCAGCACGCCGTTGGCTTGGGCTGCGGCGATGGCGTCGTACAGACCCTTGATATCGCTGCCGGTGCCGGTGCCGTCGCCGGACGACTGTCCGCCCATACCCAATGAGAAGCTGATCACCTGCGCGCGCGGCTCGCCCTGCACCTCGTTACGATCGTTGAGATTGGCCGCGTCCTGAATCCCGCTGATCCAGTCGCTGACCTGGCCAATGTCGTACAAACGGTATCTCGCCTTAGGCGCGACGTCGTAAACGATCTCGGTGACCGCATTGCCGTGCTTGGCCTGATCGGCGCCGAACGCACGGCCGGTGGCACGGCTGGCGATCTGCACGAGCTTGTCGGGAACCGCGTCGGTGTTCGCGGGCCATTCGCCGCCGCGCTGCAGTGCGCCGATGTTTTGCGAGCCGAACTGATCGATGATGGCGATGGTCAGATCCTCGCCCTGCAAAACCGGGTTATCCGCGGATTTAACCACCCGCACACCATTCGCCTTGGCCGCGGCGATGACGGCGGAAAGGCCTTCGATATTGGTCGACGGCCCTGCCAGGTCCAGCGGCAAGGCGATCGTGCGTGCGCGCGGCTCGCCTAGCGTTTCGAAGGCGATCGGGCCAGGCTCGCCTCGCTCTTGGTTGACGACGCCGAGATTGGCCGCATCCCGGATCGCACCGACCCAGTCGGCATCACTCTCCACCTCGTACAGGCGATACTTCGCGTCCGGCGCCAGGGCGTAGACGGTTTCCATCACCTTATTGCCGTTCTTGGCGCCGCCGGCTCCGAACACCGGGTCGTCGCCGCTGGCGATCTGCACGAGCTTATCGGTCACTGCCTCGGTATTGCGGGGCCACCGGTTGGCGCCTTGCAGCGTCGCAAGGTCGATCGTGCCGAACTTGTCGATAATGGCGATGGTCGTGTCCACTGCGCGGAATTCGGCGGCAAAGCTGCCGTAGTCGCCCAGCTTGCGCAGCGTATCCACGCCGCTGGCCGCAAGCCCATCGCTGGTCACATCGAGATCGGGCAGCGCCATCAGGCGCACCTGCGCCACGGCTTCCAACGCGGCCACCCATTCCAGCCGCGCCAGCGGCACCAGCGCTTCCAGCGTCGGCGAGCCGGCGACGGCATGCGCTTCCAGTCCAGCAGCGAGCAAGGTCTCGCGCAGGCTCGCGGTCGCCCGGTCCAGCAGGATGGGGTCGGCGATCTGCTCATGCGGCAGAGCCAGACGGATATTGAGTTTGATCTTCTCGCCGTCGCGATAAGCGGCCGGCACGCCGAACCGGTCCAGAGCCGCGATCTGCTCAGCCGCGGTGCGCACACTGTGCGCCGCGCCGCTCCCCTGCGCGCCCGCAAGCGGGACGTTGTGAGCGAACCATTGCACCGCCTGCAGCAACTGGCCGCTGCCCAACTTGGCCTGCGCGCTATTGAACGGTTTCGGCGCGACCGCCGCCGATGAACGCACGGGGCCGCGCATATCCTTATCGTCCATCTCGGGCGCGCCGCCCGCGCCGGCGATCGATGGATCTGCGGCAGCCATCGAAAGATCGTGAGTCGCCGCGCCCAACGGCATCTGCGTCCACAACAACGCGGTGGCGCAAGCGCTGGCCAGCCCGAGCACCGCCATTTTTCTGTATGAGATTGTCTTCATTATTTGTGCATTCCTGGTGCTGTTGACTGCAAACATGAGTTCTCGTCGCCTGACGCAAGCCCGCAGTACCGGCGCTGCGAAAAAGCCCGACGGATGAGAACGCTAGCGAGAGCGGCCGAAGGGTTTGCGTTTCGTGCGTACTCTTATGAACCAAACGCTCTCGATAGGCTGCCCCCCTATCAGACTCGTCCTAAATTCAAAGGACGAACGCAAAGGCGCGACAAGGAGCGGCGGTGAACCGATTGCGCGTTGATCACGGGCAGTCAACGCAAATGGCACATCGGCCAGCGACAGAGCGCGATCCGTTGGGACACACGAAAACTCGCCGCCCACGCCTCAACGCTGCGGCGACGCACGCAAGGGTTTGCCTTCCATCGTGACGGCGGGCCAGATGAGCGCCGGTGTTCGCGCGCGAACCACGAGCCGTTCTTACTAACCGCCACGATGCGCGATGGTCTTCGCCAGACCTCGGAACAACGAGCGCGAAATTGCGCAGTCGCTTACGGCATGCGCCCGCGAGCGCTATCGCTATCGCTATCGGCAATTGGAATGGCACGCCGCGGAAAGCGTGCGTTACCTCCGACCGAGGACGTGCGTAGCGCGCTCTTCGGCGCTAGCCGTACCGCGTCGTGATTCGCATGCTCGACCGGATGATCGGCCACCCGCCGCCATAACGCGCGGGTGCCCGAGCAAAGGGGCCGCAATCTCCGCGCCCGTAAAGCTCGGTTGCATTCAGGGCTCAACCGCCGCGACCCACGCGCCTTTGCGAGTCCCGATTCGCGCGAGCATCATCGCTCGACAGAATCCAGAACTGATCCTGCCACAACGATCGCTGACTCAGCCCTGCGGCGCCCCGCGCGCCAACACCACTTCCGACCGCGGCGGCGCGCCGAACAAACGCTTGTACTCGCGCGAGAACTGCGACGGGCTTTCGTAGCCCACGCGATGGGCCGCGGCGACGGCTTCGATGCCGCCGACCATCATCAGCCGGCGCGCTTCGTGCAGGCGCAGGTGCTTCTGGAACTGCAGCGGCGACATTGTCGTCACCGCCTTGAACTGGTGGTGCAGCGAGGAGGTGCTCATGTGCACTTCGTCGGCCAGGTCTTCGATGCACAGCGGCTGCAGGTAGCGCTGGCGCAGCACCGCGACCGCCTTGGCGACGCGGCTGGAGCGGCTGTCGGTGACCGCCAGCGCGCGCAGGCGATGGCCCAGGTCGCCCATCAGCACGCGATAGAAAATCTCGCGCAGCGCCATCGGCGCCAGCACCGGCAGGTC
>NZ_JBFRDR010000044.1:0-4952 GCF_052113885.1 Lysobacter sp. TAB13 | reverse complement strand
GCGTGGCAGTCGTATCCGTCGGAGAACCTCGATCCGGCCGGCGTGACCGCGAACAACCTTGCCTACGTCATCTACACCTCAGGTTCCACCGGCCAGCCCAAAGGCGTGATGGTCGAACACGCCAATCTGGCGAACCTGATCCACTGGCATAGCGAGAGCTTCCCGCTGCAGCCGGGCGAACGTACCGCCAGCACCGCCGGTGTCGCCTTCGACGCCTGCACCTGGGAAATCTGGCCGGCGCTGAACATGGGCGCGACCCTGGCCCTGCCGCCGCGCGACTCCGCCGGCGATCCGATGAAGTTGCTGCAGTGGTGGGAATCGCAGGATCTGCACAGCAGCTTCCTCGTTACCGCATTGGCCGAAATCGCTCTAGGCCGCGCGCAGCCGGGCAAGCCGCTACGCAGCCTGCTGACCGGCGGCGATCGCCTCAGCCGTCTGCCCGAGAAAAACTTGCCGTATGAGTTGATCAACAACTACGGCCCGACCGAAACCACGGTGGTGGCGACCTCCGGCCGTCTCGATCCGAACGGCGCCATCGTCCACATCGGCCGTCCGATCGCGAACACGACGATCTATCTGCTCGACGCGCACGGCGAACCGGTGCCCGAAGGCGTGGCCGGCGAAATCCATGTCGGCGGCGCCGGCGTGGCGCGCGGCTATCTCAACCGCCCCGAGCTGACCACCGAACGCTTCCTCGATGATCCCTTCGCGGCCCGAGAGGGCGCGCGGATGTACCGCACCGGCGACCTCGGCCGCTGGTTGCCGGACGGCACGATCGAATTCCTCGGCCGCAACGATCATCAGGTCAAGATCCGCGGCTTCCGCATCGAACTGGGCGAGATCGAAGCGCAACTGGCGAAGCTGCCCGGCGTGCGCGAAGCGGTGGTACACGCTCGCGAAGACGGCACCGGCGACAAGCGCCTGGTGGCGTATTACGTCGCCGGCGAACAACCGCAGGACAGCAATGCGCTACGCGCGCATCTGCAACAGTCCTTGCCCGACTACATGGTGCCGGTGGCGTACGTGGCGCTGGAGCGCCTGCCGCTGACGCCCAACGGCAAGCTCGACCGCCGCGCCCTGCCGGCGCCGGAAGGCGAGGCCTACGCGCAGCGCGTCTACGCCGCGCCGCAGGGGCCGCTGGAAACCGCGATCGCGCAGATCTGGGCTGAGTTGCTGCAGATCGAGCAGGTCGGCCGCGAAGATCACTTCTTCGACCTGGGCGGACACTCGCTGCTGGCCCTGCAGATGACCGCGCGCCTGCAGCAGCGCCTGGACCTGGAGGTCGCGCTGTCGGACCTGTTCGCGCAACCGGTGCTGCACGAGTTCGCCCGCGTCGCCGCGAGCAAGCAAGGCGCGGCCTTGCCGGCCATCATCGCCGGCGAGCGTCCGCGGACCCTGCCGCTGTCGTTCGCGCAACAGCGCCTGTGGTTCATCGCGCGCATGGACGAAGCGGCCAGCGCCGCCTATCACATGGCCGGCGGCCTGCGCTTGCGCGGCCCGCTGGATGCGCAGGCCCTGCAGGCCGCGCTGGACCGGATCGTGCAGCGGCATGAAGCGCTACGCACGCATTTCGAACTGGTCGATGGCCAGCCGGTGCAGCGTATCGACGACAACGCGACCTTCGCGCTGAGCCGGCACGATGTCAGCGCCGCCGCCGATCCGCAGGCCGAACTGGCGCAGTGGCGCCGGGTCGAAGTGGAAACTCCGTTCGACCTCGCCGCCGGCCCGCTGGCGCGCGGCCGCTTGTTGCGCATGAATGAGGACGAACACGTCCTGCTGCTGACTCTGCACCACATCGTCTCCGATGGTTGGTCGATGGGCGTGCTGGTCAAGGAACTGAGCGCGCTGTACCGGGCCTACGCCCTGGAAAGCCTGTCGCCGCGGATCGATCCGCTGCCGGCCTTGCCGGTGCAGTACGCTGACTACACGCTGTGGCAGCGCCAATGGCTGAGCGGCGATCTGCAACAAAAACAACTGTCTTACTGGCGCGAGCAACTGACCGGCGCACCCGCGTTGATCACCCTGCCGAGCGACCGGTCGCGGCCGGCGGTGCAGGAATACGCCGGCGCCAGTCTGGAACTGGAACTGGACGAAGATTTGAGCGACGCGCTGCGGGCGCTGTCGCGCAAGCACGGCACCACGCTGTACATGACGCTGCTGGCGGCCTGGAGCGCATTGGCGTCACGTCTGGCCGGGCAAGACGAAGTGGTGATCGGCACGCCGGTCGCCAACCGTGCGCGCGTGGAAGTCGAGCCGCTGATCGGTTTCTTCGTCAACACCCTGGCGCTGCGCCTGGATGTCGGCAACAACCCGACGGTGAGCGAACTGCTGGCGCGGGTGCGCGAGCAGGTGCTGCAGGCGCAGAGCCACCAAGACGTGCCGTTCGAACAAGTGGTGGAAGCGCTCAAGCCGGCGCGTTCGCTGGCGCACAGCCCGCTGTTCCAGCTGATGTTCAGTTGGCAGAACACGCCGCAGGCGGCGTTGGAGCTGGGCGCGCTGCAGCTGCACGATCTCGATGAAGGCGAGCATCGCAGCGCTCAGTTCGATCTGTCGCTGGGGCTGCAGGAAGTGAACGGCCGGATCGCGGGCAATCTGGAATACGCCACGGCCTTGTTCGACCGCGCCACCATGCTGCGCCACGTCGAGTATCTGAAGGCCTTGCTGCGCGGCATGAGCGAGGACGACAGTCAGCCGATCGAGCGCATCGCGATTCTTGATGCGGCAGAGCGGCAACAAGTGCTGCACACCTGGAACGACACAGCTCGCGCCTATCCGCACGCGCAGTGCATCCACGAATTGTTCGAACAGCAGGCGGCGGCGAGCCCGGATGCGACCGCGGTGGAGCAGGGCGGCCAGCGCCTGAGCTATGCCGAACTCAACGCCCGGGCCAATCGCCTGGCGCATCACCTCAGGACATTGGGCGTGGGCCCCGACGATCGGGTCGCGATCGGCCTGCCGCGCAGCCCCGACATGGTCGTGGCGGTGCTGGCGGTGCTGAAGGCCGGCGGCGCCTACGTGCCGCTGGACCCCAGCTATCCGTCCGAGCGCCTCAACTACATGCTCAGCGACAGCGCGCCGAAGGTGTTGCTGACCCACAGCGAGGTGCGCGCGAACCTGTCCGCGGCCGAGTCGTTGACGGTGGTGGAGATCGACACCGACGCGCCAGCATGGCGGTCGGCGCCTGAGCGCAACCTCGACACCGCGGTGCTGGGCGTGACCGCCGGGCATCTGGCCTACGTCATCTACACCTCCGGTTCCACCGGCCAGCCCAAGGGCGTGATGGTGGAGCACCGCGGCCTGTGCAATCAGATCACCGCCCTGCAGGCGCATTACGCTCTGCAGCCCAGCGATCGCATCCTGCAGTTCGTCGCGCCGACCTTCGACGTATCGGTCGAGGAAATCTTCACCACCTTGCTCAGCGGCGCGACTCTGGTATTGCGCACCGAAGCCTGGATCACCGGCCCCTCCGAGTGGTGCGCGCTGTGCGCGGAACACGCGCTGACCGTGGCGAATCTGCCGACTCTGTTCTGGCAACAGCTGGCGCAAGCGACCGACGTCGCCATTCCCTCAGGCTTGCGCCAGATCATCATCGGCGGCGATACCGTCAGTCCCGCTGCCCTGCAGGCCTGGTGGTCGCGCGACGGCCATCGTCCGGCGCTGTCCAACGCCTACGGCCCCACCGAGACCACCATCAACGCCTGCGTCCTGGATTGCTCGGCGCAGACCGGCGTGTTGTCGATCGGCCGTCCGCTGGCGAACATGTCGATCTACGTGCTCGACGCGCACGGCGAACCGGTGCCCGAAGGCGTGGCCGGCGAGATTTACATCGGCGGCGCCGGCGTGGCGCGCGGCTATCTCAATCGCCCCGAATTGACACGCGAGCGTTTCCTTGCCGATCCCTTCGCTGGCCGGGTTGGCGCGCGGATGTATCGCACCGGCGATCTCGGCCGCTGGTTGCCCGACGGCACGATTGAATTCCTCGGCCGTAACGATCATCAGGTCAAGATCCGCGGCTTCCGCATCGAGCTGGGCGAGATCGAAGCGCAGCTGGCGAAGCTGCCCGGCGTCAGCGAAGCGGTGGTGCACGCGCGCGAAGACAGCCCGGGCGACAAGCGCCTGGTCGCGTATCTGGTCGGCGAGGCATTGCCGCAGACCGCGGACTTGCGCACCGCGCTGGCGCGCGAACTGCCCGAGTACATGGTGCCGGCGGCTTATGTGACGCTTGAGCGCCTGCCGCTGACGCCGAACGGAAAACTCGATCGCCGCGCCCTGCCGCCGCCGGAAGCCGACGCCTACGCGCAGCGTGCGTATGAAGCGCCGCAGGGCGCGGTGGAAACCGCGCTGGCGCAGATATGGTCCGAACTGCTGCAAGTCGAACAGGTCGGTCGCCAGGATCATTTCTTCGAACTCGGCGGCCACTCGCTGCTCGCCGTGCAGTTGATGGAGCGCATGCGCCATCAACAGCTGTACGCCGATATCCGCACCTTGTTCGCGCAGCCGACCCTGTCGGCGCTGGCGCAGGCGGTGGAGCAGGCGCGGCAACGCGATTGGCGCGAGGTGCCGGTGCCGGCCAACGGCATCGAGCCGGGCTGCACCGAGCTGACCCCGCAAATGCTGCCGCTGGTGGCGTTGGATGCCGAGCAACTGGCCCGCATCGTCGATGCCGTTCCCGGCGGCGCGGCCAATATCCAGGACATCTATCCGCTGGCACCGTTGCAGGAAGGCATCCTGTTCCATCACCTGCTGCATCAGCAGGGCGACCCCTACCTGCTGTCGACCACGCTCGCCTTCGATTCGCGCGAACGCCTGGACGGCTTCGTGGAAGCGCTGCAGACGGTGATCGACCGTCACGACGTGCTGCGCACCGCGGTGCAGTGGGAAGGCCTGCCCGAACCGGTGCAGGTGGTCTGGCGCGAAGCGACGATCGAGGTGGAGACGCTGGTGCTGGACGG
>NZ_JBFRDR010000043.1:0-9475 GCF_052113885.1 Lysobacter sp. TAB13 | reverse complement strand
GGCATCCCGATGGCGACGCGATCGTCCGCGCCGACACCCAACGATCTCAGATGATGCGCAAGCCGATTGGCGCGCGCATTAAGTTCGGCGTAGCTCAGCGACTGTCCGTCCTGCTCCGCCGCGATCGCCTCCGGCGTGCGCAGGGCCTGCTGTTCGAACAGCTGATGCACGCACCGCCCATGCGAGTAGCTGCGCTGCGTATCGTTGTGTATTTGCAGAACCCGCTGCCGCTCGCCATCGGTCAGCAACGCGATGCGATCCACCGAGCGGCTGTCGTCGCCGGCCATGCCGCGCAACAACGCCTTCAGGTACTCGACGTGCCGCGCCATCGTCGCGCGATCGAACAAGGCCGTGGCGAATCCGAGGCTGCCGGTAATGCGTCCGCCGACGTCCTGCAAACCCAGCGACAGATCGAACTGGGCGCTGCGGCGCTCCTGTTCCGGCAGCGCCTGCAGTTGCAGATCGCCCAGCCGCACCGCGTCGCCGTCGGAGGCGTTGTGCCAGGTGAACATGAGCTGGAACAAGGGCGTATGCGCCATCGAGCGCGCCGGCTTGAGCACCTCCACCACTTGCTCGAACGGCACGTCCTGATGCGCCTGCGCCTGCAGCACCTGCTCGCGCACGCGCGCCAGCAGTTCGGCCACGCTCGGGCTGCCGCTCAGGTCCAGGCGCAGCGCCAGGGTGTTGACGAAGAAGCCGATCAGCGGCTCCACCTCGACCCGGGTGCGGTTGGCGACCGGCGTTCCGATCACCACTTCGTCCTGTCCGGCCAGACGCGAGGCCAATGCGCTCCAGGCCGCGAGCAAGGTCATGTACAGCGTGGTGCCGTGCTTGCGCGACAGCGCCCTCAGCGCCTCGCTCAATTCTTCGTCCAGTTCCAGATCGAGGCTGGCGCCGGCGTATTCCTGCACCGCCGGCCGCGGCCGGTCGCTCGGCAGGGTGATCAAGGCCGGTGCGCCGTCCAGTTGCTCGCGCCAATAAGCCTGTTGCTTGAGTTGCACTTCGCCGCTCAACCATTGGCGCTGCCACAGCGCGTAGTCGGCGTACTGGATCGGCAGCGCCGGCAGCGGGTCGGTCTGGGCCGGCACGCCTTCGAGCGCATAGGCGCGATACAGCGCGCTCAGCTCATCGATCAGCACGCCCATCGACCAACCATCGGAGACGATGTGGTGCAGGGTCAGCAGCAACACGTGCTCGTCTTCGCCCATCCGCAGCAGGCGTCCGCGCGCCAGCGGACCGGCGGCGAGATCGAACGGCGTTTTGGTTTCGATATCGATCCAATGCGCGAGCTGGCCCTGCGCATCGCCCTGCCCGCTCAGATCGTGGCGCAGCAGGCTGAAGCGGCCGTCCTCGGCGATGCGCTGCATCGGCTGGCCATCGACCGGCGCGAAGCGGGTGCGCAGGGTTTCGTGGCGCTGCACGATGCGGTCCAGCGCGGCCTGCAGCGCGTCCGCGTCGAGCGGGCCGCGCAGGCTGAAATGAACCGGGACGTGATACGCCGCGCTGGCCTGCTCGCCCATCTGGCTGATCAGCCACAGGCGTTGCTGGGCGAACGACGACGGCCACTGCGTCGGGCCGCCCGCGCGCGGCGCGATCGCGTCCTGGCGGGCGCCGTCGTTTTTGGAAATCCGCGCCGCTTTCGCCCGCGCCAGCAGCGCTTCGCGTTGCGCGCGGCTCATCTGGTCCATCGAAGAGGTCGTCATGACGCTAGGCCTTTTTCCAAGTCGTGCCCTGCGAGGAGGGCCTGGATTTCCTGCGGGTCGAAGGTCGACAATTCGTAATCGACGATGACCCCCGAAAGCGCGGACAGGGTCGGGTTCGA
The DNA here is from genome assembly GCF_052113885.1 of Lysobacter sp. TAB13. NCBI lineage: Bacteria > Pseudomonadati > Pseudomonadota > Gammaproteobacteria > Lysobacterales > Lysobacteraceae > Lysobacter > Lysobacter sp. TAB13. The sequence continues at coordinate 7,653 of NZ_JBFRDR010000043.1, read as the reverse complement.
GAACACTTCCGCCAGCGGAATGTCCAGCTCCCATTCGCGGCGGATGCGCGACACCAGCTGCGTCGCCATCAACGAATGGCCGCCGATTTCGAAGAAGTGGTCGTGGCGCCCCACCCGCGGCAGCTTCAGCAGCTCCATCCACACCGCGGCGAGGTTGTTCTCGATATCGCCCTGCGGTTCTTCATAGCGCTGCTGCGCGTAGGCATCGCCCTCCGGCGCTGGCAAGGCGCGGCGTTCGAGTTTGCCGTTCGGCGTCAGCGGCAAACGCTCCAGGGCCATGTAGGCGGCCGGCACCATGTACTCGGGCAATTCCTGCGCCAGCGCCGCGCGCAGTTCCGCGGTCTGCGGCAGCGCATCGCCGACCAGATACGCGACCAGGCGCTTGTCGCCCGGACTGTCTTCGCGGGCGTGCACCACCGCTTCGCGCACACCCGGCAGCTTGGCCAGCCGCGCTTCGATTTCGCCCAACTCGATGCGGAAGCCGCGGATCTTGACCTGATGGTCGTTGCGGCCGAGGAACTCGATCGTGCCGTCCGGCAACCAGCGGCCGAGGTCGCCGGTGCGGTACATCCGCGCGCCCTCGCGTCCGGCGAAGGGATCGTCGAGGAAACGCTCCGCGGTCAGTTCCGGACGGTTGAGATAACCGCGCGCCACGCTGGCGCCGCCGATATAAATTTCGCCGGCCACGCCCTGCGGCACCGGTTCGCCGTGCGCGTCGAGCAGATAGATCGAGGTGTTGGCGATCGGCCGGCCGATGTGCACCACCTTGTCGTCGGCGCGCAGGCGGCCGGAGGTCGCGACCACCGTGGTCTCGGTCGGGCCGTAGTTGTTGATCAGCTGGTAAGGCAGATCGCGCTCGGGCAGACGGTTGAGGCGATCGCCGCCGGTCAGCAAGCTGCGCAGCGATTGCCCCGGTTGCGCGCGGCCCAGTTGAATCTCGGCCAATGCGGTGACCAGGAAACTGCTGTGCAGATCCTGCGACTCCCACCACTGCAGCAACTTCATCGGATCGCCGGCCGTGTCGCGCGGCGGCAGGGCCAAGGTCGCGCCCATGCTCAGCGCCGGCCAAACTTCCCAGGTGCAGGCGTCGAAGGCGATGCCGGCGGTGCTGGCCGTGCGTTCGCCCGGCTGCAAGGGGAAGGTTTCGCTGTGCCAGTTGACCAGATTCGCCAGATTGGCGCGTTCCACCATCACGCCCTTGGGCTGGCCGGTGGAGCCGGAGGTGTAGATGACGTAGGCGAGATGGTTCGCGGTGATGCCGAGCGCGGCCGGATCGGGATCGGCGTCGGACAGGCGCTGCCAGGGCGAGGCGGCATCGTCCAGCACCAGCACGCTGGCGGTCATCAGGGCGCGGCTGGCCGGCAGTTGCTCTTCCAGGCTCGCCTGGGTCAGCACCACCTTGGGCCGGCTGTCGTCGAGCATGAAGGCCAGACGTTCGGACGGATACTGCGGGTCCAGCGGCACGTAAGCGCCGCCGGCCTTCAGCGTGGCCAGCATCGCCACCAGCAATTGCGGGCCGCGTTCGAGCAGCAGCGCCACGCGTTGATCCGGACGCAGTCCCAGCGCGAGCAGATGATGGGCCAGACGATTGGCCCGCGCATTGAGTTCGGCATAACTCAGATCGCCGTCTTCGTGCGTCAACGCCGTCACCGCGCCGGCCTGCTGCGCCTGCGCCTGCACGCGCTGAACCACGCCATCGCCGTGCGGATACGGCCGCCGGGTGTCGTTCCATTCCTCCAGCACCTGACGGCGCTCGCCCGGCGACAGCAGCGACAGGCGGCCGATCCGGCGCGAATCGCCGTCGACCATCTCGCGCAGCAGGGTCTGCCAATGCCGGCTCCAGCGCTGCACCGTCTGCGCGTCGAACAGCGCCGCGGCGTAGACCACCGAGCATTCGATGCGATCGCCGATTTCGGTCGCCGACCACCACACGTCGATCTGCGCGGCGGTGTTCTCGTGCGCGATCGGGGTGATCTCCATGCCCGGCAGGCGCAGCGCGCCCTCGGGCGTGTTCTGCATGACGAACGCGACCTGATACAGCGGCGTATGCGCGAGGCTGCGCGCCGGCTTGACCGCCTCGACCACTTGCTGGAACGGCACATCGTTATGCGCCTGCGCCGCCAGCGCGGTCTTGCGGATGCGCGCCAGCAGCTCGGCCACGCTGGGCTCGCCGGACAAATCGATGCGCAGGGCCAGGGTGTTGACGAAGAAGCCGATCAGCGGCTCGACCTCGGCATGGCTGCGATTGACGCCGGCGGTGCCGATGACCAGATCCTCCTGGCCGGACAGTCGTCCGAGCATCGCCGCCCAGGCCGCCAGCAAGGTCATGTACAAGGTGGTGCCGTGGCGCTTGCTCAACTCGCGCAGGCCCTGGCTCAGGCCGGGGTCGAGTTCGAAGGTGAAGGTGCCGCCGCTGAGATCCTGCAATGCCGGCCGCGGCCGGTCGGTGGGCAGTTCCAGCAGCGTCGGCGCGTCGTGCAGATGCTCGCGCCAGAAATCCACCTGCCGTTGCAACACCGCGCCCTGCAGCCACTGGCGTTGCCAGACTGCGTAGTCGGCGTACTGCACCGGCAGCGGCGGCAAAGGATCGTGCTGCGGCGCCACGCCATCGACCGCGTAGGCGCGGTACAGCTCGCCGAGCTCGCGCATCAGCACGCTCATCGACCAACCGTCGGAGACGACGTGATGCACGGTCAGCAACAAAATGTGGTCCTGATCGCCCAGACGCAGCAGGCGGCCGCGGATCAGCGGGCCGGCGCCGAGGTCGAAGGTCTCGTGGGCCTCGATCTCGCTCCAATGCGCCACCTGTGCGTCCAGATCGCCGGTGTCGCTCAGATCGTGACGGACCAGGCTGAAGCGGCCGTGCGCGGCGATGCATTGCACCGGCTGGCCGTCTTCCAGGCCGAAGCAGGTGCGCAGCACTTCGTGGCGCTGGACGATGCGGTCCAGCGCGGCCTGCAGCGCGTGTTCGTCCAGGCGGCCGTGCAAGCGCAGGCCGCCGGGCACGTGATAGGCGGCGTTCGCTTCCTCGCCCATCTGGGCGAGGAACCACAAGCGCTGCTGGGCGAACGACAGCGGCACCGCCGACGGCCGCTGGCCGGTGCGGATCGCCGGCAAGGTGCTGGTTTCGGCCTGCCGCACCCGTTCGGCCAGTTCGCACAGCACCGGGCTGCCGAACACGCTCGCCAGTTCCAGTTCCTGCCCCAGGCGTTGGCGCACGCGCGAGGTCAGCTGCATCGCCAGCAGCGAGTGCCCGCCGATTTCGAAGAAATGATCGCGGCGCCCCACCCGCTCGATCCGCAGCAGCTCGGTCCAGATGTCGGCCAGCACGCTTTCGATCTCGCCCTGCGGCGCTTCGTACTCGCGCTGGATGTAGGCGTCGCCGTCGGGCGACGGCAGCGCCTTGCGATCGAGCTTGCCGTTGGGCGTCAGTGGCCAGGCCTGCAAGGTCACGAACGCCGACGGCACCATGTACTCGGGCAGCGCCTTGCTCAGCGCGATGCGCAGCTCCTGCGCTTCAGGCACCGCCGGTCCCAGCAGATACGCGACCAGGCGCTTGTCGCCCGGGCTGTCTTCGCGCGGCAATACGATCGCTTCCTGCACGCCCAGCAGACGGGTCAGCTGGGTTTCGATTTCGCCCAGTTCGATGCGGAAACCGCGCAGTTTCACCTGCGCATCGTTGCGGCCGAGGAATTCCAGCACGCCGTCGGCGCGCCAGCGGGCCAGATCGCCGCTCTTGTAGACGCGCGCGCCCGGCTCGGCCGCGAACGGATCGTCGAGGAAGCGCTCGCGGGTCAGTTCGGCGCGATTGAGGTAACCGCGCGCCACCCCGGCGCCGCCGATATGGATCTCGCCGGTGACGCCGACCGGCACCGGTTCGCCGTGGCCGTCGAGCAGATAGATTTTGGCGTTGGCGATGGGCCGGCCGATCGGCGGATGGCCGTGCTCGCTGATGTCGCAGGCGTGGAAGCTCGCCCAGATGGTCGACTCGGTCGGGCCGTAGGCATTGACGAAACGGCGCCCTTGCGACCAGCGCTCGACCAGGGCCTGGGGACAGGCATCGCCGGCCACGACCATAGTGCGCACGCTGGCCAGATCCTGCGGCTGCTCCAGCGTCATCAGCACCGCCGGCGTCAGGGTGACGTGGGTGATCGCGTGCTCGCGCACCGCCCGCGCCAGCACCGCGCCGGCCAGCAGTTCGCCAGGCGCGGGCAAGTACAGGATGGAGGCATGGCACAGCGCCATGACGATTTCGAACACGCTCGCATCGAAGCTGAGCGAGGCGCACTGCAGCACGCGGCTGCCCGCGTCCACCGCCAGCGCATCGGACTGCGCGGCGACCAGATTGCACAGGCCGCGGTGCGGCACCATCACGCCCTTGGGCTTGCCGGTGGAGCCGGAGGTGTAGATGACGTAGGCCAGATGATCGCAAGTCAGGCCCAGCGCCACCGGATCGGGATCGGCGTCGGACAAGTCCTGCCAGGGCGCGGACGGATCGTCGAGTTCGACCACGCTCGCGGTCATCAGCGCACGGCTGGCGGGCAGACGTTCCTGCACGCTGGCCTGGGTCAGCACCACCTTCGGACGGCTGTCGTCGAGCATGAAGGCCAGACGATCGGGCGGGTATTGCGTATCCAGCGGCACGTAAGCGCCGCCGGCCTTCAGCGTGGCCAGCATCGCCACGATCAGATCGGCGCCGCGTTCCATCGCCAGGGCGACGCGATGGTCCGGACGCACGCCCAGCGCGATCAGGTGATGGGCCAGACGGTTGGCGCGCGCGTTGAGTTCGGCATAGCTCAGGCGCAGGCCGTCGCATACCAGCGCGGTCGCGGCGCCGTCGGCGGCGGCCTGCGCTTCGAACCAGGCATGCACGTGCTGGTGCGGCGGCAACGGCCGCGCGGTGTCGTTCCAGCCGAGCAACACTTGATCGCGCTGCGCCGGCGACAACAGCGGCAGCCGGCTCACGGCCTGGGCCTGATCGGCGACTATCGCCCGCAGCAGCACCTGCCAGTGGCCGATCCAGCGCTCGATCGTGTCCGCGTCGAACAAGGACGTGGCGAACACCACTTCGCACTGCAGACCATCGTGCGCTTGCGTGATCGACCACCACAGGTCGGTCTGCGCGCGGGTGACGTGCGAGGCCAGCGCTTCGACCTGCAGATCGGCCAGGCGCAGGCTTTCCTCGGCCTCGTTCTGCATGACGAACACGACCTGGTACAAGGGCGTGTAAGCCAGGCTGCGCAACGGCTTGAGGGTTTCCACCACCTGCTCGAACGGCAGGTCGATATTGGCCTGCGCGGCCAGCGTGGTGGTCCGCGCCTGCGCCAGCAACTGCGCCACGCTCGGGTCTTCGGACAAATCGAAGCGCAGCGCGAGGGTGTTGACGAACATCCCGATCAGCGGTTCGAGTTCGGTGTGATTGCGATTGACCATCGGCGTGCCGACGACCAGATCGCTCTGCCCCGACAGACGGCTCAGCAAGGCCGCCCACGCCGCCAGCAGGGTCATGTACAACGTGGTGCCATGGCGCTGGCTCAGCGCATGCAGCTCGCGGCTCAGGTCGGCGTCGATGCTGAAACGGCGGCTGTCGCCGGCATGTTCCTGCACCGGCGGACGCGCGCGGTCGGTCGGCAATTCCAGCAGGCCCGGTGCGCCTTGCAGATGTTCGCGCCAATAGTTCTGCTGGTTGTGCAGCAAGGCGCCGTCGAGCCAGCGGCGCTGCCACACGGCGTAATCGGCGTACTGCACCGGCAGCGCCGGCAGCGGATCGACCTGGGTCGGCACGCCCTCAAGCGAATACGCCCGGTACAGCGCGTCGAGTTCCTCGATCAGCACGCTCATCGACCAACCGTCGGAGACGATGTGGTGCAGGGTCAGCAGCAGCACATGTTCGCGCTTGCCCAGGCGCAGCAGGCGTCCGCGGATCAGCGGGCCCTGGTCCAGATGGAACGGCTCTTGCGCTTCGAGTTGGCGCCAGTGCGTCAGTTCGGCGTGCGGATCGGCGCTGGCGCTCAGGTCCTGACGGGTCAATGCGAACGCCGCATCCTCGGCGATGCGCTGCACCGGTTGGCCTTCAACCAGTTCGAAGTAAGTGCGCAAGGCTTCGTGGCGCTGCACGATCCGCTGCAGCGAAGCCTGCAACGCGGTCTCGTCCAGATCGCCCGACAGGCGCAGGCCCAGCGGAATGTGATGCGCGACGCTGGCTTCCTCGCCCATCTGGGCGATGAACCACAATCGCTGTTGCGCGAACGACAGCGGAATCAGCGCCGGGCGCTCGCCGCCGAGCAAGGCCGGCATGTCGTCGTGGCCGGCTTTCGACAGGGTCCGGGCGAAGTCGCATAGCACCGGCGTTGCGAACAAGTCCGGCAGCGACACGCTCAGCTTCAGGCGTTGGCTGACCCGCGACAGCAGGCGCATCGCCAACAGCGAGTGTCCGCCCAGTTCGAAGAAATGATCGCGCCGGCCCACGCGCGGCACTTGCAGCAGTTCGGCCCAGATTTGCGCCAGCGCGGTTTCCACCTCGCCCTGCGGTTCTTCGAAGCTGCGTTGCGCGTAGGCGTCGCCGTCCGGCGCCGGCAAGGCGTGGCGGTCCAGCTTGCCGTTCGGCGTCAGCGGCAGTTGCTCCAGCAGCACGTAGGCCGCCGGCACCATGTAGTCGGGCAGATCGCGGGCCAGGGCGGCGCGCAGATCGGCGCTGGACGCGATGCCCTCGCCCACCAGGTACGCGACCAGACGCTTGTCGCCGGTGCCGTCTTCGCGGGCGTGCACCACCGCTTCGCGGATGCCGGGCAGTTGCGCCAGTTGCGCTTCGATCTCGCCCAGTTCGATGCGGAAACCGCGGATCTTGACCTGATGATCGTTGCGGCCGAGGAATTCGATCGTGCCGTCGGGCAACCAGCGGCCGAGGTCGCCGGTGCGGTACATCCGCGCGCCCTCGCGGGCTGCGAAGGGATCGTCGAGGAAGCGCTCCGCGGTCAATTCCGGGCGGTTGAGATAGCCGCGCGCCACACCGGCGCCGCCGACATGGATTTCGCCGGCCACGCCTTCGGGCACCGGTTCGCCGTGCGCGTCGAGCAGATAGATCGTCGTGTTCGCGATCGGGCGGCCGATATGGACGATGGCGCCGTTCGGATCGAGACGGCCGGAGGTCGCCACCACTGTCGTTTCGGTCGGGCCGTAATTGTTGATCAACTCATACGGCAAGTTTTTCTCGGGCAGACGGCTGAGACGGTCGCCGCCGGTCAGCAGGCTGCGCAGCGGCTTGCCCGGTTGCGCGCGGCCTAGAGCGATTTCGGCCAATGCGGTAACGAGGAAGCTGCTGTGCAGATCCTGCGATTCCCACCACTGCAGCAACTTCATCGGATCGCCGGCGGTGTCGCGCGGCGGCAGGGCCAGGGTCGCGCCCATGTTCAGTGCCGGCCAGATTTCCCAGGTGCAGGCGTCGAAGGCGATACCGGCGGTGCTGGCCGTGCGTTCGCCGGGTTGCAGCGGGAAGCTTTCGCTGTGCCAGTGGATCAGGTTCGCCAGATTGGCGTGTTCGACCATCACGCCTTTGGGCTGGCCGGTGGAACCTGAGGTGTAGATGACGTAGGCAAGGTTGTTCGCGGTCACGCCGGCCGGATCGAGGTTCTCCGACGGATACGACTGCCACGC
>NZ_JBFRDR010000042.1:0-10643 GCF_052113885.1 Lysobacter sp. TAB13 | reverse complement strand
GGCCGCGGCCGGTCGCGCCGGCGCCAGYGCCGGCGCATCTTCGGCCCGGGCCGCGCCCAGGCTCAGCACCAGGACGGCCAGGGTCCCGGCCAATGCGCTGCGTGTGACCAACCAATTGCTCATTACCGCCCTCGCCTTCGGTCAATGAAGGCGCGATGGTAAGCAGTCCCTTGGTCACCGCTGTGGCGTCGCGGCACAGGCAAGACAGATTCGATTCAGTTCCGCGGCGCCTGCCGCGCGGATCGCCGCCGCGGGCGAGGCGAAATATTTTTCGCCGGCGTGTCGATCCGGCTCACGCCGGTTCGTCGTCCTTACAAGAGCGCGGTGCTGCGATCGGCTTGAACCCCAAGCCCGCCCGCCGCATCGACCTAACGACAACGACAGGAGAAACACTCATGCGCTTCATGATGCTGATGATTCCGCAAGGCTACGAATCGGCCGAACCCGGCAAGCTGCCCAGCGCCGAACAGATCTCGACGATGATGGCTTACAACCAGCAGTTGCAAGACGCCGGCGTGCTGATCTCGCTCGACGGCCTGCATCCGCCGTCGATGGGCGCGCGGGTCAGTTTCCGCGGCGGCCAGCCCACGGTCACCGACGGCCCCTTCCCCGAGGCCAAGGAAGTACTCGGCGGATACTGGATACTCAACGTGGCTTCGCGGGATGAGGCCATCGCCTGGGCCAAGCGCTGCCCGGGCTCGGACAGCGAGACCATCGAGATCCGCCAGGTCATGGAAATGGAGGATTTCCCCGACGACGTGCAAAAGTCGGTCGGGTGCCTGGAATCGCCGCAAGGCCGCTGATCGCGGCATCGTTCACTTACCCGAACCTCAGGACGCCTCGCCATGTTGCAGATCATTCTTCTCGCCATCGCCGCGCTCATCGTGTTGTTCCTGGCTGTGGCGGCGATGCGGCCATCGGATTTCCGCGTCGAGCGCAGCATCGTCATCGACGCGCCGCCCGGGGCCGCGTTCGCCCAGGTGCAGGATTTCCATCGCTGGCCGCAGTGGTCGCCGTTCGAAAACGTCGATCCCAATCTGCGCCGCAGCTACGAGGGCGCCGAGTCGGGCGAAGGCGCGATCTACTCCTGGGTCGGCAACAAGGACGTCGGCGAGGGCCGCATGCTGATCCTGGAAACCCGCCCGGACCAGTACATCAAGATCCAGCTGGATTTCCTCAAACCCTTCGAAGCCCACAACCTGGCCGAATTCACCTTCACGCCGGCCGGCGCGCGCACCGAGGTGACCTGGGCCATGAGCGGCCGCCACAGCTTCCTGTTCAAAGCGATCGGCATCTTCATGAGCATGGACAAGATGGTCGGCGGCATGTTCGAAAAAGGCCTGCGCGACCTCAAGCAGCTCAGCGAGAACTCGTTCGCGCAATAAGCCGGCGCGAACCCGCGTAAACAAAAAGGCCGCCGGAACATCGGCGGCCTTCGTGTTTGTGCAACGGCGACCGCGGTTTCAGGCCACTTCGCGGCCCGCGGCGGTCTGCCAGATTTCGTACCAGTCCTGCGCGCTCAGCTGAATCGTCAGCGCCTGCACCGCATCGCGCAGGCCCTGCACGCGGCCGCTGCCGGTGATCGGCCACGGCCGCGAGGGATGCCGCAGCAGCCACGCATACGCCATCGTCGCCACCGACGCGCCGCCGTGGCGTTCGCCCACCGCCGCCAGCACCTCGCGCACCTGCCGGGCGTGGGCGTCGGCGTCGTCGAACAAGCGCCCGCCGCCGAGCGGCGACCAGATCATCGGCCGCATCGCCAGCGCCTGGCATTGTTCCAGCGTGCCGTCGTCGAGCGGCGGCAGATGCAGCGGCGACAGCTCGATCTGGTGCGTGGCCAGGCGATGGCGCGAGTTCAACAACGCCAACTGCGCCGGCGTGTGGTTGGACACGCCGACATGCAGCACCTTGCCGGCGGCCTTCAGGTCTTCGAAGGTGCGCGCCAAGGCATCGGCGTCCATCAGCAGATCCGGGCGATGGATCAGCAGCAGATCGAGGCGATCGGTGTTCAGCGCGCGCAGCGAGTTCTCGACCGAAGCCAGCACGTGTTCGCGCGAGCTGTCGTAGGACTTGATCCGGTGCTCGGGCCGCTGCGCCGAGGTCAGCTTGATCCCGCACTTGCTGACGATCCTGATGCGATCGCGCAAGGATGGCTCGGCCGCCAGCGCTTCGCCGAACAACGCCTCCACCCGGTAGTCACCGTAGATATCGGCGTGATCGAAGCTGTCGATGCCCAGCGCCAGGGCCTGATGAATCCAGTCCCGGCGCTGATCGACATCGAAGTTCCATTCGGCCATGCGCCATACGCCGGCGACGATGGGCGACAGTTGCAAGGCGGGCGTGTCGGTTTCGGTATGGGCGGGCATGGCGAGGGCGCGGATCGGGGGATCCCAGTCTATCCTGCGGCCTCAGCCGGCCAATGCGGCAATGGCCTCGATCTCGAACAACATCCCGTCCAACGCCAGACGCGGCACCGGAATCAAGGTGCAGGCCGGGCGGTGATCGGCGCCGAACGCCGCGGCCAGTTCTTCGCCGAACACGTGCAGGCGCTCGTGGCTGTGATCGACCACCAGCACGGTCAGCTTGACCACGTCGCGCGGGCCGGCGCCGGCCGCGGCCAGGGCGGTGATCAGGTTGGCCATGGCCTGGCGCACCTGCGCGCGGAAGTCGGGATCGAGCGCGCCGTCGGCGGTTTCTCCGCCCTGCCCTGCGACCAGGAGCCAGCGCGCGCCGGCTTCGACCTGGGCCAGATGCGAATAGCCGTTGGGCGCGGGGTCGTACAAGCCGGCGGGATTGCTGAGGGCGAAGACCGGCCGGGGTGATGCGAGGTTCATGCGGATTCCTTGCGAATGGGGGATGGCGATGCGGCGATGCGGACGCGTCGATGCGCGTATCCGAATCGCTCACCACGGTACGACGATCCACCCCGCGCCGCTGTGACATGCCGGCCGCGAAGAAATTTTCGCTCAGGCCTCGCCGCTTCCCGCGGGCAAGGCGAATACCTCGCTCAATGCGCGCGGCATCGCGATGGCATAGCCCTGGGCCTTGTCGATGCCCAGCGCGCGCACCAGTTCCAGGGTCTGGGTGTCTTCGACATGTTCGGCGACCGTGCGCGCGCCGATCTGGTGCGCGACCGCGTTGATCGAGGCGATGATGGTGCGGTCGACGTCGTTGTGCACCGATTCGCGCACGAAGCTGCCGTCGATCTTGATCGTGTCCACCGGAAACCGGCGCAGATAGCCGAACGAGCTCAGGCCGGCGCCGAAGTCGTCCAGGGTGATGCCGCAACCGGCCTGACGCGCGTGTTCGATGAAAGCGCTGGCGGTGGACAGGTTGTCGATCAGCGCGGTTTCGGTGATTTCCAGGCTCAGCCGTCCCGGCGCCAGCGCGGCGCGGCGCAGTTCGTCGCGCAGGAACGGCCACAGCCTCGGATCGCTGAGCGAGTTGGCGGACAGGTTCACCGACAGCGAAATATCCGGAGTCGCACGCAAGGCTCCGATGTAGTCGCGCAGCAAGGTGCCCACCACCCAGCGGTCCAGGTCGATCATCAACCCGTAGCGCTCGGCCGCCGGCACGAACTGCGCCGGCTCGATGATCGCGCCTTGCTCGTCGCGCATGCGCAGCAGGATTTCGTAATGGCGCTGCGGGCCCGGATGCGGGCCGAGCTCGCGGATTTCCTGCGCGAACAACGAGAACCGGTTCTCGGCGATGGCGTCGCGGAAGCCGGACACGATCAAGTTCTCGCGGCGATAGCGTCGGGCGCTGTTGCTGGTGCCTTCGTAGACCATGACCTGGCCGCGGCCGGCGGACTTGGCCGCGTAGCAGGCGGCGTCGGCCTGGCTCATCAGATCGTCCGGCGCCGGCGATTCGACCGCCACGCTGGTCAGGCCGATGCTCGCGCCGATCTCGTGGCGGCGGCCGTTCCAGCGAAAATCCAGGGCGCCGATCTCTTCGACCAGATGCGCGGCCACGCTCTCGCCGCGGCGCAGGTCGCAGTTGCGCAGGAGCAAGGCGAATTCGTCGCCGCCGATGCGCGCGATCAGGTCGCTGTCGCGGGTGCGGCGTTTGAGCAGTTGGCCGATCTCGCGCAACAACGCATCGCCAGCGGCGTGGCCGGCGCTGTCGTTGACGATCTTGAAGCGGTCCAGATCGATGAAGCCCAGCACATGGCCGGAACTGAGCCCTTGCGCATCGGTGGTGGCCCGGCGCAGTTCGCGTTCGAACATCAGGCGATTGGGCAGGCCGGTCAGCGCATCGTGATTGGCGCTGTGGGCCAGATCGCGCTGCAGGGCGCGGGCGCTGCTGACATCGCGCAGGGTCAGCACCGCACCGATCACCTGCCCGGAGGCGGTGTGCAGCGGCGACGCGCCGCCGTGCACGGCGATCTGCAGGCCCTGCGCGTCGGTGACCACCGCGCCCTCGGGCAGCGGCACCGCGGCCAGACGGATCAGGCATTCGGTGACCGGATCGATCGGCGCGTCTTCGCCGCTTTCGCTGCTCAAGTTCAGGATCGCCGCCAGCTGATGGCCGACCGCGCGTTCCTGGGCCCAGCCGGTCAGCTGCTCGGCGGCCAGATTGAGGAAGGTGATGTGGCCCAGCGAATCGGTGCACACCACCGCGTCGCCGATCGAGCGCAGGGTGATGCGCATGCGCTCTTTTTCTTCGAACAACTGCGCTTCCAGGTGCTTGCGTCCGGTGATGTCCCAGTTCAAGCCGATCAGGCGCATCGGCCGGCCGTCGCCGTCGCGCACCACCCGCGCCAACGCGCGGATGTGGTGCACCTCGCCGGTGTCGCGGTGATGGATACGGAAGTCGGTGTCGATCGCGCCGCCGTGCTGCAGCGCGCGCTCCACTTCCGCCGCCAGCCGCTGCGCGTCGTCGGCCAGCAGGCACTCCAGCCAGGTCTGCAGGCTGCCGTCGTAACTGCCCGGCGCCAGCCCGTACAGCGCGTGCATGCGCTCGTCCCAGTCCTGCGCGCGGCTGGCGACATCGAGTTCGAACACGCCGATGCCGCCGGCGCCGACCGCCAGTTGCAGGCGCTCGGTCATCAGCGCGAGTTCGTGTTCGGTTTCCTTGCGCGCGCTGACGTCGAGCACCACGCCGACGCAGCGCGTGGGCGGCTGCACGCCGTCGCGGAACAAGGTCGCCACGCTGTGCAGATGGCGCACGCGACCGTCGGGCTTGACGATGCGGTATTCGATATCGACCTCGCCGCCTGCGCCGACGCTGTGCGCCCACTGCGCGGCGACGCGCGCGCGGTCGTGCGGATGGATCGAATCCAGCCATCGTTCCGTCGACAACTGGAACACCTGCCAGGTGTCGCCGTCGGCGACGTCTTCGTCGCGATCCAGCCCTTCCGGCGCCTGCACCGGTTGCAGGCCGAAGATCGCGAACACTTCCGGATTCACCCGCGCGAAGCCGCTGGGCAGTTGCATGTCGTACATGCCGATATGGCCGGCGCCGGTGGCCAGTTCCAGGCGCCGCTTCGCTGTCGCCAACTGCTGCTGCGCCAGCTTGAACGCGGTGACGTCCAGATTGACGCCCATCGCCCGCAACGCGCGGCCGTCCTCGCTCCACTCCACGATCTTGCCGCGGCTGTGGATCCAGCGCCAACCGCCGTCCTTATGGCGCCAGCGCAGCACCGTGTCGGCCTGGTCGATCGCGCCGTGGGCGGCCTCGTGCAGCAGGCTCATCAATTGCCCGCGGTCGTCGGGATGCGACAGCGGCAGCCAATGCAGCATGTCTTCGCCGATCTCGTCGATCTGGTAACCCAGCAACGCGCTGAGCCGTCGCGAGCTGGACACCTGATTGCTGACCGGATCCCACTCCCAACTGTCCAGGTCGCCCGAGTCCAGCAGCAGGTCGAGCCGGCGCCGGCTGGCCGCCAGTGCGCGCTCGGCCTGGCGCAAGGGGCCGGCGTCGAGCAACTGCAGCAGGTGCGCGCCGGATTCGTCGCCCGGCAGCGGCGTCAGCACGGCGTGGGCCCACAGGGTTTCGCCGTCGATGCGGCGCCAACGCAAAGGTTCGTCGGTCGCATCGATCGGCGGCGGGTTCGCGGCCGGCTGCAACAACGCGGCCAGACCGTCGCGGCTTTCCGCCGCGATCAACTCATCCAGGCTCAAGCCGGCGGCGGCCTCGGGCGCGATGGCGAGGTATTCGGAAAAACACGGATTGGCGAAAACGATGCGGCCGTCGCCGTCGATCACCGCCAGACCGATGCGCGCCGCGGCCACCAGATCGGCCTGCCGTGACGGCCTGCGATCCGGTCCATGGGGATCGGCGGCGGTGGCGGCTCGCGGATCCCGGCTGTCTGTCGTCATGTGCAACCCACTTCCCGGTCGGACCCGCGCCTGGACCCGAGCGACGGTCTGTTCCCGCCGGCCGTTCGTGAAACATGACGCGGTCGGCGCCCTGACCGCAGATTGCGGCATGGCGCGTGAAGATGCGACACGACACGGGTGAATGGGGCGCGGCGGCGAACCGCCGGCGAACGGCGCCGATCGTCCGCCTAACGCGGAGCGATCGTGGCCGGCGTCGAAACTCCGACGCAGTGCTTGTTGCAAACGTGAAACACGCCGTGTTCCTGGGCCCGGCAGCCGCCCGACGGTAAGAATCGGACGCATCGCGGCTCCCAAGCGAAGCCGCCGATGACCGTCGTCAAGCGCCGGGCGAACCGCATGCGCCGCATCACAAGTGCGCAGGCGGCCGATGCCAGCGCTGCGCTCAAACCGCCGCTTCTTCCTCCCCGCTGGCCAGCGCGAAGCTCTCGTCGAGCCAGCCGGCGACGCCGCCTGCCATCAGCTTGACCGCGTAGCCCAGCTCGGCCAGCCGCGCGCGAACGTGGCTGAAACGCAGCAGCGCGGCGCAATGAGCGCGCGCACTGGAACCGATCGCGATTACCGTCACGGATCGGCAACTGCGCTGTCCGTCGCCGCCGGCTTTGCCCGTGGACCGCTAATGGGCCGCGTCCTCGCGCCGCCCGATCTCCAGCTTCCGCCAGGATGGCATGCCGCGAGCGGCCGCCCTGGCCGTGCGCGGTCTGCTATCGCGCGGGCGCCCCACCGTCCACGGAGCCCCCATGAGCACCTTCACCACGCGCGCCGGCATCGAGCTGTACTACAAGGATTGGGGCAGCGGCCCCGCGGTGGTGTTCTGCCACGGCTGGCCGCTGACCGCCGACAGTTGGGAAGCGCAGATGTTCTTCCTGGCCGGCAACGGTTTTCGCTGCATCGCCCACGACCGCCGCGGCCACGGCCGTTCCGCCCAGCCCTGGGACGGCAACGACATGGATCACTACGCCGACGATCTGGCCGAACTGATCGAACACCTGGACCTGCGCGATGCGAGCGTGTTCGGTTTCTCCACCGGCGGCGGCGAAGTGGCGCGCTACATCGGCCGTCACGGCACCGCGCGGGTCGCGAAAGCCGGACTGATTTCGGCGGTGCCGCCGCTGATGCTCAAGACCGAGCGCAATCCCGGCGGCCTGCCCATCGAGGTGTTCGACGGCTTGCGCGCGGCCTCGCTCACCGACCGTTCGCAGTTGTACAAGGATCTGGCCGCCGGCCCGTTCTTCGGCTACAACCGGCCCGGCGCCAAGCCCTCGCAGGGCGCGATCGACTGGTTCTGGGTGCAGGGCATGGCCGGCGGCCACAAGAACACCTACGACTCCATCTCCGCGTTCTCGGCCACCGATTTCACCGAAGACCTGAAGAAATTCGACGTGCCGACCTTGATCGTGCACGGCGACGACGATCAGGTCGTGCCGATTGACGCCGCCGGCCGCGCTTCGGCCAAGTTGATCAAGAACAGCAAGCTCATCGTCTACCCGGGCGCGCCGCATGGATTGACCGACACCCACAAGGACCGGCTCAACGCCGATCTGCTGGCGTTCTTGCAAGGTTGGAAGCCGAGGCCGGAGAACCTATCCGGCCGCTGACCGCCGCCACGGCAATCACCGGCGCCTGACTCAAGGCGCCGCCGGCTTGCGCGCCTGCAACTGCCGCTCCAGGTCGCGCTCGAAGGCTTCGCTTTCGGCCAGCTTGCGGTCGATCTGCGCCATCGACAGCCAGCGTCCCTGCGCGAACACGCCGTCGATCTTCGCCACGTTCTGGATATCGGCCAGCGGATCGGCGTTGAGCAAGACCAGGTTCGCGCGTTCGCCCTCGCGCACCGCGCCGCTGCCGGCGCGCGGGTCGAACAGGCGATGGGCGTTGATCGAGGCCGCGCGCAGCACTTCCACCGGCTTGAGGCCGATCTCGCGCAGTTCGATCATTTCCTGTTGCGCCGACACGCCGAACGGCAGCCCGGGCAAGGGCGCGTCGGTGCCGACGGTGAAGCCGACCCCGCGCTTCCACAACTCGCGCGTGAGCACGCGGCCGAAGTCGTAGCCGGCCGAGAATCGGTCGGCGTTCTGCTGATCGCGGAAGGCCTGGCTCAGATAGCGGTTGGCCGGCGGCGCCCATTCCCGGCGGGTGACCGGATCGACCAGTTTCAGCCACTCGCCCGACACCGGCGGCACTTCGCGCTGCACGTACATGCCGACGATGGTCTTGAGCGTGATCAGGCCCGGCGATACCGACATGCGGCTATCCACCATCGCCTGCGCCAGCGCGTCGATGTCCTTCGGCGCCAGATCGCTGCCGAAACGGGCGAACCGCGCCAGCTCTTCGATGTGGGCGACATTGGTCATCGGGTGAGCGAAGGCGAAGTCGCGATCGGCGCAGCTGTCGCAGCCCAGTTCCGGCAGATGACCGGTGGTGATGAAGCCCTGGCGCTTGGCTTCCTCGACCACGGCCAGATAGGTTTCGCGATTGAGGAACTGATACGGCTTGATGAAATCGTAGCCGCGTTCGCGCGCGCGGCGCACCGCGGTGACGCCGTCGGCGGCGGTGGTCGGCGCCTCGGGCTTCGACGCCGGCACCGCGCCCTCGGGCTTGGCCATGACCGCCGCGCGCGGGCCGTTGATGAGCTTGCCGACATACAGCTTGGGCCCGTCGATACGGCCGGCGTCGATTTCGCCGCGCAGCCACAGCAGGTCGTCGTCGCTGCTCACGCTGCCGCCCAGATTAGCCGCGCCGGTGACGCCGGCCTTGAGCAGGCTCAGCATTATCTGGCGGTCGTAGCGATGGTCGCGGCCCAGATCCAGGCCGGACAGCGTCGCGTCCTTGCTGCCGCGAATCGCGCCCTCGGTGGCGATGTGCAGGTGCGCATCGACGAAACCGGGCACCAGGAACTTGCCGCTTCCGTCCAGCACCGTCGCATCCTTGACCTTCGCCATCGCGCCGGGCGGCAGAATCCGCGCGATCTTGCCGTCGCGGATCACCAGCGTGCGATGCGCCAGCACTTCGTCGGTATCGGCCGGAATCACGGTGACATCGCGGACCACCCAGCTGCCGGCGGGCTCGACGGACGCTGCGGCCGGCGGCGCCGTCGCGGTTGTGGCGGCCGCCGTTGCCGGCGCCACGCCCAAGACCATGCCCAGCAGATAAGCGATCATTCCTGTCTCCCACTCGTGAGGTGTCGATGATAAGCACCGGCGGCGAAGCCGCGGCGGCCGGAACCGGGCGGCGCGCTCGCAGCGTCCGCCCTCAACAGATGCGCGTGGTTGCGCTATGGTTGAAAGCCCCGCCGCAATCGTTGTTGCCCCGTGCGACCGCACCGGCGGGCGCGGCGCGCGCGATCGCGGCGCCGGCTCCCGATTCAGAGTCTCGAACATGAAACAGAACATCGTCGTATTCACCGGCGCCGGCGTCAGCGCCGAAAGCGGCCTGAAAACCTTCCGCGACATGGGCGGCCTGTGGCACGAGTACCGTCTGCAGGACGTGGCCTCGCCGCAGGCGTTCGAGCGCGACCCCGCCACCGTCCTGCGTTTCTACAACGAGCGCCGCAAGGCCGTGCTGGCCGCGCGTCCGAACGCCGCGCACGAGGCGGTCGCGCGGCTGGAAGACAAGTACAACGTCGTCGTCATCACGCAGAACATCGACGACCTGCACGAGCGCGCCGGCTCCACAAACGTGATCCACGTGCACGGCGAAATTCTCAAGGCGCGCAGCAGCGCCGACGAATCGCGCATCTACACGCTCAAGGGTCCGCTGATCGAGATCGGCGATCTGTGCGAACTGGGCAGTCAGCTGCGCCCGGACGTGGTCTGGTTCGGCGAAGGCGTGCTGCACCTGGAGCAGGCGGCGCAGCATTTCTCCAACGCCGACAAGGTGCTGGCGATCGGCACCTCGCTGACCGTGTTCCCGGCCGCGGGCCTGGTCGATTACGCCCCGCCCACCGCCGAGCGTGTGTTCGTATCGCCGGAATTGCAGGAGGTGCCGCGTTATTACCGGTTCCTGCAGGGCACGGCGGTGGAGACGGTGCCGCCTTTGGTGGCACAGTGGTTGTCGCAGTGAGTCGTCTGCACGCGCTTCGCCGCGCCATTGCTGTTGCTCTTGCTGGGTTTTTGCCCTGGTTCTGGCTTGGCGGCGCAAGTATCTCGCGATAGCAAAAGGACACCCGAAGGGCGGCGCACATGGACGTGCGCCGGGTCCCACCTTGGGCAGGATGCCCAATGTGGGACCTGCCTGCGCAGGCACCGCACTCGTGGCTTTTGACTCGAAACAGCCCAAAGCGTTTTCTTTGGTTACTTTCTTTGTCGC
>NZ_JBFRDR010000041.1:0-17444 GCF_052113885.1 Lysobacter sp. TAB13 | reverse complement strand
TCGCGTCGTACGCCTTGAACTCGCCACCGAAACGCTCAGCGCCCACCTTGGTCAGCGCCGCCGTCAGCGTCGTCTTGCCGTGGTCAACGTGACCGATCGTGCCGACGTTCACGTGCGGCTTGGTGCGCTCGAATTTACCCTTAGCCATGATGTGTCTCTCTTAAGTTCTGTGATTCGTTATTCGGGATTTGGGATTGGCGATCGAAAGCGGCCCGATCCCTTACAAATTTTCGCGATGCGGCGCCGACTGAGGTCTTCGGGAGCAGGTGGAATCCGTTGTGCGAATCCCGATTCCCCGCCCCCGAATCCCGCTTATCAGTTGCCCTTCTTGATCACGGTCTCGGCGATGTTGTTCGGCGCCTCGGCGTAGTGATCGAATTCCATCGTGAAGGTGGCGCGACCCTGGGTCAGCGAACGAATGGTCGTCGCGTAACCGAACATCTCGCCCAGCGGCACCATCGCGTTGATGGTCTTGCCCGACGGCGTGTCGTCCTGGCCCTGCAGCAGGCCGCGACGACGGCTCAAGTCGCCCATCACGTCGCCGACGTAATCTTCCGGCGTCACGACTTCGACCTTCATCATCGGCTCCAGCAGGACCGGATCGGCCTTGCGGAAACCTTCCTTGAACGCCATCGACGCGGCGAGCTTGAACGCCATTTCCGAGGAGTCGACGTCATGGTACGAGCCGAACACCAGCTTGACCTTGACGCCCACGACCGGGAAGCCGGCCAGCGGACCGCTGGTGATGGTTTCGCGCAGGCCCTTCTCGATCGCCGGGATGAATTCCTTCGGAATCACGCCGCCAGTGATGTCGTTGACGAACAGGAAATCGTTCTCGACGTCCTCGTTCGCGCGGTCCTTCTCGTTCATCGGCGACAGCTCGATCACGACGTGACCGTACTGACCCTTACCGCCGGACTGCTTGGCGTGCTTGTAGTCCGACTTGACGTCCGACTTGCGGATGGTCTCGCGGTACGCCACCTGCGGCTTGCCGACGTTGGCTTCGACGTTGAACTCGCGCTTCATGCGGTCCACGAGGATGTCCAGGTGCAGCTCGCCCATGCCGGCGATGATGGTCTGGCCCGATTCTTCGTCGGTGCGCACGCGGAACGAGGGATCTTCCTGCGCCAGGCGGCCCAGGGCGATACCCATCTTTTCCTGGTCCGACTTGGTCTTGGGTTCGACCGCCATCGAGATGACGGGCTCCGGGAAGATCATGCGTTCCAGGGTGATGATGTGATCCTGCGCGCACAGCGTGTCGCCGGTGGTCACGTCCTTCAGGCCGACCGCCGCGGCGATATCGCCGGCGCGGACTTCCTTGATTTCATCGCGCTGGTTGGCGTGCATCTGCAGGATGCGGCCCACGCGCTCTTTCTTCGACTTGACCGGGTTGTACACCTGGTCGCCCGAATTGAGCACGCCCGAGTAGACGCGGAAGAAGGTCAGCGAACCCACGAACGGGTCGGTCATGATCTTGAACGCCAGCGCCGAGAACGGCTCGGCGTCGGACGCCTTGCGGGTGTCTTCCTTGTCGTCTTCGTCGATGCCCGCCACCGGCGGACGATCGGACGGCGACGGCAGCAGGTTGATCACGCCGTCGAGCATGGCCTGAACGCCCTTGTTCTTGAACGCCGAGCCGCAGAACACCGGCACGATCTCGACGCGCAGGGTGCGCGCGCGCAGACCGGCGACGATCTCTTCCTCGGACAGTTCGCCCTCGTTGAGGTACTTGTCCATGAACTCTTCCGAGGCTTCCGCCGCGGCTTCGATCATGAACGCGCGGGCTTCGTCGGCTTTCGCTTGCAGGTCGGCCGGGATTTCGCGGTACTCGAACTTGGTGCCCTGCGACGCGACGTCCCAATGGATCGCCTTCATCTTGAGCAGATCGACCACGCCCTCGAAGCCTTCTTCAGCGCCGATCGGCACCTGCATCGGCACAGCGTACGCGCCCAGGCGCGCCTTCAGCTGCTCGACGACCTTGTCGAAGTTGGCGCCGGTGCGGTCCATCTTGTTGACGAACGCCATGCGCGGCACGGAGTACTTGTTGGCCTGACGCCACACGGTCTCCGACTGCGGCTGCACGCCACCGACGGCGCACAGCACGAACACCGCACCGTCGAGGACGCGCAGCGAGCGCTCCACTTCGATGGTGAAGTCCACGTGTCCGGGGGTGTCGATGATGTTGAAGCGGTGTTCGGGCAGCGACTTGTCCATGCCCTTCCAGAACGCGGTGGTCGCGGCGGAAGTGATGGTGATGCCGCGTTCCTGCTCCTGCTCCATCCAGTCCATCGTCGCGGCACCTTCGTGCACTTCGCCGATCTTGTGGCTGACGCCGGTGTAGAACAGGATGCGCTCGGAAGTCGTGGTCTTGCCGGCATCGATGTGAGCCATGATGCCGAAGTTGCGGTAACGCTCGATGGGAGTGGTGCGAGCCACGGGACCCTCTCGTAATAAGTTTTCGAATTCCAGATGGCCGGACGCCGCCTTATCGGCGGCCTCCGGTTCGCAAGGCGGCCTTTACGCCGCCGCGGCAACATCTCATGCGGATGTTGCGAAGGCCCTGTCGCCAGGGCGCTTAGATCACCAGCGGTAGTGGGCGAACGCGCGGTTCGCTTCCGCCATGCGGTGGGTCTCTTCGCGCTTCTTGATCGCCGCGCCGCGGTTTTCCGAAGCATCGAGCAGCTCGGCGGCCAGCTTGCGCGGCATCGAGCTCTCGCCGCGCTTGCGCGCGGATTCGATCAGCCAACGCATCGCCAGCGCCATGCGGCGCGAGGTGCGGACTTCGACCGGCACCTGGTAGGTGGCGCCGCCGACGCGACGCGACTTCACTTCGACCGACGGCGACACATTGGTCAGCGCCTTCTCGACCAGCTCAAGGGCGTTCGGATTCTTTTCACCGATGACGTCCATTGCGCCGTAAACGATCTTCTCGGCGACGGACTTCTTGCCGCTCTGCATGACCATATTGATGAAGCGCGCGATCGTCTCGCTGCCGTGCTTGGGATCGGGCAGAACCGAACGCTGTGGGGTGGAACCTTTACGCGACATGGTGCGTACCTATTTTCTTGATTCTTGACAGACGTGCTGGCGGGTGGCGGCGCCGGGCGCTCGCCGAGGCAGCGACGCGCTTAGGACTTCGGACGCTTGGCGCCGTACTTGGAGCGGCTCTGGCGGCGCTTGGCCACACCGGCGGCGTCGAGCGAGCCGCGCACGGTGTGGTAGCGCACGCCCGGCAGGTCCTTGACGCGACCGCCGCGGATCAGCACGACCGAGTGCTCCTGCAGGTTGTGGCCTTCGCCGCCGATGTACGAAATGACTTCGTAACCGTTGGTCAGGCGCACCTTGGCGACCTTACGCAGAGCCGAGTTCGGCTTCTTCGGGGTCGTGGTGTACACGCGGGTGCAAACGCCGCGACGCTGCGGGCAGTTCGCGAGCGCCGGCGAGGCGCTCTTGTAGGTGGTCGCCTGCCGCGGCTTGCGGACGAGCTGATTGATGGTTGCCATCTAGAACTCTTGTATTGAGGGGCCGGGCGGCCGCTTCGTGAGAAACAAACGGCACGCCGAAGACTTCCGACCTGCCGAGACGAAAAAGTATAGCCCGCGCTGAACGTTTCCGTCAACGCAGGCGACACGAACAGGCAGAACCAGCGCCTGTTTGCGCCGACTCCATACCTATTCGATTGATCCCGCCCTGCCTTGGGCCGAACACTAGGCGCTCCCTGCGCCTAATTTCGTGATCTGGGATTCAGCCCATACGGGTTGATCCGGTCTGCGAAGATAGCACACTTCGCTGGTTTTGCCAGCCCCAATCGGCGCCACCCCGCCCCACGCCGGCCGCGCCGGGGGAGCGGGCAAAAAACAAGGCGGGCATCGCTGCCCGCCTTGTTCTGGAACCGCGTCGGAGCGATCAGCGCTTACGCGTTGTCGTCGCCGGTCACCGCTTCGGCCGCCGCCGGGGCCGGAGCCTCGACCGCAACGACCGGACCGGACAGCGCTTCCATTTCCTGGTCGGTCAGACCCGAAGCGTTCTTGCGGCGCTGGGTGTGGTACGCCAGGCCGGTGCCGGCCGGGATCAGACGGCCGACGATCACGTTTTCCTTCAGGCCGCGCAGGCCATCGCGGGTACCGCGCACGGCGGCCTCGGTCAGCACGCGGGTGGTTTCCTGGAAGGACGCCGCCGAAATGAACGATTCGGTCGCCAGCGAGGCCTTGGTGATGCCCAGCAGGACCGGGTCGTACTTGGCCGGGATCAGGTTACGGGCCAGCAGGCGCGCGTTCTCTTCGACGAAGCGCTGACGCTCGATCTGCTCGCCGTGCAGGAACTTGCTGTCGCCGTGGTCGGTGATTTCGACCTTGCGCAGCATCTGACGGACGATCACTTCGATGTGCTTGTCGTTGATCTTCACGCCCTGCAGGCGGTAGACGTCCTGGATTTCCTTGGTCAGGTACACGGCCAGGGGCTCCACGCCGAGCAGGCGCAGGATGTCCTGCGGGCTCGGCTCGCCGTCCACCACGGTCTCGCCCTTCTCCACGTGCTCGCCTTCGAACACGATGATCTGGCGGTACTTCGGGATCAGCTCTTCGTGCTCTTCACCGTCGGCCTGCTTGATGATCAGGCGCTGCTTGCCCTTGGTGTCCTTGCCGAAGCTGACGATGCCGGAGACTTCCGCGAGGATCGCCGGGTCCTTGGGCTTGCGCGCTTCGAACAAGTCGGCCACGCGCGGCAGACCACCGGTGATGTCGCGGGTCTTCGACGCTTCCTGCGGGATCTTGGCGACCACGTCGCCCACGCCGACCGCGGCGCCGTCCTGCAGGTTGACGATCGAACGCGGCGGCAGCAGGTACTGCGCCGGCAGATCGGTGTTGGGGATCGACAGATCCTTGCCGTTCTTATCGACGATGCGCACGATCGGACGCAGATCCTTGCCCTGCGAACCGCGACGCTTGGGATCGGTGATCTCGCGCGAGGCCAGGCCGGTGAGTTCGTCGGTCTTCTCGATCACGGTCACGCCATCGACGAAGTCGATGAAGCGAATGAAACCGGCGACTTCCGAAACGATCGGGTGGTTATGCGGATCCCAGTTGGCGACGGTCTGGCCGGCCTTGATCTCGGCGCCGTCCTTGATATTGACGGTCGCGCCGTACGGCAGCTTGTAGCGCTCGCGCTCGCGGCCGTGCGGGTCGAGCACCGACAGTTCGCCCGAACGCGAGACCGCGACCAGGTGACCGTTGGCGTGGCCGACGTGCTTGAGGTTGTTGAACTTGATCGAACCGGTGGTCTTGACCGTGACGTTGTCGATCGCCGCAGCTCGCGATGCCGCACCACCGATGTGGAAGGTACGCATGGTCAGCTGGGTGCCGGGCTCGCCGATCGACTGAGCGGCGACGACGCCGACCGCTTCGCCGTGGTTGACCAGGTGGCCGCGGCCGAGGTCGCGACCGTAGCAGTTCGCGCACACGCCGAAGCTGCTGGTGCAGGTGATCGTGGAGCGGACCTTGATCGACTGGACGCTGGCGTCCTCGAGCTTGGCCACCCAGGCTTCGTCGAGCAGGGTGTTGCGGGTGACGATCGGATCTTCGTCGTTGCCCGGCAGGAACACGTCCTCGGCCACCACGCGGCCCAGCACGCGATCGCGCAGCGGTTCGACCACGTCGCCGCCTTCGACGATCGGGGTCATGGTCAGACCCTCGAGCGTTCCGCAATCGTCTTCGGTGATCACCACGTCCTGCGCCACGTCGACCAGACGACGGGTCAGGTAACCCGAGTTCGCCGTCTTCAACGCGGTATCGGCCAGGCCCTTACGCGCGCCGTGGGTCGAGATGAAGTACTGAAGAACGTTCAGGCCTTCGCGGAAGTTCGCGGTGATCGGCGTTTCGATGATCGAGCCGTCCGGACGCGCCATCAGGCCGCGCATACCGGCCAGCTGACGGATCTGCGCCTGCGAACCACGCGCGCCGGAGTCGGCCATGATGTAAATCGAGTTCATCGACTTCTGCGGAACCATCTTGCCTTCCGCATTGGCGACGGTGTCGGTACCGATCGCGTCCATCATCGCCTTGGCCACGCGCTCGTTCGTGCGCGACCAGATATCGACGACCTTGTTGTAGCGCTCGCCGGCGGTGACCAGACCGGACTGGTACTGCTGCTGGATTTCCAGCACTTCGGTCTCGGCCTCGGCCAGGATGCCCTTCTTCTCGCCCGGGATGATCATGTCGTCGATGCCGATGGAGACGCCGGCGCGGGTTGCGTAAGCGAAGCCGGTGTACATCAGGCGGTCGGCGAACACGACGGTGTCCTTCAGGCCGAGCATGCGGTAGCACGAGTTGATCAATCGGCTGATGTTCTTCTTGGTCAGCTCGGTGTTGGCCAGCGCGTACGGCAGGCCGTCGGGCAGGATCTCGCGCAGCAGGGCGCGGCCGACGGTGGTGTCGACGATCGAGGTCTTGGGCTCGCGGGTGCCGTCCTCGTTGATCACGATCTCGCTGATGCGGACCTTGACCTTGGCGTGGATCTGCACGACGCGGTTGTCGTAGGCGCGCTTCACTTCGGCGACGTTGGCGAACACCATGCCCTCGCCCGCCTTGTTCTCCAGGGCGCGGGTCATGTAGTACAGACCCAGCACGACGTCCTGCGACGGCACGATGATCGGCTCGCCGTTGGCCGGCGAGAGGATGTTGTTCGACGCCATCATCAGCGCGCGCGCTTCCAACTGGGCTTCCAGCGAGAGCGGCACGTGGACGGCCATCTGGTCACCGTCGAAGTCGGCGTTGAACGCGGTGCAGACCAGCGGGTGCAGCTGGATGGCCTTGCCTTCGATCAACACCGGCTCGAACGCCTGGATGCCCAGACGGTGCAGGGTCGGCGCGCGGTTCAACAGCACCGGATGCTCGCGGATCACCTCTTCGAGGATGTCCCAGACTTCCGCTTCTTCGCGCTCGACCAGCTTCTTGGCGGCCTTGATCGTGGTCGCCAGACCGCGGCGCTGCAGCTTGGCGAAGATGAAGGGCTTGAACAGTTCCAGCGCCATCTTCTTCGGCAGGCCGCACTCGTGCAGACGCAGGGTCGGGCCGACCACGATGACCGAACGGCCCGAGTAGTCCACGCGCTTGCCGAGCAGGTTCTGACGGAACCGGCCCTGCTTGCCCTTGATCATGTCGGCCAGCGACTTGAGCGGGCGCTTGTTGGTGCCGGTGATGGCGCGGCCGCGGCGGCCGTTGTCCATCAGGGCGTCGACCGATTCCTGCAGCATGCGCTTTTCGTTGCGCACGATGATGTCGGGCGCATTGAGTTCGAGCAGGCGGCGCAGGCGGTTGTTGCGGTTGATGACGCGGCGGTACAGGTCGTTGAGGTCGGAGGTCGCGAAGCGGCCGCCTTCCAACGGAACCAGCGGACGCAGGTCCGGCGGCAGCACCGGCAGCACGGTCATGACCATCCACTCCGGACGGTTGCCGGATTCAAGGAAGGCTTCGACCAGCTTGATGCGCTTGGTCAGGCGCTTGAGCTTGGTTTCGCTGTTGGTCGAGGCGATCTCTTCCTTCAGCTGCAGCATCTCGGCCTGCAGATCGATCGTGCGCAGCAGGTCGTAAACGGCTTCGGCGCCCATGGCGGCTTCGAAGTCGTCGCCGTGCTCCTGGCGCGCGGTCAGGTACTGCTCTTCGGTCAGCAGGTTGCCGCGTTCCATCGGGGTCAGACCCGGCTCGGTCACGACATAGGCTTCGAAGTACAGGATGCGCTCGATGTCGCGCAGGGTCATGTCCAGCATCAGGCCGATGCGCGAGGGCAGCGACTTGAGGAACCAGATGTGGGCGACCGGCGAAGCCAGGTCGATGTGACCCATGCGCTCGCGGCGGACCTTGGCCAGCGTGACTTCGGTGCCGCACTTCTCGCAGACCACGCCACGGTGCTTCATGCGCTTGTACTTGCCGCACAGGCACTCGTAGTCCTTGATCGGTCCGAAGATCGCGGCGCAGAACAGGCCGTCGCGTTCGGGCTTGAAGGTACGGTAGTTGATGGTTTCCGGCTTCTTCACTTCGCCGAACGACCACGAACGGATCAGGTCGGGAGAAGCCAACGCGATCTTGATCGCGTCGAAGTCCAGCGCGGGACGCTGCTGGTTGAAGAGATTGAGCAAGTCTTTCATTTCTTTACTCCAATCGGAGGAATTCGTCGGCAGGAAACTGGGGAGCGAAAGCGGATCGGATCCGGAGCCGGGAACCGCGGGCGGCGCTCGGCGCCGATCCCGCGATCCCCTTCTCTTTCAGCCGTGTCCGGCCATCAGTTCTCTTCCAGCTCCATGTTGATCGCGAGCGAGCGGATTTCCTTCACCAGCACGTTGAAGGACTCCGGCATGCCGGCGACCATCTCGTACTCGCCGTCGACGATGTTCTTGTACATCTGGTTGCGGCCCTGCACGTCGTCGGACTTCACCGTCAGCATTTCCTGCAGGGTGTAGGCCGCGCCGTAAGCTTCCAGCGCCCAGACTTCCATTTCGCCGAAACGCTGGCCGCCGAACTGCGCCTTGCCGCCCAGCGGCTGCTGGGTGACGAGCGAGTACGGACCGGTCGAACGCGCGTGCATCTTGTCGTCGACCAGGTGGTTCAGCTTCAGCATGTGCATGTAGCCGATCGTCACCGGACGCTCGAAGGCTTCGCCGGTACGGCCGTCGTGCAGCACGGCCTGGCCGCTGCTCGGCAGTTCGGCCAGTTCGAGCATGCGCTTGATCTCGACTTCGGCCGCGCCGTCGAACACCGGCGTCGCCATCGGCACGCCGTCGGTCAGGTTGTGCGCGAGCGTCAGCAGTTCCTCATCGGTGAACTGCTTCAGATCCACGCGCTGGCCGTGCAGCTTCTGGTCGTGGTTGTAGATGTCGTCGAGGAACTTGCGCAGTTCGGAGATCTTCTGTTGCGCCTCCAGCATGCGCTGGATCTTCTGACCCAGGCCCTTGGCGGCCCAGCCCAGATGCACTTCCAGGATCTGGCCGATGTTCATACGCGACGGCACGCCCAGCGGGTTCAGCACGATATCGACGGTCTGGCCGTCGGCCGCGTAGGGCATGTCCTCGACCGGAACGATCGTGGACACGACACCCTTGTTGCCGTGACGGCCGGCCATCTTGTCGCCCGGCTGGATGCGGCGCTTGACCGCCAGGAACACCTTGACCGTCTTGAGGATGCCCGGCGCGAGGTCGTCGCCCTGGGTGATCTTGCCGCGCTTGTCGGCGAAGCGACGATCGAATTCCTTCTGATGGACGTCGATCTGCTTCTGCGCGCGCTCGATCGCCTCGATCGCTTCCTCGTCCTTCATGCGCAGGGTGAACCAGTCGGACTTCTTCAGGCCGTCCAGCACCAGGGAGGTGACAGTGTCGCCCTTCTTCAGGCCGGCGCCGCCGTTGGCGGTCTTGCCGATCAGCTGCGTGCGCAGACGATCGTAGATGGCCGCTTCCAGGATGCGGAACTGGTCGTCGAAGTCCTTCTTGACCCGGCGGATTTCCGACTCTTCGATCTGACGGGCGCGCTTGTCCTTCTCGATGCCGTCGCGGGTGAAGACCTGCACGTCGATGACGGTGCCGTCCATGCCCGGGGGCACGCGCAGCGAGCTGTCCTTAACGTCGGAAGCCTTCTCGCCGAAGATCGCGCGCAGCAGCTTCTCTTCCGGAGTCAGCTGCGACTCGCCCTTCGGCGTGACCTTGCCGACCAGGATGTCGCCGGCACGCACTTCCGCGCCGATGTAGACCACGCCCGACTCGTCGAGGCGGTTCAATGCCTGCTCGGAGACGTTCGGGATGTCGGCGGAGATTTCTTCCGGCCCCAGCTTGGTGTCGCGCGCCGAGCAGGTCAGCTCTTCGATGTGGATCGTGGTGTAACGATCCTCTTCGACCACGCGCTCGGAGAGCAGGATCGAGTCTTCGAAGTTGTAGCCGTTCCACGGCATGAACGCGACCAGCATGTTCTGGCCGAGCGCGAGCTCGCCGATGTCGGTCGACGGACCGTCGGCCAGCACGTCGCCGCGGGCGATCACGTCGCCGACCTTGACCAGCGGGCTCTGGTTGATACAGGTGTTCTGGTTCGAACGCGTGTACTTGATCAGGTTGTAGATGTCCACGCCGGCATCGGTCACGCCGGAGATTTCGCTCTCGTTGACCTTGACCACGATGCGGGCCGCGTCGATCTGCTCGATCGTGCCGCCGCGCAGCGCGTTCACCGTCACGCCCGAGTCGCGCGCCACGGCGCGCTCGATGCCGGTGCCGACCAGCGGCTTCTGCGAACGCAGGGTCGGAACGGCCTGGCGCTGCATGTTCGCGCCCATCAGCGCGCGGTTGGCGTCGTCGTGCTCCAGGAACGGAACCAGCGCGGCGGCGACCGACACGGTCTGCATCGGCGAGACGTCCATGAAGTGGATCTCGGACGGCGGCTTGAGCAGGGTTTCGCCCTGGAAGCGGCAGGCGACGAACTGGGCGGTGATCATGCCCTTGTCGTCCTGCGGCGCGTTGGCCTGGGCGATGACGTACTCGTTCTCTTCGATCGCTGACAGGAACTCGACGTCGTCGGTGACCTTGCCGTCCACGACCTTGCGGTACGGCGTCTCGAGGAAGCCGTACTTGTTGGTGCGGGCGAACACGGCCAGCGAGTTGATCAGGCCGATGTTCGGGCCTTCAGGCGTTTCGATGGTGCACACGCGGCCGTAATGGGTCGGGTGCACGTCGCGCACTTCGAAGCCGGCGCGTTCGCGGGTCAGGCCGCCCGGGCCGAGGGCCGACACGCGACGCTTGTGCGTGACTTCCGACAGCGGGTTGTTCTGATCCATGAACTGCGACAGCTGCGAGGAGCCGAAGAACTCCTTGATCGCGGCGGCGACAGGCTTGGCGTTGATGAGTTCCTGCGGCGTGAGGCCTTCGGACTCGGCCATCGACAGGCGCTCCTTGACCGCGCGCTCGACGCGGACCAGGCCGACGCGGAAGGTGTTCTCGGCCATTTCGCCGACCGAACGCACGCGACGGTTACCCAGGTGATCGATGTCGTCCACCACGCCGCGACCGTTGCGGATCTCGGTCAGCACGCGGATGACGTCGAGGATGTCCGAGGTCTGGCCCAGCTCGTTGCGCAGGCGCACCGACTCTTCGTCCTTGCGCTCGGCAAAGTACTTGGCGTCGTACAGCACCGAGGCGCCGAGGGTTTCCTTGCGGCCGATGCGGCGGTTGAACTTCATCCGACCCACGCCCGACAGGTCGTAGCGCTCGAAGGTGAAGAACAGGTTGTGGAACAGGTTCTGCGCGGCGTCCTTGGTCGGCGGCTCGCCGGGACGCATCATGCGGTAGATCTCGACCAGCGCTTCGAGCTGGGTCTTGGACGGATCGATGCGCAGGGTGTTGGAGATGTACGGGCCGCGGTCGAGGTCGTTGACCCAGATCGTGCCGACCACTTCGATACCGGCCTTGCGGAACGCGGCGAGCTGTTCTTCGCTGATTTCGTCGTTGGCCGAAGCCAGCAGTTCGCCGGACTTGGTATCGACCACGTCGTGCGACAGGATGCGGCCGACCAGGTAGGCGTCGGGCACGGCCAGCGCGGCGATGCCGGACTGTTCCATCTGCTTCACGTGGCGCGCGGTGATGCGCTTGCCGGCTTCGACGATGACCTTGTCGCCGTCGGCCAGATCGAAGTCGAGGGTTTCGCCGCGCAGGCGCTCGGAGACCAGTTCCCACTGCACGCCCTCGGGCATGATGTGGAAGGTGTTGATCTCGAAGAACTCGGCCAGCATCTCGGTGTTGTTGTAGCCCAGCGCGCGCAGCAGCACGGTCACCGGCAGCTTGCGGCGACGGTCGATACGGGTGAACAGCGCATCCTTCGGGTCGTACTCGAAGTCGAGCCACGAGCCGCGATACGGAATGATGCGGGCGCTGTACAGCAGCTTGCCCGAACTGTGGGTCTTGCCGCGGTCGTGATCGAAGAACACGCCCGGCGAGCGGTGCAGCTGCGAGACGATGACGCGCTCGGTGCCGTTGACGATGAAGGTGCCGTTGTCGGTCATGAGCGGAATCTCGCCCATGTAGACCTCCTGCTCCTTCACGTACTTGATGGCCTTGGTCGAGGACTCGCGATCGTAGATCACCAGGCGCACGGTCACGCGCAGCGGAGCGCCGTAGGACAGGCCGCGGTTACGGCATTCGCGCTCGTCGAACACCGGGTCGCCGAGCTTGTAGCCCACGTACTCGAGCGCGGCGTTGCCGCTGTAGCTGGAAATCGGGAACACCGACTTGAGGGCCGCGTGCAAGCCGCGATCGGCGCGCTTGGCCGGGTCGGTGTGTTCCTGCAGGAATTCGCGATAGGAATCGACCTGGATCGCGAGCAGGAAGGGAACTTCGAGGATGGATTTGCGCTTACCGAAATCCTTGCGGATGCGCTTCTTTTCGGTGAACGAATATTGCTGCGTCGTGGAAGCTGTGGTCATGGTGAGCTACCGCCTCGATTAGCTGTGGGGCCGGGAAAGCCGCGCTTGGCGCCTTCCGGGCGAACCGCGCGTCCGCGGTTCAGGGACTAATGTCTGAAAACTAAAATTGCCAGTGGGAAGTCGCTGGTATTGCCGGCACCAGCACGCCTTCTCCCGCTACTTCCAACTGCCAACTCGTTGGGGCCGGGAATCGAGAATGGGGAATCGAGAATCGGTAAAAGCGATCAACCCGCTCTTACGATTCCCGATTCACCATTCCCGTTTCCCGTGGAACGGCCAAAGGCCGGGGACTTTCGTCCCCAGCCTTCAGTGGTCGCCAAAGAAACTCGGCGACGCAAGTACTGCTTACTTGACTTCGACAGTCGCACCAGCGGCTTCGAGATCCTTCTTGAACTTCTCGGAGTCGGCCTTGTTGACCGCTTCCTTGACAGTCTGCGGAGCGCCTTCGACCAGGTCCTTGGCTTCCTTCAGACCCAGGCCGGTGATGGCGCGCACGGCCTTGATGACTTCGACCTTCTTGTCGCCGGCAGCCTTCAGGATGACGTTGAACTCGGTCTGCTCTTCGACCGGAGCGGCCTGCTCGGCGGCGACGCCGGCGACGACCGGAGCAGCGGCGGAAACGCCGAACTTCTCTTCGATCGCACGGACCAGCTCCATGACTTCCATCAGGGTCTTTTCGGCGATGGCGTCAACGATTTGTTCGTTGGAAAGGGACATTTGAATAACCTCAGGAAATATTGATCTTTCGAATCGGGTTCAGTGAAGCGGTCGCGAACGCGGACGGGCGATTAAGCCGGTTCCGCTTCCGCCGGAGCTTCGGCAGCGACTTCGCCGCCGCCCTGCTTGTCGGCCACGGCCTTGACGGCGCGGGCGAACATGCTGGCGGGTTCGGACAGGACGCGGGCCAACATGGCCAGGGCCTGCTCGAGGGTCGGCAGAGAGGCGAGGACATCGACGTGGCTGGCCGGATACACCTGACCACCCATCGCGACGACCTTGGCCTTCAGCTTGTCGTTGCCCTTGGCGAATTCCTTGATAAGACGCCCGGCAGCGCCGGGTTCTTCGGTCGAGAACGCATACAGCAGCGGACCGACGAGCTTGTCCTGGACGCACTCGTATTCGGTACCAGCCACGGCGCGCGACGCCAGGGTGTTCTTGACAACACGCAAGTACACACCGGTTTCACGAGCCTTTTTACGCATCGCGGTCATTTGACCGACCGTGATGCCTGCGTACTCGGCGGCAATCAAGGAGTGAGCCTTCGCAGCGACTTCTGCCAGTTCGGCGACTACTTCTTGCTTCTGAGACAGATTAAGAGCCATTGCACTCCTCCAAGGCCGGGATTCGGGATTCGCGAGCCGGGATCGACAGAGCGGCTTTCGCCGGCTTCAACCGATCCCCAATCCCTGAACATCCAATCCCGGCACTATTAACTCCGCTTACGGCTCCTGCCGTTCGCGGTCCTGGGCGGCGACCGTCCGTGGGCGCCGGGGATGCCTGCGGCATCCCGGTGGTGGCCGTTCCTGAAAAATTTCAGTAGGGGCACCATCTACGCCGGCCCGGCTCCGAAGAGTCGAATTAAGCGATCCCGCTAGAACCGACGGCGACTCCTTGCCGTGTCGAGCTTCCCTGCCCGTCGTCGGTACGCGCTGACCGCGCCTGCGGTCTTTGACGGCTATCGCTTCGGGCCTGGGCCCGGGGCGATGCCCTCAAAAAGCTAGGAACGAGTTGGGAGAAGTGGGAAACGAGTACGAGCGGATTTGGCTTTCCGCTCACTCCTCACTTCTCTTCGCTCATTCCTGTTTGATTATTTAAGCGTCAGCGAGGTCTGATCGACGATCACGCCCGGACCCATGGTCGAGCTGATCGAGATCTTCTGCAGGTACTGACCCTTGGCGGTGGACGGCTTGGCCTTGATCAGGTCGAGCAGCAGCGCCTGCAGGTTGTCCTTCAGCGAGCCGTCCTCGAAGGAGACCTTGCCGATGGTGCAGTGGATGATGCCGGCCTTGTCGGTGCGGTAACGCACCTGGCCGCCCTTGGCGTTCTTGACCGCTTCGGCCGGGTTGGCCGAGACGGTGCCGACCTTCGGGTTCGGCATCAGGCCGCGCGGGCCCAGCACCTGACCGAGCTTACCGACCACGCGCATGGCGTCCGGGGTAGCGATGACGACGTCGTAGTTCAGATCGCCGGCCTGCATCTTCTCGGCCAGATCGTCCATGCCCACGGCTTCGGCGCCCGCGGCCAGGGCCTCGTCGGCCTTGGCGCCGGCGGGGGCGAACACCGCCACGCGCACCGACTTGCCGGTACCGGCCGGCAGCACGGTCGAGCCGCGCACCTGCTGGTCGGACTTCTTCGCGTCCACGCCCAGACGGACGGACACGTCGACGGACTCGACGAACTTGGCCTTGGTGGCGGTCTTGACGATCTTGACGGCTTCGTCGAAGGAGTAAGCCTTACCCGGAACAACGGCGGCCTTGATTGCTTTTTCGCGCTTCGTGATTGCCATGATCAGCCCTCCACCACCAGACCCATGCTGCGGGCGGAGCCCGCAATCGTCTTCACCGCCGCGTCCAGATCGGCCGCGGTCAGATCGGCTTCTTTCGCCTTGGCGATGTCTTCGAGCTGCTTACGGGTGACCTTGCCCACCTTGTCGGTGTTCGGGCGCTTGGAGCCGGAGGTGATGCCCGCGGCCTTCTTCAGCAGCACCGAAGCCGGGGTCGACTTGGTGACGAAGGTGAAGGTACGGTCCGAATAGGCCGTGATGATGACCGGCGTCGGCAGACCCGGCTCGAGCTTGGAGGTCGCGGCGTTGAACGCTTTGCAGAACTCCATGATGTTCAGACCGCGCTGACCCAGCGCAGGACCGACCGGCGGCGAGGGGTTGGCCTGACCGGCCTTGACCTGCAGCTTGATGTAGCCGACTACTTTCTTTGCCATTTTGGTTTCTCTCCGGGTGCTAGCGCCTTGACCGCAGGCTCCCCATCGGACCGGAAATCGCGCGTTCCGGTATCGCGTATTGAATTTAACGCTTCTAAATCAAGCATTTGACTTACGCAGACAGCCGCCCGGGACGAATGCACAGGGGCGGCCGAACAGGCAAGGCCCGCCACACAAAGGCAGCGAGCCGCACACTATATCAGGTTTTTCGGACTTTGCAGCCCGCAGATCGGAGCGGGACCGGACGCGCCGGCGCCGCCAGACTCAGGTGGCCTTTTCGACCTGACCGAATTCCAGCTCGACCGGGGTCGAACGGCCGAAGATCAGCACCGCGACGCGCAGGCGGCTCTTCTCGTAGTTGATTTCTTCGACCACGCCGTTGAAGTCCACGAACGGGCCATCGACCACGCGGACCATCTCGCCCGGCTCGAACAGCACCTTCGGACGCGGCTTCTCGACGCCTTCCTGAACGCGCTGCAGGATGCGGTCGGCCTCGCTGTCCTGGATCGGCAGCGGGCGATCGGCGGTGCCGCCGATGAAACCCATGACCTTCGGGGTTTCCTTGATCAGGTGCCAGCTCTCGCTGTCGATGCGCGGAATGCCGGCTTCGTCATGCGTGGAGATCTGGACCAGGACGTAACCCGGGAAAAACTTGCGCTCGGAACGGCGCTTCTGGCCGGAACGCATTTCCACGACTTCTTCGGTCGGGACCAGGACGTCGCCGAAGCGGTCCTGCATTTCGAAACGGACGATGCGGTCGCGCAGCGCCTGGGCCACGGACTTCTCGAAACCGGAGTAGGCGTGGACTACGTACCAACGCTTGTTGTCTTGCGTATTCAAGTCGGTCGTCTCCTCAGCGCGACAGCAGGAATTTGACCGCGGCCTGGATCACCCAGTCGAAGCTGGACAGGATCAGGCTCAGGATGGCCACCGCGATCATGACCACCCACGTGGTCTTTAGCGCTTCTTCACGGGTCGGCCAGACCACCTTGCGCAGTTCGAAGCGCGATTCGGACAGGAACTCGCGGGTCTGGATGCCCTTGCTGGTCAGCATGAACACCGCCGCGCCGGCGAGCAGACCGGCCACGACCACGCCTGAACGCAGCGGGCCGCTCCAGTTCTCGAACCAGAGGTAGGCGAACACACCGCCGGCCGCCAGCAGCAGAGCCAGGGCGTATTTGACGATGTCACCGGCGCCGCCGGATTTGTGTTGTTCGGCCTTGCTGTTCATTCTCGGGGCGATTCCCTCGCGAAAGCCCGCCCATCCCTGCGCGGCCCTTTCAATGCATTCCAGTCGCCGGGTCGTCCGAACCGGCTCGGTGTCGAGTGGCACGCCAGGAGGGACTCGAACCCCCAACCTGCGGTTTTGGAGACCGCTGCTCTGCCAATTGAGCTACTGGCGTACGTCTTGAAATCTTCTGACCCGGATCAACGCCATTCTCAGGCGGATCGCCGGTCGATCATTGTGTTCGAAAACACGGAGCTTTGAAACAACGAAGGCGGACCGGGTTGCCGGCCCGCCGTTCGCTTGGGCTTGCATTCATCGCCGGTGGGTTGGGATGAACATTCTTGCTTTTGCCTGAGACTTCGGACTTCGTCCTCGTCTCTGGATCCCCGCCTTCGCGAGGATGACGATTTGACGAAGCCGGGCGCGCGAGCGCGCCCGGGTCAAATCGTCACTTGATGATCTTCGCCACCACGCCGGCGCCGACGGTACGGCCGCCTTCGCGAATCGCGAAACGCAGGCCTTCGTCCATCGCCACCGGGTTGATCAGCGACACCACCATCTTCACGTTGTCGCCCGGCATCACCATCTCGACGCCTTCCGGCAGCTCGCAAGCGCCGGTGATGTCGGTGGTGCGGAAGTAGAACTGCGGACGGTAGCCCTTGAAGAACGGGGTGTGACGGCCGCCTTCGTCCTTCGACAGCACATACACTTCGGCTTCGAAGTCGGTGTGCGGCTTGATCGAACCCGGCTTGCACAGCACCTGGCCGCGCTCCACGTCGTCACGCTTGGTGCCGCGCAGCAGCAGACCGGCGTTGTCGCCCGCCTGGCCCTGGTC
>NZ_JBFRDR010000040.1:0-17812 GCF_052113885.1 Lysobacter sp. TAB13 | reverse complement strand
TCGCGTCGTACGCCTTGAACTCGCCACCGAAACGCTCAGCGCCCACCTTGGTCAGCGCCGCCGTCAGCGTCGTCTYGCCGTGGTCAACGTGACCGATCGTGCCGACGTTCACGTGCGGCTTGGTGCGCTCGAATTTACCCTTAGCCATGGCTGTCGCTTCTCGTTTGTGGTCTGTGTGTTGCGGTGGCTGTTGGTAAAGCAGCCGGTACTGCGGGATGTGGTGCTCACGAAAGGAATCGAACCTTCGACCTCCTCCTTACCAAGGAGGTGCTCTACCGACTGAGCTACGTGAGCGTGGAACTCGGTGTTGCGGCCCGATCAACCGGGCCTTGCTGCAATGGGGTCGCCAAGAGTGGATTCAATGGAGCGGGAGACGGGATTCGAACCCGCATTATCAGCTTGGAAGGCTGAGGCTCTAACCATTGAACTACTCCCGCGCCGCGTACAGCCATTACAGCGTTGGAACGTGTCGCACTGCCTGTCGAACTCTTGAAGCTTTGTCACCAGACACGTGCGGCTTGAAACATCTGGTGGAGGGAGGTGGATTCGAACCACCGAAGGCGTAAGCCAGCAGATTTACAGTCTGCCCCCGTTGGCCGCTTGGGTATCCCTCCGAAAGAGCCCGTAATTCTGGCGTGCGATCTTCAGGAAGTCAACGAACTTTCACACAACTTTTTGAAAAATTTTCCGACCCGCCGACTGCGGCCGCGGCCATCCGGGGACGGGCCGCGTAGTCTACTCAGACATTGAACCGAAAGTGCAGTACATCGCCCTCTTGGACGCGATATTCCTTGCCTTCCAGGCGCAGACGGCCGGCGTCGCGGGCGCCGGACTCGCCCTTGTACTTGATGAAATCGTCGTAGGCGATGGTTTCGGCGCGGATGAAGCCCTTCTCGAAGTCGGTATGGATCACCGCCGCGGCCTGCGGCGCGGTCGAGCCGGCCTTGACCGTCCAGGCGCGCACTTCCTTCACCCCGGCGGTGAAATAGGTCTGCAGGCCCAGCAGCGCGTAACCGGCGCGGATCAGGCGGTTGAGGCCCGGCTCGGCCAAGCCCAGATCGGCCAGGAAGGTGTCGCGGTCGGCATCGTCGAGCTGGCTGAGCTCTTCCTCGATCGCCGCCGACACCGGCACGACCTGGGCGCCCTCGGCGATCGCGCGTTCGCGCACCGCATCCAGGTGAGGATTGTTCTCGAACCCGTCCTCCAGCACGTTGGCCACGTACATGACCGGCTTGAGGGTGAGCAGGAACAGGTCGCGCACGGCCGCCTTGTCGTCCTCGGACAGGTCCAGCGTGCGCGCGGCCTTGCCCGCGTCCAGGCCCGCGCGCACGCGGCCCAGGACTTCCTTGCGCACGATCGCTTCCTTGTCGCCGGTCTTGGCCGAGCGCTCGGCGCGCTGGTAGGCCTTCTCGACGCTTTCCAGGTCGGCCAGGGCCAGCTCGGTGTCGATGGTCTCGATATCGGCGATCGGATCGACCTTGTTGTTGACGTGGATCACGTCCGGGTTTTCGAAGCAGCGCACCACATGGGTGATCGCATCGACTTCGCGGATGTGGGCCAGGAACTTGTTGCCCAGGCCTTGCCCGCTGGCGGCGCCGGCGACCAGGCCGGCGATATCGACGAACTCGACCGCGGTGGGAATCAGCTTCTGCGGCTTGACGATCTCAGCCAGCGCATTCAGACGCGGATCCGGCACCGGCACGGCGCCGACGTTGGGCTCGATCGTGCAGAACGGGAAGTTGGCCGCGGCGATGCCCGCCTTGGTCAGCGCGTTGAAGAGGGTCGACTTGCCGACGTTGGGCAGGCCGACGATGCCGCATTTGATGCCCATGGCTTTTTAATCCGGGAATAGAGAATCGAGAATCGGGAATCGAGAAGCGGGCCCTGACGATTCCCGATTCCCGATTCCCCATTCACGGCTTCGCAGTGTGCAACTGCGTCATCGCATCCATGAAATTGCCCTTGACCGCCAGCGGCATCACATCGATGGCCTCGTCGATCGCGCGCAGGATGACCGCTTCGTCGTCCTTGCCGGGACGGCCGAGCACCCACGGGGTGACCTTGTCCTTGTGGCCGGGATGGCCGATGCCCACGCGCAGGCGGTGGAACTTGCCGTGGCCGAGCAATTGCATGGTGTCGCGCAAGCCGTTCTGGCCGCCATGGCCGCCGTCGAACTTGAGCCGCGCCGCGCCCGGCGGCAGGTCGAGTTCATCGTGCGCCAGCAGCGCTCCTTCCGGCTCGATCTTCCAGTAACGCAAGGCGGCGGTGACCGACTTGCCGGACAGATTCATGAAGGTAGCCGGCTTGAGCAACCACACCGGACGGCCGCCGATCTCGATCTTCGAGGTCTCGCCGAACAGCTTGGACTCAAGACCGAAACGCCCGCCGTACTTCGCATTCAGGGCGTCCACAAACCAGAACCCGGCATTGTGCCGGGTCCGGGTGTATTCGGCGCCGGGGTTGCCCAGGCCGACGATCAGGCGCAATTCCGCCATGACTCACGACAGTCCGCAAACGCAGACCGGCGCGCCCGTGAAGGCGCGCCGGCAAGCGATTACTTCTTGTCTTCGTCCTTCTTCGCGACCTTGGCGGCCGGCACTTCGGCGACCGGCGCATCGGCGGCCGGCTCGGCCTCTTCCTTGCCGTGCTTGGCGATCACGACGGCGACGTCGTGTTCCTTGCCCAGCTTCAGCTCGGGGATCTCGACGCCCTTGGGCAGCTTGATCTCGGACAGGTGGACGATGTCGCCGACGGCCAGGGC
Organism: Lysobacter sp. TAB13; assembly: GCF_052113885.1. Taxonomy (NCBI): domain Bacteria; kingdom Pseudomonadati; phylum Pseudomonadota; class Gammaproteobacteria; order Lysobacterales; family Lysobacteraceae; genus Lysobacter; species Lysobacter sp. TAB13. The sequence continues at coordinate 15,051 of NZ_JBFRDR010000040.1, read as the reverse complement.
CGACAGGTCGATTTCCAGGAACTCCGGCAGGTCCTTCGGCAGGCAGCTGACTTCGACTTCGTTGAGCTCGTGGGTGACCACGACGTCGGCGGCCTTGCCGGCCGGCGACTTGTCTTCGTTGAGGAAGTGCAGCGGCACGGCCACGCGGATCGCCTGGTTGGCGTCAACGCGCTGGAAGTCCAGGTGCATGATGATCTGCTTGAACGGGTGACGCTGCATATCGCGCAGCAGCACCTGCTCGACCTTGCCGTCGAGGTCCAGGCTCAGGATCGAGGAGTAGAACCACTCGTGCTGGCTGGCGAGCCAGATCTTCTCGTGGTCCAGCTGGACCGGCTGCGGCGCGGCGCTGCCGCCGTAGATGATGGCCGGGATGCTGGCGGCACGACGCAGGCGGCGGCTCGCACCCTTCCCCTCGACGTTGCGGCCAGTGGCCTTGATGATGTGTTCGGACATGTTGGTTTACTCACTTTGCAGCGTTAGGACCGCCTCGCAGCGGTTTGGAGACTCATCCGCGACCAGATGAGCCTTTGGAGCGGGGAATCGGGAATGGGGAATCGAGAATCGGTAGAAGCATGTGCGGCGCTGCTTTTTACGATTCCCTATTCCCCATTCCCGACTCCCGGATTCAATCCACGTACAACGAACTGACCGACTCGCCGAAGGCGATGCGGCGGATCGTTTCGGCCAGCAGCTCGGCGACGCTGAGCTGACGGATTCGGCCGGTGGCGCGGGCCGCGGCGGTCAGCGGGATGGTGTCGGTCACCACCAGCTCGTCCAACTGCGACTTCATTACATTGTCGATCGCCGCGCCCGACAGCACCGGGTGGGTGCAGTAGGCGACGACTTTCTGCGCGCCCTGGCCCTTCAGCGCCGCCGCGGCGGCGCACAAGGTGCCGGCGGTATCGACGATGTCATCGACCAGCACGCAGGTCTTGCCCGACACGTCGCCGATGATGTTCATCACCGTGGCGACGTTGGCGCGCGGACGGCGCTTGTCGATGATCGCCAGTTCCGCATCGTCCAGCCGCTTGGCGATCGCGCGGGCGCGAACCACGCCGCCGACGTCGGGCGAGACGACGATCAGGTTGTCCGTGCCGTGCGCGCGCCAGATATCGGCGAGCAGCAGCGGCGAGGCGTAGACGTTATCGACCGGGATGTCGAAAAAGCCCTGGATCTGATCGGCATGCAGATCGACCGTGAGCACCCGGTCGGCGCCGACCGCGCTGAACATCTTGGCCGCGACCTTGGCGGTGATCGGCACGCGCGAGGAACGCGGGCGGCGATCCTGGCGGGCGTAGCCGAAGTACGGCACCACCGCGGTCACGTTGGCCACCGATGCGCGCTTGAGCGCGTCGATCAGCACCAACAGCTCCATGAAGTTCTCCGCCGTGGGCGCGTTCGTCGGCTGAATGACGAACACCTCCTGGCGACGCACGTTCTCTTCGATCTCGACCTGCACCTCGCCGTCGGAGAAGCGCCCGACGAGGGCCTTGCCGAGCCGGATGCCGAGCTCCTTGCACACCGCCTCGGCGAGGGGACGGTTGGCGTTGCCGCTGAAAACCAGCAGATTGCGATCGTTTTGCACTTTGTTTACTCCGCTTCGCTCTGACCGGGCGGCTCGGGAATGGGGAATCGAGAATCCGGAATCGCCTATAACGTTTCCGGATTCTCCATTCCCTACTCCCGCAACAACTGATGGCAGGGGCGGTAGGATTCGAACCTACGAATGCCAGGATCAAAACCTGGTGCCTTGGGCCTCTTGGCGACGCCCCTGCAGTAAACCAGTTCAGCTTTTTTACTTGGCTTCAAGCGCGGCGCGCAGCGAAGAACGCTTTGCGCCGGCGGCCGTCCAGGCCCGAAGGCCGGCAGGCAGTTGCGAGAGCGCGGCTTCGGCGGATTCGCGCGTGGCGAACTCGACGAAACACCCGCTGCCCGAGCCGGTCAGGCGTGGCGAACCGATACTCGACAATGCAGCGAAAGCAGCCTCGACGGCGGTTTCACGCTGACGCAGTACCGGCTCGAACGCATTCCCGAGCGGCTTACCCGAAACGAAGTCCGACATTGTCGCGGGCGCGGCATCGCGAGTCAATTCAGTTGACTGGAATAAAACCGCGGTCGGGGCGTGAACGCCCGGATCGGCCAGCACGTACCAGGCCGGCGGCAGCTCGATCGGACGCAGTGCTTCGCCGACGCCTTCGGCCCAGGCGTTCTCGCCGCGGACGAAGACGGGGACATCGGCGCCCAGGCGCAGGCCCAGTTCGGCCAAGCGGTCGACGCCCAGATTCGTGCCCCACAGGGCATCCAAGGCCACCAGAACGGTGGCCGCATCGGAGGAACCGCCGCCGAAGCCGCCGCCCGCCGGAATGCGCTTTTCGATGACGATGTCCGCACCTTGGCCGCTGCTGGCCTCTTTTTGCAGCAGAAGCGCGGCCCGCACGGTGAGGTCGTCCTGCTCCGCCACGCCCGCCACCGAGGCGCCATGGCGGACCACCCGGCCGTCCTCGCGAGGACGCAAGCGGATGGTGTCGCCCCAGTCCAGCAGGCGGAACACGGTCTGCAGCAGGTGGTAGCCATCGGCGCGGCGGCCGGTGATGCGCAGGAACAGGTTCAGCTTGGCCGGGGCGGGCCAGACGGTCCAGGCAGGAGTCGCGGAAGTTTCGGACATGGCGGCGATCAGAAGGACGAAGCGTGTTTCGTTCAGCGCACGGAAGACGGCGCGGTATCGGCCGAAATGCCCGCGGCGGCGCCCTTCCACTCGTCCACGATCAACCGGACCCGCGCCGAATCGCGTCGCGCATCCAGCCGCGACGGCAGATCGCCGCTGGCCGGCCATTGGTAGGCGATGGTCCAGCCGCTTTGTTCGATCGACTGCGGACGGCCGTCCGCGCCGGGGACGACCTTCGCGGCCGGGACATCGCGCGCCGGCAAGCCGCGCAGCCAGTCGGCCAGCGCCGACACCGGGATGTCCCAGCCGGTGGCTTGCAGCAGCAGTTCGCCGGCATCGGCGCCCTCGCGCGGGCCGCCGTCCAGGCCTTCCAGGCGCGCGCCGTCGCGGCTGCCGCTCAGGCGCCAGCTCTGGCGGGTGACCGGGGCGCTGAGCGCGACGTCGAAACGGCCGTCGCGCTGGCTCCATTCCATCCGGCCGCTGCCGCCCTTGCCGGCGTTCGACACGGCGACGCGGCCGGTCAGCGACCAATCGCCCTGCGCGCGCACTCGCTCCAGCCGCGCGGCTTCGCGCGCGAGCGCATCGGCGGCCGGCACCACGGTTCCCGCCGGCGCTGGTTTGACGCCCTGCCCCGCGCACGCGGCCAGCAGCGCGGTCAACATCGCGGCGGCGAGTAATTGCGCGGCGCGCGGATACCGCGTCGTCGCGGCGGTCATCGCCGCGCTCACAAGCCGTATTTCTTCAGCGCGCGCTGCAGCGAGCGGTTGTCCGCATCGATCTTGCGCGCCTGCTCGAAGTACTTGCGCGCTTCGTCCTTGCGCCCGGTCTCCCACAGCAGCTCGGCCAGATGCGCGGCGATTTCGGCGTCCTTCTGCATGGTCAGCGCGCGGCGCAGTTCGGTTTCGGCGTCCTTGACCCGGCCCAGGCGATAGAGCACCCAGCCGTAGCTGTCGATGATCGCGGCGTTGTCCGGCTCGGCCGTGCGTGCGCGCTCGATCAATTCGAACGCCTCCTGATAGCGCGTGGTGCGATCGGCCAGGGTGTAGCCCAGCGCGTTGAGCGCGGCGATGCTATCGGGTTCGGCGACCAGGATGCGGCGGAAATCGGCTTCGGCGCGGGCGACGTCGTCGCGGCGTTCCCAGCTCAGGGCGCGCGCGTAGAGAATTTCCGGTTCGTCCGGAAACGCCGCTAGGCCGCGGGCAAACGCGTCGTTTTCGCCGGCGACGTTCTTGTCGTCGGCGCGCAGGTTCGCTTCCAGGATGTAGCCGTCGCGGCGGGTGTCGTCGTCGGCCGAGGCGTCGGACTGGATCGCGCGCAGGCTGGCGTAAGCCTCGTCCGAACGCTTGAGCTTGTGCAGCACGTTGGCGCTGCGCAGGCGCGCGATCGAACGCTGCGAACCGCCGGGCACGCCCTGGTACCAGTTCAGGGCTTCATCGTTGCGCTCCAGGAATTCGGCCAGCTGGCCGAGCAGCAGACGCCGCGCCGGATCGGGCTTGGCCGCGTCGGCGCGCAGTTCGTCGTAAAGCTTGGTCAGGGTCGGCTTGTCTTCGGCGCGAGCCAGATAGGACGCGCGCAGGGCGTAGGTCTGCTCGTCCTGCGGGCCGCGCGCGAGCACCGCGGCGACGTTCTGGAAATCGTTGAGGCCTTCGTACTGTTCGGCGATCAGCGCGCGCAGATTGGTGTCGGTATCGGCCAGCGGCAACAAGGTGGCGAGCAGTTGCGAGGCTTCCTCGGTCTTGCCGTCCTCGCGCAGCTGGCTCACCCGCAGCAGGCCCACGCGCGGCTCGCCGGGGAAGCGCTTGACCACTTCGCTGACGATGCGCTCGGTCAGCTTGGGCTGATCCAGTCGCTGCGCCAGGCCGCCGAAGGCGACCCAGGCCATCAGATTGCGCTGCGGGATCTTGCCGCCGTCGACGATCTTCTCGAGCACGCGCCCGGCCTGCTTCTGATCCTTGGCGCCGGCGGTCAGCACGCCCAGCACCTGGCGCCAGCCGGTGTCGGGCTCGGCGGTCATCAAGTCGTTGAGCTGGCGCAGCGCGGCGCGATCGTCGCCGCGGCGCAGCGACAAGGTCGCCTCGGCGGCGGCGAGCGAGTGGCCCTTGCCGCCGAGCTTGCGCCACAGCCCCAGCGCCTCGGCGGCGGTCGTGTCCTGCTTGGCGACCAGGGCGATCGAGGTGGCGCGCTCGGCCAGAACCACGTCGCCGGCGGCGCGCGCGGCCTTGAGATAGGCGCTGGCGGCTTCGTTCAATTTGCCCGACTGCAGGGCGAACTCGCCGGCCAGCAACGATTCCAGCGAAGCGCCGGTGGGATCCTTGGCGGCCTGGGCCTGGATGGTCGCGCGGGTGGCGGCTAATTCCGCCGCCGAAGGCTGGGCCGCCGCGGTAACCGCCGCCGCCGAGGAGCCCCATACCGCCAGCGCCAGAGCCAGAACCGTCCACTTCAAGGCGCGCCGCGACCGGCCCGCGGGGACCGGAACCGGGGCCCGGCGCTTGTCTTCAGTTCTGTCTATTGGACCGATCGAGCAAATCGAATCGTAGAGAACCACGTGAGGACCATTTCGGCCGGTAGAATGGCGGCCTTCAGCAGCCCGCAGCTTATCGCAAGCACCTGAACCGATGTCCCGCGCCGCACGCCGCCCGATGAAACTTTTTCGCCTCGCCGCGACGACGGTCTGCCGCGCCCACTGCCCGGGATCGATCCGCCTGCGCCCATGAGCTTGTTCGTCCTCGGCATCAACCATCAGACCGCGCCGGTGAGCCTGCGTGAGCGCGTCGCGTTCTCAGGCGAAGCGGTGCCGGCCGCGCTCGACGCGCTGCGCGCGCTGGCGCCGGTGCGCGAGGTGGCGTTGCTGTCTACCTGCAACCGCACCGAGCTGTACGCGGTCGCCGACGACGACGGCCGCGCGCTGGCCGATTGGCTGGCCACGCATCCGGACGATTGCGGCGACCTGCACGCTTATCTCTACCGCCATCGCGACGCCGACGCGGTGCGGCATCTGTTCCGCGTCGCCACTGGCCTTGATTCGCTGGTGCTGGGCGAGCCGCAGATCCTGGGCCAAGTGAAGGACGCCTGGGCCACCGCGCGCGGCGCCGGCACCCTGGGCAGCCAACTCGACCGCCTGTTCCAGCAAGCCTTCTCCACCGCCAAGCGCGCGCGCACCGATACCCGCATCGGCGCCAATCCGGTCTCGGTCGCCTCCGCGGCGGTGCGGCTGGCGCAGGAATCGTTCGCGCGACTGGAAGACTCCACCGTGCTGCTGGTCGGCGCGGGCGAAACCGTGGAGCTGGCGGCGCGGCATCTGGTCCAGGCCAAGGCCAAGCGCCTGCTGATCGCCAACCGCACCCTCGCCCATGCGCAGGACCTCGCCACCCGCCACGGCGGCGTGGCGCTGCCGCTGAGCGAACTCGACCGCCATCTGGGCGAAGCCGACATCGTGTTGTCGGCCACCGCCAGCCGCGAACCGATCCTGCAGCGCGCGCAAGTGGCCGCGGCGCTGGCCACGCGCAAGCATCGGCCGATGCTGTTGCTGGACCTGGCCGTGCCGCGCGACATCGCCCCGGACGTGGCCAGCCTGAAGGACGTGTTCCTCTACACCGTTGACGATCTGGAACGCGCGATCGAAGACAACCGCCGCAGCCGCCGCGAAGCGGCGACCGAGGCCGAGGCGATCGTCGAGCTGCAGGTCGCGCGCTTCGTCGAAACCCTGGCGGCCAGCACCCGCACCGCGCCGATCAAGCGCCTGCGCGATCACGGCGAACTCGCTCGCGAGGAAGTGCTGGCCAAGGCGCGCCAGCAACTGGGCGCCGGGCAAGACCCGGCCGAAGTGCTCAACTTCCTCGCCCACACGCTGACCAACCGCCTGCTGCATGCGCCGACGATGGCCTTGCGCGAGGCGGCGCTGACCGGCAATCCGGAGTTGGCCCGGGCGGCGGATAAGTTGTTCCCGGCGGTGGGAATCGGGAATCGGGAATCGGGAATCGAAACAGCGGATTCGGAATCTTCCGACGATCGTTAGCGACCGGATCGCGTCGCGGGCGCTCGCGCCTTTCCGATTCCCCATTTCCGATTCCCGATTCCCGGCAACTCAATGACCCCCACCCTGCGCCGCAAACTCGAAGCCCTGGCCGAACGGCGCGAAGAACTCGAACGCCTGCTCGCCGATCCGGGCGTGATCGGCGACAACGACCGTTTCCGCAAACTCTCGCGCGAATTCGCCCAGCTCGAACCGGTCGCCATCGCGCTGGCCGAGGAAGCGCGGGCCAAGGCCGATCTCGCCGCCGCCGAGGCGATGCGCAACGATCCGGAATTGCGCGAACTGGCCGATGAGGAAATCGCCGCGGCGCAGGCGCGCCTGCAGCAGCTCGACGTCGAACTGCTCGCCCACCTGATCCCGAAAGACCCGCGCGACGACGGCGACCTTTATCTGGAAGTGCGCGCCGGCACCGGCGGCGACGAAGCGGCGATCTTCGCCGGCGATCTGTTCCGCATGTACGCGCGCTACGCCGAACGCCAGGGCTGGAAGGTCGAGATCGAATCGTCCAGCGCCGGCGAGCACGGCGGCTACAAGGAAATCATCGCCCGGGTCGAAGGCCGCGGCGCGTACTCGCGGCTCAAGTTCGAATCGGGCACCCATCGCGTCCAGCGCGTGCCGGAAACCGAATCGCAAGGCCGCATCCACACCTCGGCGGCGACGGTGGCGATCATCGCCGTCGAACCCGAAGGCGAGCCGATCGAAATCAACCCGGCCGATCTGAAGGTCGACACCTTCCGCTCCTCCGGCGCCGGCGGCCAGCACGTCAACAAGACCGAATCGGCGATCCGCATCACCCACATCCCCAGCGGCGTGGTGGTCGAAAACCAGACCGAGCGCAGCCAGCACGCCAACCGCGACAAGGCGCTCAAGCGCCTGCAGGCGATGCTGGCCGACGCGGCGGCGTCCAAGGCCGCGGCCGCGCAGGCGCTGGACCGGCGCCTGCAGGTCGGCAGCGGCGATCGCAGCCAGCGCATCCGCACCTACAACTTCCCGCAGGGCCGGATCACCGACCATCGCGTCGAAGGGCTGACCTTGTACGACCTGCCGAACATCGTCGCCGGCGACCTGGACGGCCTGATCGGGCGGCTGATCCACGAACACCAGACCGACGAACTGGCACGGCTGTCGGCGGGTTGACCGCTGCTTCAACGATGGAGCGGCGCAAGCCGCATTGGCGTCGTTAACCTGAGCTCGCCGCGCGCCGCGCCTGCCCGCGATCCATCGGGCAAGCCGTGCGCTGGTTCACAGCCCACACCAAATGGCTATCACGAGTCATGACTGTGCCGGCTGCGAGCGGCCATAATCCGGCATTCCCCGCCGGACCGCCCCTCGCATGAGCCCCACCGTCCGCCGCGCCAGCTCCGCCGACCTCGACCTGCTCGCGCCGCTGTTCGACCGCTACCGGCATTTCTATACCCAGCGTTTCGACGAAGCGGTCTCGCGCGCCTTCATCGGCGAGCGCCTGCAGCGCGGCGACTCGGTGCTGTTGCTGGCCGCGCTGGACGGCCACGACGGCGCCGGCTTCACCCAGTTGTATCCGACCTTCTCCTCGGTGCGCGCCGCGCGGGTGTGGGTGCTCAACGATCTGTTCGTGGAGCCTCAGGCGCGCCGCCGCGGCGTCGCCCAGGCCCTGCTCGATGCCGCCGCCGAGTTCGCCCGCGCCGACGGCGCCGCGCGCCTGGAGCTGGAAACCAACCACGACAACCTCACCGCCCAGGCGCTGTACGACGCCGCCGGCTGGCAGCGTTACGACGGCACCCAGCGCTATCACCTGCCGCTGGGCGCGACTTGAAGAAGCCGATGATGTCCGCGCCGCCGCAATGCCCGCCATCGACAGCCGCCAGACGCAAACCCCGCCCATGAACGATCCGCGCGCGCAATTGCGCCAGGCGCTCAAGCGCAATCCCGGCGATGCCATGGGCTGGGTGATGCTGGCCGAACACGAACTCGACGCCGGCGACGCCCAGGCCGGCGAAACCGCCTCGCGGCGCGCCCTGCACCTGCGTCCGGGCCATCCCGAAGCGCTGGCGCGACTGGGCCGCGCGCAAGCGATGCAGCGCAAGTTCGAAGACGCGGTGACCAGCCTGCGCGCGGCCGCGCGCGCAGCGCCCGGACATCCGGGCATCGTGGTGTGGCTGGCGCATGCGCTGGAAGACATCGGCGACGCCGAGGGCGCGCTGGAGGCCTACACCCGCGCCTACACCCTGGCGCCGCGCGAACCGCAGCTGGCCGCCTACCTGCTCAACTGGCGGCGGCGGCTGTGCGACTGGCGCGACCTCGACACGCTTTCGCGCCAGGTGCGCGAAGCGGTGGCGCAGGCGCAGGCCTCGGTCGAGCCGTTCGCTTTTCTCAGCGAAGACACCAGCGCCGCCGAGCAGCGCCGTTGCGCCGGCCTGCGCGCGGCGGTGATCGCGCAAAGCGTGCAACCGATGCCGCCGGCGCCGGTCAAGGATCTGGCCGCGACCGTGCGCGTAGGGTTTTTGTCCAACGGCTTCGGCGCCCATCCCACCGGCTTGCTGACGGTGGCCCTGTTCGAAGCGATGTATCGCCGCGGCGGCATCGAGCTGCATCTGTTCGCGCTCAATCGCGACGACGACAGCCCGATCCGGCAACGCCTGCGCGCGGCCACCGACACCGTCCACGACGTGGCGATGCAGCCGCATGCGCAGGTCGCCGCGACCATCCGCCGCGCCGGCATCGACGTCTTGTTCGACCTGCGCGGCTGGGGCGGCGGCGGCGCCCCGGAAGTGCTGGCGATGCGGCCGGCGCCGGTGCAGGTCAACTGGCTCGCCTACCCGGGCACCTCGGCCGCGCCGTGGATCGACTACGTGCTGGCCGACCGCTACGTGCTGCCCGAGTCGATGACCGCCGACTTCAGCGAAACCGTGGCCTGGCTGCCGCGCTGTTTCCAGCCCTCCGACACCAGCCGCGAGTTGCAACTGCCGCCGACCCGCGCCGAATGCGGCCTGCCCGAGGACGGCACGGTGCTGTGCTGTTTCAACAACAGCTACAAGCTCAACCCGCGCAGCGTCGCGCGCGCGCTGGAAGTCTTGCGCGGCGTGCCCGGCAGCGTGCTGTGGCTGCTGTCGGGCCCGGGCCGCGCCGATCAGCGCCTGCGCGAATTCGCCAAGCAGCGCGACATCGACCCGGCGCGCCTGGTGTTCATGCGCAAACAACCGCATCCCGACTACCTGGCGCGCCTGCGCCATGCCGATCTGTTTCTCGACACCAATCCCTACAACGCCCACACCACCGCGTCCGACGCGCTGTGGGCCGGCTGCCCGGTGCTGACCTGTCCGGGCGCGACCTTCGCCGCGCGCGTGGCCGGCAGCCTTAATCATCACTTGGGCATGGAGCACATGAACGTCGCCGACGATGCCGCCTTCATCGCCCGCGCGGTGGCGCTGGGCAACGATCGCGAAGCGCTGGCGGCGCTGCGCAACGAGTTGGCGGCGCGGCGTGCCGACAGCGGCCTGTTCGACATGGACGGCTTCTCGATGGATTTCGCCGCGATGACCATCGCGATGGCTCGGCGGCAGCGTAAGGGTGAGGCGCCGGCTGTGTTGCAGGGGCCTGCTCGCTGAAGAGCAAATCCCCCCTACCCCCCTTTTTCAAAGGGGGGAATCCTTCGGGGTTGGATGTGGTGGGTGGATAACGACGAAGCTCACGATGGTTCGATCACGCAAGTAATCGAAGCCGCAACACACAAATTCCAAAGCCCCCACCGAACGGGTTCCCCCCTTTGAAAAAGGGGGGCCAGGGGGGATTTGCTCTTAGCATTTGCTCCTGCCCCAACACCCCCCTAACCCCACCCAACACCATTTGCGCTAGTCTGCGCCCATGACTGCGCAACGCGATTTCATCCCCCTGAACCTGTGCGTGCTGACCGTCTCCGACAGCCGCACGCTGGCCGAAGACAGCTCCGGCGATTACCTGATCCAGTCGCTCACCGACGCCGGTCACCGGCTGGTCGAGCGCAAGCTGTTGCCCGACGACCGCTACAAGCTGCGCGCGGCGGTGTCGCAGTGGATCGCCGACGAAAGCATCGACGGCATCTTGGTCACCGGCGGCACCGGCTTCACCGGCCGCGACTCCACGCCCGAGGCGCTGCTGCCGCTGCTCGACAAGGAAATGCCCGGCTTCGGCGAACTGTTCCGCGCGATCAGCTTCGAAGAGATCGGCACCTCCACCCTGCAGTCGCGCGCCTTCGCCGGCCTGGCCAACGCCACCTTCCTGTTCTGCCTGCCGGGCTCGACCTCGGCCTGCCGCACCGCCTGGGAAAAGATCGTCAGCGCGCAACTCGACGCGCGCACCCGGCCGTGCAACCTCGCCACTTTGCGTCCCCGCCTCAAGGAGTGATGGGCATGTCGCTGGACACCACCCTGCGTTTGCTGACCAAGGCCAGCGGTTTGAGCGTGACCGATCTGGCCACCGCGATTCCGCGCGCCGGCGCCGCCACCGTCAGCGCCTGGCTGCGCGGCGACAAACTGCCCGGCCGCGATCAGGTCGATGCGCTCGCGCGCGCCTTCGGCGTTCCGGCCGGCGCGCTGTTGGCCGATCTGGCCAGCACGCTCGATCCGTCGCGCACCCAGGGCGAACACGATCTGCTCGCCGCTTACCGCGCGCTCAGCACCAAGCAACAAGGTGCGCTGCTGGAAATCGCCACCGGCCTGGCCGGCACCAAGCGCGGCGCGGCCAAACCCGCGGCGAAAACCACCGGATCGAGAAAGGCCAAACGATGAGCACGCTCAAGCGCAAGGACTACGAGGCCGAACTCGAACCGCTGCAAGTCGAACTGGTGGCGATGGCGCGCTGGGTGCAAAGCGCCGGCAAGCGCGTAGTGGTGCTGCTGGAAGGCCGCGACACCGCCGGCAAGGGCGGCGCCATCGGCGCCTTGTCCGAGCATCTCAACCCGCGCCAATGCCACATTGTCGCCCTGTCCAAACCCAGCGAACGCGAAAGCGGCCAGTGGTATTTCCAGCGCTACGTCCCGCATCTGCCTGCCGCCGGCGAGATCGCGCTGTTCGACCGCAGTTGGTACAACCGCGCCGGCGTCGAACGCGTGATGGGCTACGCCAAGCCCGATCAGGTCAAGGCCTTCCTGAAGCAGACACCGGTATTCGAGAAGTTGCTGATCGACGACGGCATCGTGCTGTTCAAGTACTGGCTGTGTTGCGACCAGGAAGAACAGGAAGAACGTTTCGCCGAGCGCCTCAACGATCCGCTCAAGCGCTGGAAGCTGTCGCCGATCGACCTGGAAGCGCGCAAGCATTACGAGGACTACACCAAGGCGCGCGAGGCCATGCTCGAAGCCACCCACACCAAGCATGCGCCGTGGACGCTGGTGGATTTCAACGATCAGCGCCGCGGCCGGCTGACCTTGATCCGCGATCTGCTCTCGCGTTTGCCGGATACCAAGCTGCCGGATACGAAGCTGGAATTCCCGCCGTTGAAGGGCAAGCCGGCTAAAGAGAAGTACAAGGTGCTTAAGCCGATTCGCGGCTAGAACGCTTTTGCCCGTCATCCCCGCGAAGACGGGGATGACGGGCCACACAGACGCGATGCTCGGCTCGCGGCGTTCGCCTTACGCCCGCGCCTAATCCCCTTGCGACCGCCGAAACGGCTGGAACAACTGCAACAGCCACGGCTTCTGCGCCAACACCAGACTCACGCCGATGCGCTCCTGCGCGGTCAGCGCCGCATCGCGCGCCAGCAGCGCGTCGAATTCGCGCGCCACCTCGTTCAAGCGCAGCTTGAGTTCGCGGATGCCGGCGACGCTGAGCGAGCCGCTGAGCAACAACAGCACGTCCTGCTCGCCGTCGAAGGGATCGGCGAAATAATCGCCGAGCAGCTTCAGGCGGAAATAGCGTTCCATCGGCCCGTCGGCGCGCCAGCGGAAATTGCGCGTGGTCAGCGGCCGGCCGCGATTGCCGGGCATCAGTTCGATGATGCCGAGCCGGTCCAGTCGCACCAGCAGCGCGGTCCAGCGCGCGTTGTCGAAGTTGAAATGGGCCTGCACGTCGGCCTGCTTCCAGCGGTTCAAGGTCAGAAACAGCGCGACCAGCAACGCCGGCTCATCGACCAGGGCCTGCTCCTGCGCTTCGCTGAGCATGGCCATCGGCGCGCGCCCGCGCGCGGCTTCGGCGCTGAGTTCGGCCAGGCCGATGTCGAGCACGTCGCAGACCTGCTCCAGCCGCTGCAGGCTCATCGCCCGCCGCGAGAACATGCGCTTGACCGCGGCCTCGCTGAGCTTCAGCCGCCCGGCCAGATCGCGGTAGGTCAGATCCTGCGCGCGCAAGAAGCGCTTGAGGGCGTCTACGAGTTCGAAGGACAGGGCCATGCGTATCAAATTACGCTACTGAACAGAGAAATTCGAGCCACCTTGTCGAACAATCTTGCCAAGCGTGCGGGCGCTGCCGATGGTGGCTGCGGACCTGAACGAGGTGGCACGAATGACACGGACTTCCGAACGCCTGCTCCTCCTCGTTCTGGTCGCTGCCGCCGTGGCGGGCTCGCTGGCAGGGACGCCGGCGAGGGCGGCGGTGCAGTCCGACGGCCTGAGCCGTCAGTCCGCCGCCAGCCTGGACGCCTCGGTCGAGGTGCCGGTGGCCGCGGCGAACGCGCTGTCGCAGGGCGCGAAATTTTCCGTCGTCGCTATCGAAGCCAGCGCCAACGGCGTGGCGGTGACGATCTCCGCGGCCGCGGCCGGCACCTCCTTCGTCGTCGCCTTGTCGGCGGCGCAGGCGAAAGAACTCGGGCTCAAGGTCGGCTGGGCGGTGGTCGTCACCGTAGTCGCGGCCGGCTGGCTGATCAGCGACGGCCACCTCAACCTCATTTGCTTCGTCCCCAACGACCGCGCGCGCGCCTTGACACACAGCGCCCGGATGGCCGGATGAAGCGGTTCCCTCGTTACCCCGATGTCGCGGCAGGCAGGAGGCTGATCGCCGCGATGGTGGTGGCCGTGGTGATGGGAGTAATGCCCGCACAAGGACGTGCGGGCACTGCCTGCGAAGCCGAGACGATCTCGCCGCAGAAAGTCGCCGCCGCCGCGCAGACCGCCTTGACCGTGGCCGCGGCGCTGGACGAACGCGACGCCCCGGCGGCGCTGGTGGCGCGGGTGGGCACGGATCTGTCCGCGCAGGGATTGGTCTACAGCCATGTCGGTTTCGTCGTCCGCGAACATCCGGCCGGACGTTGGACCGCAGTGCATCTGCTCAACGAATGCGGCAGCGACCGTTCCGGCCTCTACACCCAGGGGCTGGTGAATTTTTTCTCCGATCATCTGGTCAACCAGGACGCGCGCATCGTCTGGCTGGAACCCGATCAGGCGCAGCGCCTGGCCGATCGCCTGCGCGCGTTGCCGCGCGATGGTCTGCATCAGCCGCGCTACAACCTGATCGCACGTCCTGGCAGCGCCGATTATCAGAACTCCACTGCTTGGGTGCTGGAAATTCTGGGCACGACCTTGCCGCAGGCCGCGGCCGGGGTTGATCGCCGCACCGCCTACCTCGCCGCGCAAGGCGATGGGTTCGAGCCCGATCGCATCCATATTCCGTATTCCAAGCGCGTGCTCGGCGGTTTGTTCAGCGCGAACGTCGCCTTTACCGATCACTCGATCGGCACGCGATTGGGCGGCGATTATCCGGTGGTGACGGTGCGCTCGATCGTGCAGTACCTGGATCGCAGCGGACATGTGAGTGCGCAGCGGGAATGGCGCAACGGTAAGGCGATGGAGCGGCTTGGGGCGTTGTAGTTGTTGGGGATGGATGGTCGTTGAGCGATGGGCGTTTCCGCGGAAGCGCCACGCGTCGCCCTTACCAACCAAGCGCGAAAATTCGCCCCCTTTGAAAAAGGGGCTGGCGGCCGGCGGACAATCGTCTGAGCTGTTCTGTGTCGGCGCCGGGGGATTTGCTTTTCGCCGCAGCAAAAGCAAATCCCCCCTAGCCCCCCTTTTTCAAAGGGGGGAACTGTTTCGTTGCGGGTCTGGGTATCCGTCGTCCTCACCAACCAAGCGCGGAAATCCGCCCCCTTTGAAAAAGGGGGCTGGCGCCCGGCGAACAATCGTCTGAGCTGTTCTGTGTCGGCGCTGGGGGATTTGCTTTTCGCCGCAGCAAAAAGCAAATCCCCCCTAGCCCCCCTTTTTCAAGGGTCTTAGGAAGCAAACGCGCCCTCAGAGGGGRTTGGATCGTAGCAAYTTAAGGGTSGCCCGATAGAGGTCGTCGTGGCGATGGTTGAAGCGAAACTCGCACTCCTTGAGGTGCAGGTAGAAGGTGGTCTTGGCCAGGCCGTTGAACTTGGCYAGGCGTCGCTTGGCGAAGCTCCAGAAGCTCTCGATGCCATTGATGTGGTTGTC
>NZ_JBFRDR010000039.1:0-18002 GCF_052113885.1 Lysobacter sp. TAB13 | reverse complement strand
GCATTGCTGTACGGCGGCCGCGTAGTCGTCGTGCCGTCGTTGTGTGCGCGTTCGCCATCGGAGTTCTACGACCTGCTGGTGCGCGAAGGCGTGACAGTGCTGAACCAGACCCCGAGCGCGTTCCGCGCCCTGATCGCGGCGCAGAGCGAACACGAGCACCAACTGCGCACGATCGTATTCGGCGGCGAAGCCCTGGAGCTGAGCACGCTGGTGCCGTGGCTGCAGCGCAACCCGAGATCGCGCACGCAACTCATCAACATGTACGGCATCACCGAAATCACGGTGCATGCCACGTATAGACCGATCACCGAAGCCGATGTAGCGACACCGCGCGGCAGCCCGATCGGCCAAGCCATCGCCGACCTGCGCCTGTACGTGCTGGACGGACAGGGTGAACCGGTGCCGGTCGGCGTGACCGGCGAGCTGTACGTCGCAGGCGCCGGCGTCGCACGCGGCTATTTGAACCGCGAAGAACTGACCGCGCAGCGCTTCCTGCCGGACCGTTTCGACCCCGATCCGCAGGCACGGATGTACAAGACCGGCGACCTCGGCCGCTGGTTGGCGGACGGCACGATCGAGTACCTGGGCCGCAACGACTTCCAGGTCAAGATCCGCGGCTTCCGCATCGAACTGGGCGAAATCGAGGCCAAGCTGGCCGCCTGCGAGGGCGTGCGCGACGCTGTGGTGATCGCACGCGAAGACACCCCAGGCGACAAGCGCCTGGTGGCCTACGCGGTCATGGAGCCCGGCGTCGAATTGTCGGTCGCCACACTACGCGAGTCGCTGTCGAAAGACCTGGCCGAGTACATGGTCCCGAGCGCATTCGTCGCTCTGGACTCGTTGCCCCTGACCACCAACGGCAAGCTGGATCGGCAAGCGCTGCCGGCGCCGGACCAGGCATCGGTATCGCAGCGCGAATACGAAGCGCCGCAAGGCGAAACGGAAACCGCAATCGCCGAGGTATGGCAAGAACTGCTGGGCCTGGACCGCGTCGGTCGCCACGACCATTTCTTCGAACTGGGCGGCCACTCGTTGCTGGTGATCGGCCTGATCGAACGCTTGCGTCAGCGCGGCTTGAATGCCGACGTCCGCACGGTGTTCATCGCACCGGTTCTCAGCGCCCTGGCCGAAACCCTTCGCGCGAATCCGAGCGCCGCAGACGATTTCCAAGTCCCCGCCAATCTGATTCCGGACAGTTTCCGGGATGAAGCGAACGAAGCAGATACCGAGGAGTTTCACGTATGACGCCACAGGATGTGCTCGCCCGACTGCGCGAGAACAACATTTCCGTACATGTCAGCGCCGGCGAACTGGTCGTGCGCGCGGCACGCGGCGTCATGACCGCCGAATTGCTGGCCCTGCTCAAGGAACACAAGGCCGCGCTGCTGGCGATCTTGCCGGACGAGGCGGCCGCAGCGCGGATCACGCCGGAGATGTTGCCGCTGGTGCAATTGTCGCAGGAAGAGATCGACGGCATCGTCGATAGCGTCCCGGGCGGCGTGGCGAATATCCAGGACATCTACCCGCTGGCGCCGTTGCAGGAAGGCATCCTATTCCATCACCTGCTCGATGGCGAGGCCGATGCGTATCTGCTGCGTTCGCTGATCGCCTTCGACAGCCGCGCGGGCCTCGATGCCTTCGTCGGTGCCATGCAGAAGGTGATCGCGCGTCACGACATCCTGCGCAGCGCCGTGCGCTGGCAGGGCGTGACCAAGCCGGTGCAGGTCGTGCATCGTCAAGCGGCGCTGCCGGTCAACGAGCTGGCGTGCGAAGCGGGCGAAGACGCCATGCAGTATCTGCTGGCGCAGACCGATCCGCGCCGGACCCGATTGGATCTTCGCCGGGCGCCGCTGTTGGAGGCGTATATCGTCGCCGATCCGGCGAACGGCGAATGGCTGCTGAGCCTGCTGCGCCATCACATGGTGTGCGATCACGTCACCATGGAATTGCTGCTGTCGGAAGTGGCCGTCGTGCTGCGAGGCGATGAGCGCGATCTGCCGGCGCCGCAGCCCTACCGCAACTTCATCGCCCGCACGCAGGCAGTTTCGACCGATCACCACGAAGCCTATTTCCGCGAGCGCCTGGGCGATATCGATACGCCGACGGCGCCCTTCGATGTGCTGGACGTGCAGGGAAGCGGCGACGCTGTCGAAGAGTCGAAGCGCGTTTTCAGCGAAGCGACGGCAACGGAATTGCGCGCCAGCGCCCGCCGTCTCGGCGTTTCGCCGGCGGCGTTGTTCCATCTGGCCTGGGGCCGCGTGCTGGCGCAGTGCAGCGGGCGCGAAGCGGTGGTGTTCGGCACCGTGCTGTCGGGCCGCTTGCAGGCCGCCGACAGCGGTCAGGTAGTCGGCATGTTCATCAACACGCTGCCGATCCGGATCGATCTGGATCAAGCCCCGGCTATCGAAGCGGTGCGCGCGACTCAGCGCGGTCTGGCCGAACTGTTGCAGCACGAACAGGCATCGCTGGCGTTGGCGCAGCGCAGCAGCGGCGTACAGGCGCCGTTGCCGTTGTTCACGACGCTGCTGAACTATCGCCACAGCCACGCGCCGAAACAGCCTTCGGACGCCGCGGCCAGCGACGTGTGGACCGGCGTGCGCCTGATCGGCGGCGAAGAGCGCACCAACTATCCGGTCACGATGGCGGTGGAGGACTGGGGCGATGGCTTCGGCCTGACTGCGCAGTGCGCTGCGGGAATCGACTCCGATCGAATGGCGGGATATCTGGAGACCGCGGTCGAATCCCTGCTGCAAGCGCTGCGCGAAGAACCGCAGCGCGCCGTGCGCAGCCTTAAGGCGATGCCGGACAGCGAACGTCAGCAAGTGCTCGAGACGTTCAACGCCACCGAGACCGATTTCGATCTCGACCAGACCGTACAGAGCTTGTTCGAAGCACAAGTTGCGCAAGAAGCGGATGCGGTCGCGCTGGTGTTCGAAGGCGAGCAACTGAGTTACGGCGAGCTCAACCGCCGCGCCAATCGACTGGCTCATCACCTGATCCAGGCCGGCGTGCGTCCCGACGATCGGGTGGCGATCCATATCGAACGCAGCATCGAGATGGTGATCGGCCTGCTCGCCATTCTGAAATCCGGCGGCGCCTACGTACCGCTGGACCCGAGCTATCCGCCCGAGCGTTTGAACTACATGCTCGCCGATTGCGCGCCGGTGGCGTTGCTGACTCAGCGCAGTCTGCGTGATCGCTTGCCCGAGTCGGATGCACGCCCGGTGTGGTGTCTGGACAGTGATGCCGGCTTGTGGGCCGCTCAGTCCGATGCCAATCCCGATGCCGCTGCGCTGAAGCTGACTTCGCGCCATCTGGCCTATGTGATCTACACCTCCGGCTCGACCGGCCAGCCCAAGGGCGCGATGAACGAACACCGGGGCGTGGTCAATCGCCTGCTGTGGGCGCAATCGCAGTTCCAGTTGACCGAGTCGGATCGCGTGCTGCAGAAGACACCGTTCGGATTCGACGTGTCGGTATGGGAGTTCTTCCTGCCGCTGCTGGCGGGCGCGCGACTGGTGATGGCGCGGCCGCTGGGACATCAGGAGCCGGATTACCTCGCGAGCATCATCGACTCGGCGGGGATCACCGTCGTTCACTTCGTGCCGTCGATGCTGCAAGTATTCCTGGAACAGATCTCCCCCGCCGAGTGCGGTGGGCTGCGTCAAGTGTTGTGCAGCGGCGAAGCGCTGCCGTACGCGCTGCAACAGCGTTGCCTGCAGAAACTTCCGTCGGCGAGCCTGCACAATCTGTATGGCCCCACCGAAGCGGCCGTGGACGTCACCTACTGGCGCTGCGATCCGCAGCAGCACACCGGCCGCGTTCCGATCGGACGGCCGATCGCGAATACGCGCATGTACGTGCTCGACGCGCAAGGCGAACCCGCGCCCGCGGGCGTGGCGGGTGAACTGTTTATCGGCGGCGTTCAGGTCGGACGCGGTTATCTCAATCGCCCGGAATTGACCGCGGAGCGCTTCGTGCGCGATCCGTTCAGCGCCGATCCGCAGGCGCGGATGTACAAGACCGGCGACCTGGGCCGCTGGTTGGCCGACGGCACGATCGAATACCTGGGGCGCAACGATTTCCAGGTGAAGATTCGCGGCTTCCGCATCGAGCTCGGCGAGATCGAGGCCAAGCTGATGGCCTGCGACGGCGTGCGCGAAGCGGTGGTGATCGCGCGCGAGGACGTGCCCGGCGACAAGCGTCTGGTGGCGTACGCGGTGATGGATGCGGGTATCGAACTGTCGGTGTCGGTGCTGCGCGAATCCTTGTCGCGCGATCTGACCGAGTACATGGTGCCGAGCGCGTTCGTGACGCTGGAGTCGTTGCCGCTGACGCCGAACGGCAAGCTGGATCGCAAGGCGCTGCCGGCGCCGGATCGCGACTCGGTGTTAAGCCGGGCCTTCGAGGAACCCGCGGGCGAGATCGAAGTCGCGATCGCGGCGGTGTGGCAGGACCTGTTGGGCCTGGAGCAAGTAGGCCGCAACGATCATTTCTTCGAGCTGGGCGGGCATTCGCTGCTGGTGATCGGGCTGATCGAACGCCTGCGCCAGCGCGGCTATTCGACCGACGTGCGCACCGTCTTCACCGCGCCGGTGCTGCGCGCGTTGGCCGAGCAACTCGCCGGTGGTCCGGTCGCGGAAGCCGATGAGGTCGCGGCCAATCCGATCACGCCGGAAACCACGCGCATCACGCCCGAGCTGCTGCCGCTGGTCGCGTTGAGCCAGGACGAGATCGACAGCATCGTCGATTCGGTTCCCGGCGGCGTGCGCAATTTGCAGGACATCTACCCGCTGGCGCCGTTGCAGGAAGGCATCTTGTTCCACCATCTGCTGGAGCACGGCAGCGAGGGCGATGCCTATCTGATGCGTTCGGTGGTGGCGTTCGACGGCCGCGAGCGGCTGGACACGTTCCTGGCGGCATTGCAGCAAGTGATCGCGCGTCACGACATTCTGCGTACGTCGGTGCATTGGGAGGGATTGCCGCGTCCGGTGCAGGTGGTGCATCGCGAAGCGCCGTTGCCGGTCGAAGCGCTGGCTGTGGATCAGAGCCGGGACGTGCTGCCGCAGCTGCTTGAGCGCACCGATCCGCGCCGCGTTCGTTTCGACCTGCGCCGCGCGCCTTTGCTGCGTGCGTATATCGCCGAGGATCGCGATAACGGCGAGTGGCTGTTGGCCTTGCTCAACCACCACATGGTCGATGACAACTACTCGCTGCAGCTGCTGCTCAAGGAAGTGCAGATGTTGTTGCGCGGCGAGCAGGACCGGCTCGCGCCGGCGATGCCGTATCGCAGCTTCATCGCGCGGACTCACGCGATGGATATGAGCGGACACGAGGCTTATTTCACCGAGCAGTTGGGCACGGTGGACGAGCCGACGGCGCCGTTCGGAATCTTGAACGTGCAGGGCGACGGCGATCTGGTCAGCGAGGCGCGCATCGGCCTTGCGCCTTCACTGGCGCTGGGAATACGCGATACCTCGCGGCGGTGTGGGGTGTCGCCGGCGGTGTTGTTCCATGTCGCCTGGGCGCAGGTGGTGGCGCAATGCAGCGGCCGCGAGGATGTCGTGTTCGGCACCGTGCTGTCCGGCCGTCTGCAGGGGTCGGAGGGCGCCGATCAAGTCGTCGGAATGTTCATCAACACCTTGCCGGTACGGCTGTCGCTGGCCGATATCGACGCGGCTCAGGCCGTGCGCCAGATGCATCAGCGTCTGGTCGAGCTGCTGCAGTACGAGCAAGCGTCGCTGGCTTTGGCCCAGCGCTGCAGCGCCGTGCAGCCGCCGCTGCCGCTGTTCACCGCGCTGATGAACTACCGTCACAGCAATGCGCTCACCAGCGATGAAGAGATCGCGGCCGCGGCGCGGGCCTGGAGCGGAATGCGGTCGATCAGCGTGGAGGCGCGCAACAACTATCCGCTGACGATGTCGGTGGAGGATCTGGGCGAGGCATTCGGCCTGACCGCGCTGACGGTGGCGGGGATCGATGCACAACGTCTGGTGCGGTACATGGAGCATTCGCTGACGTCGTTGCTGTCAGCGCTGGAGGACGGAAGTTCGCAAGCGCTGAAGAGGATTTCGATTCTTCCCTCGGTGGAGCGTGAGGCGATCCTGCACGAGTTCAACTCGGTGGATGCGTCGTCGCACGATCAGACATTGGTGGAGCTGTTCGCCGCGCAGGTTGCGCGGACGCCGGATGCGCCGGCTGTGTCGTACGAAGGGATGACGCTGAGTTATGTCGAGCTGGACCGTCGGGCGAATCAGGTCGCGCATCGTCTGATCGGTTTGGGCGTGAAGCCCGATGATCGGGTGGCGATCTGTGTTGAACGCGGCGTGGAGATGGTGGTTGGGCTGGTCGGTATCCTGAAATCGGGGGCTGGTTACGTACCGCTGGACCCGAGCTATCCGCTGGATCGCTTGAGCTACATGCTGACCGACAGCGAGCCGATGGCGTTGGTGACGCAGGCGTCGGTGCGGCCGTTGCTGGGTTCGCTGTCGGTGCCGGTGATTGAGCTGGAAGACGCGACGCTGGCGCAGGAATCGGAGCAAGCGCCTTCGGTTGCTCTGAACTCGGCCCACCTGGCCTACATGATCTACACGTCCGGTTCGACCGGTCAGCCCAAGGGCGTGATGATCGAGCATCGCTCGCCGGTGAACTTCTGGCGGGCGATGCAGGCGACCACGCATCGCGAAGTGGCCCCGGGTTCGCGGATCGGCCTGAACGCGGCTTACGCGTTCGATATGTCGCTGAAGGGCTTGTTGCAGCTGCTGTCGGGCCATTGCGTGCTGCCGATCCCTCAGTCGATCCGCGCAAGCGGTCCGGCGATGTTGGACTTTATCGAAGCGCAGAAGATCGACGCGCTGGACAGCACGCCGTCGCAATTGGATGGTTTGTTGGCCGCGGGCCTGTTGGAAGGCGAGGGCCATCGCCCTGTCAGCGTGTTGCTGGGCGGTGAACCCATTGGCTCGAAATTGTGGGCGCAGCTTCGCGATTCGAAGCGAATCCACTTCCACAACATGTACGGCCCGACCGAGTGCACGGTGGATGCGACCATCGGCAGCATCCGCGAAGCGACGGGCGGGCCGGTCATCGGCCGGCCAATCGTGAACACGCCGGTGTATGTGCTGGATGCGCGAGGCGAACCGGTGCCTGTCGGCGTCGTCGGCGAGTTGCATCTGGGCGGCGTCCAAGTAGCGCGTGGTTACTGGAATCGTCCGGAACTGACCGCAGAGCGGTTCGTCCGCGACCCGTTCAGTGCCGATCCGCAAGCACGGATGTACAAGACCGGCGACCTCGGCCGCTGGCTGTCGGACGGCACGATTGAGTACCTGGGCCGAAACGACTTCCAGGTCAAGATTCGCGGCTTCCGAATCGAACTGGGCGAGATCGAAGCGCGGCTGGTGGCTTGCGACGGCGTGCGCGAGGCGGTGGTGATCGCACGCGAAGACGTCGAAGGCGATAAGCGCCTGGTCGCCTACGTGGTCATGGAGTCCGACGCCGAGTTGTCGGTCGCTACGTTGCGAGACGCGCTGTCGAAGGACTTGGCCGAGTACATGGTCCCGAGCGCCTTCGTTGCGCTGGACGCATTACCGCTGACCCCGAACGGCAAGCTGGACCGCAAGGCCTTGCCCGCCCCGGATCAAGGCGCCGTGCTAAGCCGGGCCTTTGAAGCCCCGCAAGGCGACATCGAAATCGCCATCGCTGAAGTCTGGCGAGACCTGCTGGGCCTGGACCGGGTCGGTCGCAACGACCACTTCTTCGAACTGGGCGGTCACTCCTTGTTGGTGATCGGCTTGATCGAGCGCCTGCGTCAGCGCGGTTATTCGACCGACGTGCGGACCGTGTTCACCACGCCGATGCTGCATGCGCTGGCCGAACAATTGGCCGGTGAACCGGTTGCGGCCGCGGCCGAAGCGGCCGCGAACCCGATCACGAAGCAGACGACGCACCTAACGCCCGACCTGTTGCCGCTGGTCACGCTGAACCAGAACGAGATCGACGGCATTGTCGAATCGGTGCCCGGCGGTGTGACCAACATCCAGGACATCTACCCGCTGGCGCCGTTGCAGGAAGGCATCCTGTTCCATCACCTGTTGGAACAGGACCGCGAAGGCGACGCCTATCTGATGCGCTCGGTGGTCGCGTTCGACAGTCGCGAGCGGCTCGACCTGTTCCTGACCGCGTTGCAACAAGTCATCGCGCGTCACGACATCCTGCGCAGCTCGGTGCGCTGGCAGGGCCTGCCGCGACCGGTGCAAGTGGTGCATCGCGAAGCGCCGCTGCCCATCGAATCGATCGCGGTCGATCCGCGGAAAGAAGCATTGCCGCAGTTGCTGGAGCGAACCGATCCGCGTCGCATGCGTCTGGACTTGAGCCAGGCGCCGGTCCTGCGCGGGTATATCACCCAGGATGCCGCCAGTGGCGAATGGCTGCTGGCCTTGCTGCGCCACCACTTGGTCTGCGACCACGTGGCGATGGACCTGATTCTGTCGGAGATCCAGACCCTGCTCAGCGGCGGCACCCTGCCGCCGGCACGTGCCTACCGTCATTTCATCGCCCAGATGCAGACGGTGGCCGACGACGAACACGAGGCTTATTTCCGTGCCCAGTTGGCGACGGTGGAAGAGCCGACGGCGCCGTTCGGCATATTGAACGTTCAGAACGACGGCGAGCAGGTCGAAGAAGCGCGCCTGCCGCTGTCGATGGCGATGGCGCGCGCGATACGCGATGCATCGCGCCGTCGCGGCGTAACCCCGGCGGTGCTGTTCCACGTCGCCTGGGCGCGGGTGCTGGGCCAGTGCAGCGGCCGTGAGGACGATGTCGTGTTCGGCACGGTGCTGTCGGGCCGTCTGCAAGGATCGGAAGGCGCCGATCAGGTTGTCGGTATGTTCCTGAACACCTTGCCGATCCGGATCGGGCTGGGGCAGGACGCAACTGCATCGATCGCGCAGGTCTATGCGCAGTTGAGCGAACTGCTGGAGCACGAACAGGCATCGCTGGCGCTGGCGCAACGTTGCAGCGGCGTGCAGGCGCCGCTGCCGTTGTTCACGTCGCTGTTGAATTACCGACACGGCCATGCGGCGACGCCGGAAGACAGCGCGCAGGCGATGCAGGCCTGGAGCGGTATGCGTCTGATCGGCGGCGATACGCGCAACAACTATCCGCTGACGATGTCGGTGGAAGATCTGGGCGAGGCGTTCGGCCTGACGGTGCTGGCGGTGGCGGGGATCGATCCGCAACGGCTGGTTCGGTATATGGAGCAGGCTTTGGCGTCGTTGCTTTCGGCGCTGGAGGACGGGTCGAAGCAAGTACTACAGGAACTGCCGATTCTTCCCACTGCCGAGCGCGAGACGGTCCTGCGTGAGTTCAATTCGGTCGATGCGCAGCCGCACGATCAGACGCTGGTGGAACTGTTCGAAGCCCAGGCCGCGCGGACGCCGGATGCACCGGCGGTGTCGTACGAAGATGTGACGCTGAGTTATGCCGAGCTGGACCGGCGTGCCAATCAGATTGCGCATCGTCTGATCGGTTTGGGCGTGAAACCCGATGATCGGGTGGCGATCTGCGTTGAGCGCAGCGTGGAGATGGTGGTTGGGCTCGTCGGCATCCTGAAGGCCGGTGGCGGTTACGTACCGCTGGACCCGAGCTATCCGCTCGACCGCTTGAGCTACATGCTGGCCGACAGTGCGCCGATGGCGTTGGTAACGCAGGCGTCGGTGGGTCCGTTGTTGGGTTCGCTGTCGGTGCCGGTGATCGAACTGGAAGACGCGACGCTGGCGCAGGAGTCGGAGCAGGCGCCTTCGGTGGCGCTGAATTCGGCCCATCTGGCCTACATGATCTACACGTCCGGTTCGACCGGCCTGCCCAAGGGCGTGATAATCGAGCACCGCTCGCCGGTGAACTTCTGGCGGGCAATGCAGGCGACCACCCATCGCGAAGTGGCTCCGGGTTCGCGGATCGGCCTGAACGCGGCCTACGCGTTCGATATGTCGCTGAAAGGATTGCTGCAGCTGCTGTCGGGCCATTGCGTGCTGCCGATCCCGCAGTCGATCCGCGCGAGCGGTCCGGCGATGTTGGACTTCATCGAAGCGCAGAAGATCGACGCGTTAGACAGCACCCCGTCCCAACTCGAAGGTTTGTTGGCCGCAGGGTTGTTAGAAGGCGAGGGCTATCGTCCCGTCAGCGTGTTGCTGGGCGGCGAGCCCATCGGCCCGAAGCTGTGGGCGCAGCTTCGGGATTCGAAGCGAATCCACTTCCACAACATGTACGGTCCGACCGAGTGCACGGTAGACGCGACGATCGGCAGCATTCGCGAAGCGATGGGGGGTCCGGTCATTGGCCGTCCGATCGCGAATACGCCGGTGTATGTGCTGGATGCGCGCGGCGAACCGGTCCCCATCGGTGTCGTCGGCGAAGTGCATCTTGGCGGCGTCCAGGTGGCGCGTGGTTACTGGAATCGTCCGGAACTGACGGCGGAGCGATTCGTGCGCGATCCGTTCAGCGCCGATCCGCAGGCGCGGATGTACAAGACCGGCGACCTGGGTCGTTGGTTGTCGGACGGCACGATCGAATACCTGGGCCGCAACGACTTCCAGGTGAAGATTCGCGGCTTCCGCATCGAGCTGGGCGAGATCGAAGCCCGATTGGTCGCCTGCCAAGGCGTACGCGAAGCGGTGGTGATCGCACGCGAAGACGTCGAAGGCGACAAGCGCCTGGTCGCCTACGCGGTCATGGAGCCGGGTGTCGAGCTGTCGGTAGCCGCACTGCGCGAATCGCTGTCGAAGGACCTGGCCGAATACATGGTCCCAAGCGCCTTCGTCGCGCTGGACGCATTGCCGCTGACCCCGAACGGAAAGCTGGACCGCAAGGCCCTGCCGGCGCCGGATCAAGGCGCGGTGCTAAGCCGCGAATACGAAGCCCCGCAAGGCGAGATCGAAACCGCCATCGCCGAGATCTGGCAGGACCTGCTAGGCATCGAACGAGTCGGCCGCCACGACCATTTCTTCGAGCTGGGCGGACATTCTCTGCTGGCGATGCAACTGATGGTGCGTGTACGCGAGCAATTCCACGTAGACGTGCCGCTGCGAGGTCTGTTCGAACAGCCGGTTCTGCACGTGCTGGCCGACGCGGTCAGGGCCCAGCAGATGATGGAGTTCCTCGGCGATGAGCTGCAGGACATGGAAGAAGAGCTCGACGGTCTGTCGGAAGAAGAGTTGTTGGAAATCCTGAAGCGGGAGTCGGTCAATGAGTAAGAGCAGCGAGTCGCTGGAAGAGCTCAAGCGCAGCATCCTGTTGAACCGGCTCAAGCAGCGCGCCGCCGCCGGCGCGGCGGAACGCGATGCGCGCGATGCGATCGCGCATGCCGATCGCAGCCAGCCGCTGCCGCTGTCGTGGGCGCAGCAGCGCTTGTGGTTTCTCGATCAGCTCGATCACTCCGCCGGCGCCGCCTATCACATGCCGGTGGCCTTGCAACTGAGCGGCGAGCTGGATCTGTCCGCATTGCGCAGCAGCCTCGACCGGATCGTCGCGCGTCACGAAAACCTTCGAACCCGCTTCGTCAGCCAGTCCGGCGCGCCGGTGCAGGTGATCGATCCGGCCGACACCGGTTTCGCTTTGAATCAATCCGATCTGCGCGGCCTGTCGGCCGATGAGCAAGCCGCAGCGGTAAGAACCCAGAGCCGCGAAGAGGCTCGTGCACCGTTCGACATGGCCAAGGGGCCGCTGATCCGCGGGCGCCTGCTGCGTCTGAGCGAATACGAACACGTGCTGCTGGTAACCCAGCATCACATCGTCTCCGACGGTTGGTCGATCGGCGTGCTGGTGCAGGAAGTCACTGCGCTGTACGAAGCCTTTCGTCAGGGCAAGCCCGATCCGTTGCCGCCGCTGCCGATCCAGTACGCCGACTATGCCGCTTGGCAGCGCGGCTGGCTGCAGGGCGAGACCCTGCAGCGCCAGAGCGACTATTGGCGCGAGCAACTGCGCGGCGCCCCGGCGGTGCTGGAGTTGCCGACCGACCGGGCACGTCCACCCGTGCAAAGTTACGCAGGCGACCGTGTCTCGGTTCGGCTGTCTAGCGATTTGAGCGCGCAGCTGCGCAGCTTGTCGCAACGCCACGGCACGACTATTTTCATGACTCTGCTGGCCGGCTGGTCGCTCTTGCTGTCGCGCCTGAGCGGTCAATCCGAAGTGGTGGTGGGCAGCCCGGTCGCGAATCGCCAGCGGCGCGAACTCGAGCCGCTGATCGGCTTCTTCGTCAACACGCTGGCGCTGCGCGTCGACATGCAAGATGCGCCGAGCGTGGCCGACCTGCTGTCGCGGGTGAAGGCGACGACGCTGGCTGCATACGAACATCAGGATCTCCCGTTCGAGCAAGTGGTCGAAGCCGTGCAGCCGGCGCGCAGCATGAGCCACAGCCCGCTGTTCCAGGCGATGCTGACGATGAACAACACGCCCGGCGGCGGTGGCGGCCTGTCGTTGGCCGGCCTGCGGATAGCGGCGCTGGAATCGCCGCATCCGACCACGCATTTCGATCTGGCGCTGTCGCTCAACGAAGGCAGCGAAGGAATCGCGGGTAATCTCGAATTTTCCACCGATCTGCTCGATCGCGATACGGTGGAGCGCTATGTCGGCCATTTCGCGACTCTGCTGGCGGCGATGTGCGCGGACGATCGGAGTTCGATCGCGCGCTTGCCGCTGCTGAGGCGCGTCGAGCACGAAGCCATCGTCGAAGGATTCAACGGCGACCGCGCCGAAACCGGCAGCGGCAGACTGCTGCACGAACTGATCCAGGCTCGGGTACATGCGAATCCGAACGCGATCGCGCTGGAATTCGAAGGTCAATCGCTCAGCTATGGCGAACTGAACCGCCGCGCGAACCGGCTGGCGCATCGGCTGATCGAATCGGGCGTGAAGCCCGACGACCGCGTCGCCATCTGCGCCGAGCGCGGTCTGGACATCGTGGTCGGTCTGCTCGGCATCCTGAAAGCCGGCGGCGGTTACGTCCCGCTGGACCCTGCCTATCCGCCCGAGCGGCTGGCGTATATGCTCGCCGACAGCGCGCCGGTCGCATTGGTCACGCAGCGCGCTTTGCGCGACAGCTTGCCGCTGCTGCGCGATTGCGCGGTGCCGATGCTGGATCTGGACGGCCAGGACGCGGATGCGGGCAACGCCGACGATCCCGATCCGGGCGCTGTGGGCCTGCAATCGCGGCATCTGGCCTATGTGATCTACACCTCCGGTTCCACCGGCGAACCCAAGGGCGTGATGATCGAACACGCCAGCATCGTCGCGCAGGCTTTGACGCATATCCGCGCCTACGCGTTGACGCCGAAGGACCGCACGCTCGAATTCGCCACCTTCTCGTTCGACAGTTCGGTGATCGAGCTGTTCCCGGCGCTGTGCGCGGGAGCCACCGTGGTACTGCGTTCGGCCGACATGGTCGCGCCGGATAAGGAATTCGCGGATTTCCTGCGCGATCGCCGCTTGAGCGTGATCGATCTTCCGACTGCCTTCTGGCATCAGTGGGTGCAGGAAATCGGCGCCGGACGCAGCTTGCCAAGCAATGATCTGCGTCTGGTGGCGGTGGCCGGCGAAAAAGTCGAGCGACGCTATCTGAGCGCATGGCTCGCCGCGCCGTCCACGCGCGGCTGCCGCTGGCTCAATCTGTACGGCCCGACCGAAGCGACCGTGGACTCGACCTTCATCGCCTTCGATGGCGGCGCGGCCGTACCGGCGGGAGAAGTGCCGATCGGCCGGCCCATGACCAATACGCGCGTGTATCTGCTGGACGAAAATCGCCAGCCGGTGCCTATCGGCGTGGCCGGCGAGATTCACGTCGGCGGTGCGGGCGTGGCGCGCGGTTATTGGAATCGTCCGGAGCTGACCGCCGAGCGCTTCGTGCACGATCCGTTCAATGCCGACACGCAGGCCCGGATGTACAAGACCGGCGATCTGGGCCGTTGGCGGGCGGACGGGACGATCGAATACCTCGGACGCAACGATGCGCAGGTCAAGATTCGCGGGTTCCGTATCGAACTGGGCGAGATCGAAACCCAGTTGGCGGCATGCGAAGGCGTACGCGAAGCGGTGGTGATCGCGCGCGAGGATTCGCCGGGCGACAAGCGGCTGGTGGCGTATCTGCTGGCGCACGACGGTGTGGTTCTGTCCGGCGCCGCGTTGCGCGAACACTTGTCTCATCGCTTGGCCGAATACATGGTGCCGAGCGCGTTCGTGGTACTGGAGTCGCTGCCCCTGACGCCGAACGGCAAGCTGGATCGCAAGGCCTTGCCGGCGCCGGACCAGGGCGCGGTGCTGAGCCGCGAGTACGAAGCGCCGCAGGGCGAGATCGAAAATGCGATCGCGGCGGTGTGGCAGGAACTGCTGGGTCTGGAGCGGGTCGGGCGTCACGATCACTTCTTCGAGCTCGGCGGACATTCGCTGTTGGCGGTGCAGGTGGCTTCGCGCCTGCGGCAATCGCTGGGTCTGGAGATTCCGCTGCGCGATCTGTTCGCGCGGCCTACGCTGGCGGCACTGGCCGCCGGCTTGCAAGGCAGCAGCGGTGCATCGCAGTCGCCGATCGGCTTGGCCGACCGCGGCGCGGCGTTGCCGCTGTCGTGGGCGCAACAGCGCCTGTGGTTCCTGGATCAGCTCGATCACTCTGCCGGCGCGGCGTATCACATGCCGGTGGCGCTGCGGCTGAGCGGCGAGTTGGATCGCTCGGCGTTGCGTGACAGCCTGGATCGCATCGTGGCGCGACATGAAAATCTGCGCACGCGCTTCGTCACCGAGGCCGGCGCCGCGATGCAGGTAATCGACTCGCCCGATGTCGGCTTCGCGCTGAGCGAATGCGATCTGAGGGACCTGTCTGCCGATGAGCAGGCGGCGTCGGTTGCGGCGCAAAGCCGCGAAGAAGCGCGGGCGCCATTCGATCTGGCCCAGGGGCCGTTGATTCGCGGTCGCTTGCTGCGATTGAGCGAGGGCGAACATGTGCTGCTGGTAACGCAGCATCACATCGTCTCCGACGGCTGGTCGGTCGGCGTGCTGGTGCAGGAAGTCAGCGCGTTGTACGACGCGTTTCGCCAGGGTCAGCCCGATCCGCTGCCGCCGCTGCCGATCCAGTACGCCGACTACGCGGCGTGGCAACGCGGCTGGCTGCAGGACGAGACCCTGCAGCGTCAAACGACGTATTGGCGCGAGCAACTGCGCGGTGCTCCGGCAGTACTGGAATTGCCGACCGACCGGCCGCGGCCCGCGGTGCAGAGCTATGCGGGCGATCGCGTCCCGGTCCGCCTGTCGGCTGAGCTGAGCGCGCAGTTGCGCAGCTTGTCGCAGCGTCACGGCACGACCGTCTTCATGACCTTGTTGGCCGGCTGGTCGGTACTGCTGTCGCGCTTGAGCGGTCAATCCGATGTTGTGGTCGGCAGCCCGGTCGCGAACCGCCAGCGCAGCGAGCTCGAACCGCTGATCGGCTTCTTCGTCAATACCTTGGCGCTGCGAGTGGATTTGCAAGGCGCGCCGAGCGTGGCCGACCTGTTGTCGCGGGTGAAGGCGACAACGTTGGCCGCTTATGAGCATCAGGATCTTCCGTTCGAACAAGTGGTCGAAGCCGTGCAACCGGCGCGCAGCATGAGCCACAGCCCGCTGTTCCAGGCGATGCTGACCATGAACAACACGCCGGACGGCGGCGGTCTGAACCTGCAGGGGTTGTCGATCGAATCGCTGGACAGCGGCCAGGCGACGACGCACTTCGATCTGGAACTGTCGTTGAGCGATAACGGCGGGTCCATCGTCGGCGCGTTGCTGTATTCGACGGATTTGTTCGATCGCTCGACCGCGGAACGTTATGTCGCAAGCCTGACCGTGCTTCTGCAGCATTTGGCCGGGGAATCGTCCACGCTCGATGCGCTGCCGTGGTTGCCCGCTGGCGAGCGTGAGAGGGTGGTGGAGGCGTTCAATGCGACGGCCGCGCCGCGCCGTATCGAACTGATCCATCGCGCCTTCGAGGCTCAGGCTCGCGCTACGCCGGAAGCGATCGCGCTGGAGTTCGATGGTGCGCGCCTGACTTACGGCGAACTCAACCGACGCGCCAATCGTCTGGCGCACCGGCTGGTTGGCCTGGGGGTAAAGCCGGACGAACGGGTCGCGATCTGCGTGGAGCGCAGTCTGGAAATGGTGATCGGCCTGCTGGGCACGCTGAAGGCTGGCGGTGCTTACGTGCCCTTGGATCCGAGCTACCCGCGCGATCGGCTGGCCTACATGCTGGAAGACTGCGCGCCGACCGCGGTGTTAATGCATGCGGCTACTCGCGCATTGTTGCCGGAAGATGCTGTGTCGCCGCGTATCGCGTTGGACGCTGATGCGTCGTTGGTTGAGCAGAGCGAACACGATCCCGAGCCTGAGTCGCTCGGGCTGACGCCGCGGCATCTCGCCTACGTGATCTACACCTCGGGTTCGACCGGCCAGCCCAAGGGTGTGATGAATGAGCATCACGCCGTAATGAATCGTCTGGATTGGGGCGTTCAACAGTTTCCGTGGAACGCCTCGGACCGAGTGCTGCAGAAGACGCCGTTCGGCTTCGACGTATCGGTGTGGGAGTTCTTCCAGCCGTTGCTGTCGGGTGCGACCTTGGTGTTGGCCAAGCCGCTGGGCCATCAGGACCCAGACTATCTTGTCGATCTGATTGAAAGCGCCGGCATCACGGTGGCGCATTTCGTGCCGTCGATGTTGCAGGTGTTTATCGACCGGGCCGATGCGGGCCGCTGCAAGACTTTGAAGCAGCTGTTCTGCAGCGGTGAGGCACTGCCTTACAGCCTGCAGCAACAAGTATTTACCGCCTTGCCCGGGGTGGAACTGCACAACCTGTACGGCCCGACTGAGGCCGCGATCGAGGTGACGTATTGGAACTGCGCCGAGCCATCGCAACGGCGCGCAGTGCCGATCGGGCGTCCGGTAACGAATACGCAGATGTATGTGCTGGATGCGCGCGGTGAGCCGATGCCGGTGGGTGTCGCGGGTGAACTGTTTATTGCCGGAGTGCAGGTGGCGCGCGGCTATTGGAATCGTCCGGAACTGACGGCAGAGCGGTTCGTCCGCGACCCGTTCAGCGCCGATCCGCAAGCGCGGATGTATAAAACCGGCGACCTCGGCCGTTGGTTGTCGGACGGCACGATCGAGTACCTGGGCCGCAACGACTTCCAGGTCAAGATCCGCGGCTTCCGCATCGAACTGGGCGAGATCGAAGCGCGCCTTGTGGCCTGCGAAGGCGTACGCGAGGCAGTGGTAATCGCACGCGAAGACGTTGAAGGCGACAAGCGCCTGGTGGCCTATACGGTCATGGAGCCCGGTGCCGAACTGTCGGTGGCGGCGTTGCGCGAGGCATTGTCGAAAGACTTGGCCGAGTACATGGTCCCAAGCGCCTTCGTTGCGCTGGCAGCGTTGCCGCTGACCCCGAACGGCAAGCTGGATCGCAAGGCGCTGCCGGCGCCGGATCAAGGCGCGGTGCTAAGCCGCGAGTACGAAGCCCCGCAAGGCGAGATCGAAGCTGCCATCGCCGACATCTGGCAAGAGCTGCTGGGCATCGAACGAGTAGGCCGCCACGATCACTTCTTCGAACTCGGCGGACATTCGCTGCTGGCCGTGCAGGTCGCATCGCGCCTGCGTCAATCGCTGGGTCTGGAAATTCCGCTGCGCGACCTGTTCTCGCGTCCCACCCCGGCCGCACTGGCCGCGAGCGTGCAGGGTGCGCAGAGTGCATTCCAGCCGGCGATCACGCTCGCCGACCGCAATGCCGCGTTGCCGCTGTCGTGGGCGCAACAGCGCTTGTGGTTCCTGGATCAGCTCGATCACTCGGCCGGTGCGGCGTATCACATGCCGGTGGCCTTGCAACTGAGCGGCGAACTCGACCGGGCGGCGCTGCAGAACAGCCTGAACAGAATCGTCGCCCGCCACGAAAACCTGCGTACCCGCTTCGTCAGCCAGTCCGGCGCTCCGGTGCAAGTGATCGATCCGGC
>NZ_JBFRDR010000038.1:0-21665 GCF_052113885.1 Lysobacter sp. TAB13 | reverse complement strand
AGACCACCTTCTACCTGCACCTCAAGGAGTGCGAGTTTCGCTTCAACCATCGCCACGACGACCTCTATCGGGCGACCCTTAAGTTGCTACGATCCAACCCCCTCTGAGGGGCGTTTGCTTCCTAAGACCCTTTTCAAAGGGGGCGAATTTTCCCCTCCCACGACCTACCACCCCACCCCGGGCCTTGCGCTGAACACGAAAGTTCGCGCAGCCCGGACGGGCAGGTATGCTGTGCATCACATATGCGACGCAGAAAAACAGTCTCCCCCGGCTGTATCGCCCGCCCCATGCAAGCCTACGTTTACAAAAGTCTCCGCAAGGCAGACACCTACGTGTACCTGAGCGCGCGCGACGATTTCGAGCGCCTGCCCGCGCCGATGCGCGCGCAGTTGGGCGCGCTGCAGTTCGTGCTTCAGGTCGAGCTGACCCCGCAGCGCAAGCTGGCCCGCGCCGACGCCGCGCAGGTGCGCGAGAATCTGCGTCTGCACGGTTTCCACCTGCAATTCCCGCCCGCCGTATTCCCGCCGTTCTTCGCCGAGGCGCCGACGCCCGATGCCTGACGCTCAGATTCCGCGCGCCGGTTCCCGCGGCCTCGGCCTGGCCCTCGCCGCCGGTGCGGTGCTGGCGCTGGCGACCGGTTTCGGCGGCAGTCCGGTCGGCGCGGTGATCGCGCTGATCGGCGGCGCCTTGTCGCAGCCGGCGTTCGCGCTGGCTGCGCGGTTGTGGAAACGGCGCGACGCCAAGCCGATGTGGGCCTCCGAACTGCCGGCCCTGGCGGCGCTGTGGGGCGGCGCCACCGCGGCCACCGCGGCGCTGGTCGCCTGGCCGCTGAGCGCGCTGATGCAGAGCGGATCGCTGCTGGCGGCGCTCGGCCTGAGCGTGGTCGCCGGACTGATTCTGCTGGGCCTGTGGCGGCTGTGGCCGCTGTGGCAGGGCGCCGAACGCGACGGCGCGCCGCTGCCGCCGCAGTGGGCGCGGCTGGCGGACCTGGATCTGGGCGCATGGCGCGGCCTGGGCGTGGCGGCGATCGTCGCCGGCCTGGCCGGCGCGGTGGTGGTGCTGGCCTGGCCCGGGCTGTTGCTCGACGGCGCGCGCTGGGGGCTGGCGGTGGTTTTCGCCGTGGCCTCGCCGGCGCTGCACGTGTTGCTGCAATCGATCGCCCCGGCGCAGGCGCTGCCGGGCGTGGAATTCGATCCCGAACTCGACACCGTGCACGGCGCCGACGACCTGCTCGACGACGGCGAACCGCTGGCCGACGCGCAACTGACCCCGGCCCTGTACGCCGCCGCCCGCGCCGGCAAGGTCGAGCGCGCGCTGGAACTGATCGAGCTGGGCGCCGACGTCAACGCCGAGCCGACCGGCGACGAACGCGACCGCCGCAGCCTGCCGGTGCTGGCCGCGGTCCTGCCCGACCTGCGCCTGCTGCGCGCGCTGATCGCCAGCGGCGTGGACCTCAACGCCAGCCACGCCGGCATGACTCCGCTGCTGGCCGCCACCCGCGACAGCTGGCACGGCCGTCCCGACGCGGTGATGACCCTGCTCGCCAACGGCGCCGATCCGCGCCTGGCCGACTTCGAAGGCAACACGCCGCTGCACCACGCCGCGCGCAGCTCCGATCCGGGCGTGGCCGCGCTGCTGCGCGACGCCCAGGCCGAGCTGGAGCCGCTCAACCAGGACGGCCTGTCGCCGCTGGGCGTGGCCTGCGCCAGCGGCAACTGGCGGCTGGCCAAGTTCCTGCTCGAACGCGGCGCCAAGACCGAACAGCCCGGCGGCGCGCCCGCGCTGCTGGCCGCGGCCGGCGGCGACGAGGACGATCCGGCCGGCGTGCAGTTGCTGCTCAAGCACAAGGCCCGCATCGACGCCCGCGACGGCCAGCGCCGCAGCGCGCTGCATACCGCGTCCTTCGCCGGCCACCTGGATATCGTCACCACCCTGCTGGCCGCCGGCGCCGACGCCAACGCGATCGACAGCCAGCAGCGCACGCCGCTGCTGGAAGCCGCGCGCGGCGGCCGCGCCGCGGTGCTGGAACGCTTGCTGGAACACCTGCCGCAGGGCGGCGCGGCCGAGGCCCAGGCGGTCGACGCCGACGGCGCCAGCGCGCTGATCCTGGCCTGCCAGGCCGAAACCGCGTCGCCGCCGCTGGTGGTGCGCCTGCTCGATCTGGGCATCGACGCGGAACTGCGCGACCGCCAGGGCAAGCGCGCGGTCGATCGCGCCGCCGAGGCCGGACGCT
This sequence comes from Lysobacter sp. TAB13, assembly GCF_052113885.1. Classification (NCBI taxonomy): domain Bacteria; kingdom Pseudomonadati; phylum Pseudomonadota; class Gammaproteobacteria; order Lysobacterales; family Lysobacteraceae; genus Lysobacter; species Lysobacter sp. TAB13. The sequence continues at coordinate 19,432 of NZ_JBFRDR010000038.1, read as the reverse complement.
GGTCGCTGGTGGCCGCGCTCGATCGCGCCTATCCGCTGCCGACCGCGGTCAGCGGCGAAGGCGATAGCGATGCGCCCGAAGGCGAGCGCGTCATCGTCGATCGCATGCCGGCCGCGCTGCTGCGCGACGGTCTGCGCGACGGCCGCGCTTCGGAACTCACCGGTCTGGCCAAGCTGCTCAGCCCGGCCGAGCTGGGCGCGCAACTGCACGAAGAAGACGGCCAGGTGCCGACCGCCGAGCGCATCGAATGGCTGCTCGGCCAGGGCGCCGACGTCAACGTGCGCAACGCCGAAGGCGACACGGTGCTGTTCGCCCTGCTCGACCGCGCGCCGGCGTCGCTGCCGGCCTTGCAGATGCTGTTGCGCCACGGCGTCTCGCCGGCCGGCCGCGGCGGCCTGGGACGGTTCCTGGCCACTTGCTCGGCCGGCGATCAGGCCGCGCGCGGGCTGGAGCAATTCGCGCTCGATCTGCTCGAACGCGGCGCCGATCCGTTCGCCTGCACGGCCAACGGCGACCCGGCGCTGGCGATCGCGGTGCGGCTGGGCTGGTCGCGCCTGCTCGAACGCCTGTTGACCGCCGGCGTCGATCTGAACACTCGCGACAGCCACGGCATGAGCGCGCTGCATCTGGCCGCCGCGCTCGGCCGCGAAGCCATGCTCAAGCGCCTGGTCGCGAACGGCGCCGCGCCCGACCTGCTGGCCGCCGACGGCCAGACCCCGCTCGGCGTCGCCCTGGCCTCGGGCCGGCGCGACCTCGCCGATTGGCTGGACTGGCGCGGCTGGCCGCTGCCGCGCCGGCCGCTGCAACCGGGCGACGTGCCGGCCGCGGCGATCGTCGGCGACGCCGACGCGGTGCGCCGCCTGCTCGACCTGGGCCTGTCGGTGGATTCGGCCGACAGCCAGGGCTGCACCTCGCTGCTGCGCGCCGCCGGCGGCGGCCATCGCGCGGTGGTCGATCTGCTGCTCGCGCGCGGCGCCGATCCGCAGCGCGCGGCCAACTCCGGGGCGACGCCGCTGTCGGCCGCGGTGAGCATGCGCCACGGCGAAATCGTCGATCGCCTGGTCGCCGCCGGCGCTTCGCTGGAACAACGCCTGCCGGGCGATCTGACCGTGCTGATGGTCGCCTGCGCGCTCGGCCTGACCGATCTGGCCGCGCGCCTGCTCACCGCCGGCGCCGACGTCCAGGCGCGCGACGCGCAAGGCCGCATGGCCCTGCATTGCGCGGCCATGTTCGGCTTCACCGCGCGTGAGCGCAGCCGTCTGGTCGCGTTGTTCGACACCTTGCTGCTGGCCGGCGTCGATGCCGACCAGTCCGCCGCCGGCGCCACGCCGCTGTTGCTGCTGCTGGGCGCGCGCGCCGAGCCGGGCACCGCCGCGGATGAGGACGTGCTGATCGCAGGGCTGGAACTGCTACTCGATCACGAGGCTTCGCTGGACGTGCAGGACCCGCGCGGCTTCGGCCCGCTGCATCTGGCCGCGCTGCATGGTCTGTTGCGCGTGGTGCAGCGTTTGCTGCGCCACGGCGCCAACCCGGACGTGCGCGATGCGCTCAACCGCACGCCGCGCGAGATCGCGGTGATGCGCGGCTTCGTCGACATCGCCGCGGAGTTCGCTCCGGCGACGCCGAGCAACGGCAGCAACGGCGGCGTGTCGATGGCGCGGTTTCTGCGCGGGCCGGGCGGCGGCTGACGGCGAGGCGCGGATTGCGCCTTCGCTGCAGTCTGTCGATCGCGTCTGCCGGGCTTCGGTTCGGCCGTCTGGTCTGAGTGGTTAACCACTGCGGGTGTCGGGCCTGAAGGGCCCTCCCACAAAAGTGCTCGGCGTTACGCGAGGCTTCTTAAGAGTCTTCGTGGCCGAAGGGCGTCCAGCGAAAAAGCCTGCGCCGGTCCGAAGTCTCAGTGAGAGGGGCCTTCAGCCCCGACACGAGCTCAGGTGAAACCCCAAGCGCCGGCTAAGGCTCAATGCCGGGTAACGCTTTCCCCAGGCAGCGTCGTGCTCTGCTGATCCACCATCCCCGCCAGGATGCCTTCGCCGCGATCGGCGTTGAACAATTCCTCCAACTCCTTGCGCCCGTCGCGCGCGCTCTGGATCAGCGCGTCTTCGTCGTCGTGCACCAGGTACTGCGCGTTGAGCATGCGTTCGTCGAGCTCGCGGAAACGCTCAACGTGGTCGCGCGCGGTCTCGGCCTCCACGCCCAGTTCCACCAACACCTCTTCGCCCAGTTTCAGGCTGGAATGGAAGGTCTCGCGCATCGGCTCGGCGCCCAGGTCCATCAGGTCCCAGGCGTGGCGGCGATCGCGCGCGCGGGCGAACACCTTGGCCTTGGGATACAGGCGCCGGATCGTGCGCACGGTGCGGATGCCGCTGTCGCGATCGTCGATGGCGACCACGAAAATCTTCACGTTGGCCGCGCCGGCCGAACGCAGCAGCTCCGGCCGCGCCGGATCGCCGTAATAGATCATGTTGCCGAAGCGGCGCATGAAATCGACCTGCTCGGCGCTGTTCTCGATGCCGATGAAGGGCGTGCGGTGAGCGACCAGCAGGCGCGCGATGATCTGGCCGAAGCGGCCCATGCCGGCGATCAGCACCTGCGGGTGATGATCGGGGATGTCGTCGTAAGGCCGCTTGTCCTTCGGCGCCGGCGTCGCATCGAGCATGCGCTGCGCGGCGATCATCAGCAGAGGGGTAAGCGCCATCGACACGCCGACCGCGGCGATCAGGCGATCGCGGGTGGGATCGTCGAGCAGGTTGGCCTTGACCGCTTCGTTGAACACGATGAAGGCGAACTCGCCGCCCAGCGACATCACCGTCGCCAACTGGAACGCACCGCGCTTGTCCAGGCCGCCGGCGCTGATGCCCACGCCGAACAGCAGCACGAACTTCACCGCCAGCAGCGCGGCGACGATGGCGCCGATCAGCACCGGTTCGGCGAGCACGCGCTGCAAGTCGATGCTCATGCCCACGGCCATGAAGAACAGGCCCAGCAGCAGGCCCTTGAACGGCTCGATCTGCGATTCCAGCTCGTGGCGGAATTCCGAATCGGCCAACAGCACGCCGGCCAGGAACGCGCCCAGGCCGGCCGACAGCCCGGCGGTCTGCAGCACCCAGGCCGAACCGAGCACGGTCAGCAGCGCCGCGCCGGTGAACACTTCGGGCATCTGGGTGCGGGCGACGATGCGGAACACCTGCCGCAGCAGCACCCGGCCGCCGAACACCACCGCGGCGATCGCGCCGACCGCCTTGGCCACCGCCATCCAGTTCAGGCCTTCCACCGCCGCGGCCTTGCCCAGCAGCGGGATCGCGGCCAGCAGCGGAATCGCCGCCAGATCCTGGAACAGCAGGATGGCGAAGGCGAGCCGTCCGTAATCGGCCGACAGGCCTTTGCGCTCGGACAGCAACTGCAGGCACACCGCGGTCGAGGACAGGGCCAGGCCCAGGCCGACCACGGTCGCCGCCTTCCAGCCAAGCTGGCCGCCGAACATCGCCAGCGCGCCCAGGGCCAGGCCGCTGAGCAGCACCTGCAATCCGCCGGCGCCGAACACCGGCTTGCGCATCACCCGCAGCCGCGCCGGCGACAGTTCCAGGCCGATCACGAACAGCATCATGACCACGCCGATTTCCGACGCCGCCAGGACCGGCTCGGCATCGCTGATCACCTTGATCCCGTACGGCCCCAGCACCACACCCGCGGCCAGATAACCCAGCACCGCGCCCAGCCCGAACTTGCGGAACACCGGCACCGCGATGACCGCGGCGAGCAGAAACAACAACGCAAGTTCTAGACCGCCACCGTGCATGGGCACCTCCGATCGGGATTATGGCGCGCGACGGCGCCGGTTGGGGGGAGGGTAGCGAGGCGAAGTTGCGTTATGGATAGCAACGAGCCGACCGCAGCGAAGGATGACGCCGATGCTTTGCTATGGTTGCCCGGTCGCCGGATTTCAATCGCCCGCGCGGCGGCGGGAACGAATCTCGATTCAAGGAGTTTACGGATGAATCTGATGAAACGAGCCGCATGCGCGGCGCTGCTGCTGGCCTTCGCGATCCCGGCGCTGGCCGCGGGCAAGGGCCCGGGCGCGGTGCGCAAGCAGATCGAAATGAGCATGGTGCTGACCGGCAAGGTCCGCATCGCCGCCGACGGCCATGTGCAGGGCCTGCAGATCGACCGCGAAAGCGAAGTGCCCGCGCCGGTCGGCCAGCTGATCCGCGGCGCGGTGCCGCAATGGAAATTCGATCCCGCCCATCCCGGCGACGCCGCCGATGCCGACGGCACGCCGATGAGCGTGCGCGTGGTGCTGCGTCAGGCGCCGGAGCAGGGCGCGGAGAATTACACCCTGCGCATCGTCAGCGCCCACTTCGGTGAGAGCAAGCCGGCCGAAATGCCTGCCTCGGTGTCGCTGCCGCCGCCGTCGTTCCCGCGCGCCGCGCTGGCCGCGCGCTTGCCGGCCACGGTCTATCTGGTCGCGCGCATCGGCCGCGACGGCAAGGTCAGCGACGCCTTCGCCGAGCAGGTCAATCTGCGCGCGATCGGCAGCGAGCGGCAGATGGACGAGTTCCGTAAGAAATTCGCCGACGCCAGCCTCAACGCGGTCAAGCGCTGGCGCTTCACCCCGCCGCGCGAAGGCGCGGAGGTCGGCGCCGATCATTGGCAGGTGCGCGTGCCGGTGGACTTCCTGTTCGAGCTCAAGCGCCCGGCCTACGGCCAATGGGAGGCCTACGTGCCCGGCCCGCGCGCACGCGCGCCGTGGCTGCAGACCGACCAGGACGCGACCGCCGGCGTGGACGCGTTTTCCGGCACCGGCTTGCGCATGCTCGGTCGCGGGCCGCGTCTGCTGACGCCTTTGTCGCAGGGATAAATCGCACGGCCAGGCACGGTTTTTACCGATGCTTGGCGGCTTAAAGACACCGATCCCATCACGACAACGCACATGCGTTGTGCGTGGTCGCGACCTGTGCGATAGCCCTCCAGGACAATAACGGACGACCCGGCCGCAACGCGTCCGGCGTCGCGCAGGAGCGCATCCGTTGTCCTACAGGGAGGTGGTCATGAAAATCGTCGCGGCGATGCTGCTGGCGCTGATGTTGAGCGCGTGCGATCCGGGCTTGATAGACGATCCGACCGGGCATTGGGGATTGATCGCGGGCGATCAGGCCGGCGACGGCTTCGCTTACTCCGATCCCCGGCTCGGCGCAGGCGAATCGTTCGTGTGCCTGCGCAATCCGGGAGGGCCGACGGATCGGTAGCGGTCTGGGGGCGATCGATCGTTGTATCGAGCGCGGGACGGGGCGCGCATCCAGGGCGTTCGCCCCGGACCCGCGCGAACGCAGCCGGCCCGGCCCATCCGCCCCCGAATTGTCCTGGACATCAGACCGGGGCATCATGCCGGTTCGCCCGCCACCCGTAGCACCCGCACTCCCTAGTCGGGCTCGGCGACTCGTGAAGCAGTAGCACCGACATGGAGCCAGTGTCTATGAATGCCGCAGTCGATTCGATTTCACCTCCCGGCCGCAGTCCGGCCGAGGATCCCGCCGCCCACCGCTGGTACGCCGGCCAGGGCGATTCGCAAACCCCCGCCGGCGCCTACACCGCGCTGTTGCCCGCCGACGATGAGTGGTCGCGCGATACCGTGCTGCGCGCGGTCGTCGCCGATGCGCTGCAACGCAACGGGTTGGTGGTGGACGAGGACACCCTCGAAGCCACCGTCAATTCGGTCGCCGCGCCCGGCGGCGCGCTGGCCGACACCGCGCTGAACTGGAAGCTGCATCCGGGCGAGACCCGTACCGATGCGCGCATGTCGCCGCCGTTCCACGGTTATGCCGTGGCGATGCCGGAAACCCTGCAGGCTTCGCTGGTTGATTACGCCAAGACCTGGTCGGCCCATCGCGACACCCTGCCGCCGGCATCGGTAGACCGGCCGTTGAACGAGCTCAAGCAGCTGGCGGTCAGCGGCGGTCACGGCGATGTCGCCGAAACCCTGGAAGCCTTGCAGGCCGCGATCGAGGCCGGCAGCGCCGCGCAGCGCAACGGCCAGCCCCTGGACGCGGTGGCGCTCAGCGCCGTGCTCGAATTCGCCACCCGCACCGGGCGCGAACGCGACGCGGCGAAGATTCTCGAACGCTACAGCGCGATCAAGACCGTGGTCGGCGGCGCGGAAGAGATCGGCCACAACGCCGGCCGCGTCTTCAACGGCCGCGATCCGGTCACCGGCAAGGCGCTGGACACCGACCAGCGCGTGGACGCCGCGTTCGACCTGCTCAGCGGCGGCTTCAAGACCGCCGGCAGCATCGGCAACGTCGCGTTGTTGATGGGCGCGCGCAACGCCGGTCTGGTCGGCGGCCTGATCGGCATCGCGCCGGTCGGCGTCGCCGTGGTCGCCTTCGCCGCCGGCGCTTACGAGCTGATCAAGCGCGCGCGCGAAGCGATCCTGGCGCCGCAGTGGGACGAGTTCCGCGAGCGCTTTCCGTTTGCCGAAGGCATGGAGCCCAAGCGCGCGATCAGCGGCGTGATGCGCCAGATCGCGGGTATGCCCACCGACGGCCCCAACGCGCTGTCCACCGCCACGCGCATCGTCGATGGGATCGGCCAGAACCCGGAAACGCGCGAGCGCTTCCTGGCCTTCCTCAAGCAGAAAGTGCAGCCCGCCTCGCTGGTCGACACCCTGGCCTCCGGCCAGAACCTGGACAAGTTGAACCTGGAACAGCAGATGCTGCTGGCGCAGGCGGCCAAGAACGCGTCGAAGGAGTTCCTCGACCTGGAGCTCAAGGACGTCAAGCGCTACGTGCGCGATCGCGACGGCGATCGCGAGCGCGGCACCTACCTGTTGCCGGCGGCGGCGCAGGAAGCGGCCAATCGCAACACCAACAAGCTCGGCGGCACGATCGAGGACGGGCTGCGCGTGGCCGGTATCTTGACCAGCAGCGCCAACGCATTGAACGGCCAGTTCCGCGACCTGCTCGACAAGGTCAAGGGCAGCGAGATGCCCAAGCTCAACGATCAGCAGCAGAAGAATCTGGCCGCGGCGCTGGTGCCGGCCAGCCGCGCCGGCGGCTTGACCCAGGTGGATCATCTGGTCGCGAGCAAGGACGGCAGCCGCGTGTTCGCGGTGCAGGGCGACCTGGATTCGCCGACGCGGCGCATGGTCGCGCTGGATGTCGCCACCGGTTCGCACCAGAGCGTGGAAACCAGCAGCAAGCTCGCGGCGCAGCACACGGCCCATGAGCAATCGCAGGCGCAAACGCAGCTGTCGCAAAACGGCGGCCGCGGTTTCTAAGCGGCGGCCCGATGCTCCCGCGGCGCCATCGCCGCGGGCTCGCCCGGAAACGAAAAAGCCCCGCGATCGCGGGGCTTTTTCTTGTTCGATCGCGGAAGCTCAGCGCTTCATCGAACTGAAGAACTCGTCGTTCGACTTGGTGGTCTTCATCTTGTCGAGCAGGAATTCCATTGCGCCGATTTCGTCCATGCCGTGCAGCAGCTTGCGCAGGATCCAGATCTTCTGCAGCAGCTCCGGCTCGATCAGCAGGTCTTCGCGACGCGTGCCCGAACGGTTGATGTCGATGGCCGGGTACACGCGCTTTTCGGCGATACGGCGGTTCAAGTGGACTTCCGAGTTGCCGGTGCCCTTGAACTCTTCGTAGATCACCTCGTCCATCTTGCTGCCGGTGTCGATCAGGGCGGTGGCGATGATCGTCAGCGAGCCGCCTTCTTCGACGTTACGCGCGGCGCCGAAGAAGCGCTTCGGGCGGTGCAGCGCGTTGGCGTCCACGCCGCCGGACAGCACCTTGCCCGAGGAGGGCACGACGTTGTTGTAGGCGCGGGCCAGACGGGTGATCGAGTCGAGCAGGATCACCACGTCCTTCTTGTGTTCGACCAAGCGCTTGGCGCGCTCGATCACCATCTCGGCGACCTGCACGTGGCGCGCGGCCGGTTCGTCGAAGGTCGAGGAGACCACTTCGCCGCGCACGGTGCGCTGCATTTCGGTCACTTCTTCCGGACGCTCGTCCACCAGCAGCACGATCAGGTGCACGTCGGGATGGTTGTGCGTGATCGCGGTGGCGACCTGCTGCATCATCATCGTCTTACCGGCCTTGGGCGGCGAGACGATCAGCGCGCGCTGGCCTTTGCCCTGCGGCGCCATCAGGTCGAGGATGCGGCCGGTGATGTCTTCGGTGGAACCATCGGCGCGCTCGAGCTTGAACTTGCGGCGCGGGAACAGCGGGGTCAGGTTCTCGAACAGGACCTTGTTCTTCGACGCTTCCAGCGGTTCGCCGTTGATGCTGTCCACGACCGACAGGGCGAAGTAGCGCTCGCCGTCCTTCGGGAAGCGGATGCGGCCGGACAGGTGGTCGCCGGTGCGCAGGTTGAAGCGGCGGATCTGGCTGGGCGAGATGTAGGTGTCGTCCGGGCCGGCCAGGTAGCTGGCCTCGGCCGCGCGCAGGAAGCCGAAGCCGTCCGGCAGGATTTCCAGCACGCCGTCGGCGGCGACGCCTTCGCCGTGGCGGGTCAGCACCTTCAGCAGGGCGAAGATGACGTCCTGCTTGCGCGCGCGGGCGACGCCTTCCTGGATGCTGAGCTGATCGGCCAGATCCAGCAGTTTCGGCGCCGGCATGCGCTTGAGATCGCCCAGCGAGTACTGCGGGAAGCCCTCGGGCACCTGCGGGTGCGGGCGCGGGACGAAGTTCTCGCCGTTGCCGTTGCCGTCGTTGAAACCGTCGTCGCCGCCGCGCTGCTGCTGCGGACGGCCGTTGCGATCGCGGTCGCGGCGGTTGCGGAAGCGGTCGCGGCGATTGCCGCCGCGGTCGTTGAAGCCGCCGTCGCGCTGCTGGCCCTGGTTCTGGCCTTGCTGCTGCGATTGCGGGTTGTTGCCTTCACCGTGCTGGTTCTGCGACGCGGCGGTCTCGGCGGCGCCGGAGGCGGCCGGAGCGGACTCGCCGGCGCTGGCGGCCGGAGCAGGCGAAATCTTGGGAGGACGGGGCGCAGCCGGCTCGGCGGCCGCGATGGCGGCGGGCGCGGGCGGCGCGACGGGGGCTGGGATCAGCGGGCTGGCATCGCTGACGACCGCGGGTGCGGCGTCGGCGGCTTTGCTGGCACGCGGTTTGCGCACGCGCTTTTCGGCGGTATCGCCAGCGTCGGGGGTCTTATCGGACAAGCGGAGGTTCCTCGCTAAGCGGCGAGCGCTCGCATCGGGCGAGCGGGACGTCAGGGACGTGGGTTGATGATGAGTAGCTAGACGGGGTGCGGCGCAGGGACGCGAAGTCCGACGCCGGGTGTTGCGAAACTAGCACTGCTGCTGCGTGGCGGCAAGCTTCCCGGGCTATACCGTTCACGTTGCCGGGCAAGGCCCGGAGCGCTTGCGCCCGCTGCGGGCGCAAGCGTCATGCGTATCCGGTGACAGGCCTCAGATGGCCTTGTCGATCATCTGGGTCAGCAGCGACTTGATGTTCGGCGGCGCGCCCAGCTGGCTGGAGTGGACCTGGCCGTCCTTGAACATCAACAACATGGGGATGCTGCGCACGTTGTAGCGAACGCCCAGCGACGGGAATTCCTGCACATCGACCTTGACCACCTTGGCCTTGCCGTCGTACTGCTCGGCGAGCTGCTCCACGATCGGGCCGATCGCCTTGCAGGGACCGCACCACGGGGCCCAGAAATCGACCAGGACCGGTTCGGACGACTGCAGCACGGTGGCGTCGAAGTTGGAATCGCCAGCATGCAGAACTTTTTCGCTCACGGGGGTCTCCTGCGCGGGCCCGGTCCATACGGATCGGGCGAATCTTGAACGGAACGACCCGGCAGGCCATGCCGGGCGGGGCTTACGCTAAACTGGGGCGTTTCGCGGCTCCTTCAAGGCCTCTGGCCTCAAAGAATGTGTCGCGCCACGGCCTCATCGAGCCAGCCTTCCCAATGCAAAACGGGTGTCGGCTCGGCCCCGGCAGTCTGCTTCGCCGACGCCACCCACGCAAGCGACACTCTACGACGCCGAACCGGCGCGGATCTCCGAAACGCATGAGCGACAAGCCTTTAACCGACATTACGTTTTCCTCCTTCGACCTGCACCCGAGCCTGTTGGCTGGCCTTGAGGCCGCCGGGTTTTCGCGCTGCACGCCGATCCAGGCGCTGACTTTGCCGATCGCGCTGACTGGCCGCGACGTGGCCGGCCAGGCCCAGACGGGCACCGGCAAGACGCTGGCCTTTCTGGTCACGGTGGTGAACCGCCTGCTGACCCGCCCGGCCCTGGCCGAGCGCAAGCCCGAAGACCCGCGCGCGCTGATCCTGGCGCCGACGCGCGAGTTGGCCATCCAGATCCATAAGGATGCGGTCAAGTTCGGTTCCGACCTGGGCCTGAAGTTCGCCCTGGTCTACGGCGGCGTCGATTACGACAAGCAGCGCGAACTGCTGCAGAAGGGCGCCGACGTCATCATCGCCACGCCCGGCCGCCTGATCGACTACGTCAAGCAGCACAAGGTCGTGTCGCTGCACGCCTGCGAGATGTGCGTGCTCGACGAAGCCGACCGCATGTTCGACCTGGGCTTCATCAAGGACATCCGCTTCCTGCTGCGGCGCATGCCGATCCGCACCGAGCGGCAGACCCTGCTGTTCTCGGCGACGCTGAGCCATCGCGTGCTCGAACTCGCCTACGAGCACATGAACGAGCCGGAAAAGATCGTCGTCGAAACCGAGTTCATCACCGCCGCCAAGGTGCGCCAGAAGGTGTACTTCCCGGCCGACGAAGAAAAGATTCCGCTGTTGCTGGGCCTGCTGTCGCGCAGCGAAGGCGCGCGCACGATGGTGTTCGTCAACACCAAGGCCTGGGTCGAGCGGGTGGCGCGCGCGCTGGAGCGCGGCGGATACCGCGTCGGCGTGTTGTCGGGCGACGTGCCGCAGAAGAAGCGCGAGTCGCTGCTCAACAAGTTCCAGAAGGGCCAGCTCGAAATCCTGGTCGCCACCGACGTGGCCGCGCGCGGCCTGCACATCGACGGCGTCAGCCACGTCTACAACTACGATCTGCCGTTCGACGCGGAAGACTACGTGCACCGCATCGGCCGCACCGCGCGCCTGGGCGCCGAGGGCGACGCGATCAGCTTCGCCTGCGAGCGCTATGCGATGAGCCTGCCGGACATCGAGGCCTACATCGAGCAGAAGCTGCCGACCCTGCCGGTCGATGCAGAACTGCTGGTCGCGCTGCCGCGCACGCCGCGCGAAATTCCGCCGGGCGAAGAAGGCGAGGACGACAACGAGAGCATCGGTTCGATCTTCAAGGAAGCGCGCGAGCAGCGCGCCGCCGACGACGCGCGCCGCGGCGTGACCAGTCGCGGCAGCCGTTCCGGCGGTCCGGGCGCAGGGCGCAGTGGCGGTCGCAGCGAAGGCCGTCGCGATGGCGCGCCGCCGCGTCGCGAACGTCCGCGCAGCGAAGAAGGCGCGGCCAAGCCGGCCGATGCCGCCGTGGCCGGCGCCGAAGCCGCCGAGCCGCGTCCGCCGCGCAAGCCGCGGGTCGAAGGCGCGGTGACCGATGCCGCTCATCCGGGCGCGAATCCGGCCGCCGAAGGCGAGCGCGCGCCGCGCAAGCGCCGCCGTCGTCGCGGCGGCCGTCGCATCGAGGGCGCCGAGGGTGCGAATCCGGCCCAGGATGCCGGCGCGTCCGCGGCCGTCGCCAAGCCGTCGTCCGCCGGCGCGCCGAGGCCGCAGTCGGCCAAGCCGGCAGCGAGCAAGCCGGCCGCACCGGCCGCGGCTCCGGCCGCGGGCGATGCCAAGCCGTCGCTGCTGGGCCGTATCGGCCGCAAGCTCAAGTCGCTGGTGGCGCGTCCGCCGCGCACTCAGCACTGATCGCGCGCCGGTCCGGGCGAAGCGGCGATGCTGCTTCGCCTGGAGGTTTCAACCACAAGGCCTGGCCGCTTGCGGCCGGGCTTTTGTGTATCCGGGGCGGGCGATGCTTCGCGATAAGTCGCTGGATCCCCGCGTTCGCGGGGATGACGAGCGAAAGCACGGCGACGTCTCTACCTGGCGTCATTCCCGCGAACGCGGGAATCCAGCGGCTTCAGCGCCATCCGGCCATCAGCCCTGAACTCCCGCGCCGCAGTGATCGCGGATCGGATCAGACGAATCCATTCATCCGCGCATCGCCCTCACTGCCGCCGGCTGAGAAACACCGACCAGGTATTGGCCGAGGTCTCCACCAACTGGAACACGTCCAGATCGCCGTCGATGTCGATATCCAGCGACTGATACTGATTGCCGTAAGCCGGTGACGCCGGCCAGCCGACGCCGAACGCGCCGCCGGCATACGGCCAGGTGGTGAACACGCCGCTCGTTCCCGGTTCGAAATGGCCGCGACGGCCGCTGCCGGCGGCGCTGCACCAGATGGTCAGCCGCCAGTTCGGCGGCGCGCTGCCGAACGAGGGAAACACGATGAAACGGGCGTTGCCGTAACCGGTCGATCCGGCCGGGCAGGCCAGGGTGGCGACGTTGATCGGCGGGTCGTATTGATCGGCTTGGGCGGCTTGCGCGTACAGGCCGGCGGCCAGCAGGCCGCTGAGGATCAGCGTGGTCTTGATCGTGTGCATGAGTCCGGCTCCATAGAAGACAGTCGATCCCCGCGGCCCGGACGGGCGCGGGGCATTCACTTCCGATGTCGGACTTGAAGCGAAATAAAGCGCCGCGCGATCGCGCGCGGGCAGGCTGCGGCCGTGCTGCGGTGCCGGCCTGGGAACGCCCGGATCGTGGTCTGTCCGAGGGCGGGCCGGTCGTTGTCGTCGAAGCGCGTCCGCGTGGGCGCGACGACCGCAGCGCGAACATAGGCCAAACCCGCGTGCCGAAACGTGATGATTTCCGGTGATTCGCTCTGCGATACTTCCGCCATGACCGTATTGCGCTTCGACAACGTCAGCAAACGCTACAGCAGCGGCCACGAGGCCTTGAGCGAAGTCAGCTTCGAAGTGGCGCCGGGCGAGATGTTGTTCGTCACCGGCCACTCCGGCGCGGGCAAGAGCACGCTGCTCAAACTCATTCATCTCAGCGAGCGGCCCAGCCGCGGCGCGGTGCTGTTCGGCGAACGCAACCTGCTCAAGGTGGGCGGGCGGCGCGTGGCGCTGCATCGGCGCGAGGTCGGCGTGGTGTTCCAGGACCACCGCCTGCTGGCCGATCGCAGCGTCGCCGACAACGTGGCTCTGCCGCTGTTGCTGCGCGGCCTGCGCCGCAACGACATCGGCCGGCGCGTGCGCACCACCCTGGACAAGGTCGGCCTGGGCGCGCGCGCTTCGGCGCTGCCGGGCGAGTTGTCGGCGGGCGAGCAGCAACGCGTCGGCATCGCCCGGGCGATCATCGGCGAACCGCGCCTGCTGGTCGCCGACGAACCCACCGGCAACCTCGATCCGACCCTCTCGGCCGAGATCATGGCCCTGTTCCAGTCGCTGCCCGAGCGCGGCACCAGCGTGCTGGTCGCCAGCCACGATCTGGCTCTGGTCAAACGCATGAAGAAACGGGTGCTGGTGTTGAATCAGGGCCGCCTGGTGGACGACATCGCTCCGGAGGACCTGGCCGAATGAGCAGCAACGCAGGGATCGGCCCGTCCGAACGCGAGCCCGAGGCCGCCGTCGAATCGGCATCGCAATCGCGCCTGGGCGCGTGGCTGGACCATCATCTCTACAGTCTGGTCGCCAGCCTCGGCCGCCTGCTGCGCAAGCCGTGGGCGACCTTGCTGACCATCGGTGTGATGGCGGTGGCGCTGGCGTTGCCGCTGGGCCTGTGGGCGAGTTTGAACAACGTCGAGCGTTTCGCCGGCGATGTGCAGCGTTCGCGGCAGATCAGCGTGTTCCTCAAGCCTGAGGTCAAACTCGATCGCGCCCGCGCGCTGGCCGATGAGCTGCGTGCGCGGCCGGAAGTGGGCGGGGTCGAACTGCGCACGCCCGAGCAGGGCCTGGCCGATCTGCGCGAAAAGAGCGGCCTGGGCGAGACCCTGTCGGCGATCGAAGGCAATCCGCTGCCGAGCCTGCTGGTGGTGACGCCCAAGGGCGACGAACTGATGCTGGCGCAATCGCTGGGCGAACTGGCCGAGGCCGACGTGGTCCAGCACGACGCCGGCTGGCGCCAACGCCTGGACGGCTGGCTGCGCTTCGGCTCGCGCCTGGCCTGGGTGCTGGCGGTGATGCTGGGCCTGAGCGCGCTGCTGGTGGTAGGCAATACCGTGCGCCTGGACATCCAGTCGCGGCGCGAGGAAATCGGCGTGCTGCAACTGCTCGGCGCCACCGACGGCTTCATCCGCCGGCCGTTCCTGTACCTGGGCGCCTGCTACGGCCTGGCCGCCGGCACCGTCGCGCTGGCCCTGCTGACCGCGGCCGACCACACCCTGCGCGAACCGCTGACCGCGCTGGCGGCCAGTTACGGCAGCCATTTCGAACTGCAGGGCTTCGATCTGTTGCAGGCCGCGCAGATCCTGGCCGGCTCCGCGGCGCTGGGCTGGCTCGGCGCCGGGCTGGTGACCGGGCATTACCTGCGCCAGAGCCGGGCCGGGCAGGGCTGATCGCGGTTCCTGGGAGCAAGGCTTTTGTGGGAGGAAGCTTTTGTGGGGCTGCTTTTGTGGGAGGGGCTTTAGCCCCGATGCTTTTCGATCCGATCGCGACAGACTGCCAAGCGACCTGAGCGAAAAGCATCGGGGCTAAAGCCCCTCCCACAAAAACAGCCCTTCACAAAGCCCGCCCGCGTGCCGCAACTCGACACAAGGGCGCTCCGGCCGACACACGGTTGCCATGATGCTGCGCAAGGCTCGGAATCCGACCCCGCTTGCGCCTAGAATCTGAATCCCCCGCATGACCCGCACTCCGTTCCGCGCCGGCGCGTAGCGCCGCCGGTTACGCGTCGCCGAGACGGTACTGTCCCCGTATGCAAAGCCAGAATCTGCGACATTTCGACAACACCGCGCCGCGGGTGATGGTGGTCGACGGCTCCAGGATGGTGCGCAAGCTCATCGCCGACGTGCTGCTGCGCGAGTTGCCCAACGTGCGCATCGTCCAATGCGGCGGCATCGTCGAGGCCAAGGTCGCGCTCGATCACGGCCAGGTGGATCTGGTCACCACCGCCCTGGTGCTGCCCGACGGCGACGGCATCGCCCTGGCGCGCGCGGTGCGCGAAGCGGCGACCCAGGCCTATGTGCCGGTGATCGTGGTGTCCGGCGACGCACAGGCGCATCTGGAAGCGCGCCGCTTCACTGAGGATGTCACCGACTACTTCGACAAATCCCTGGGCACCGCCGCCCTGGCCGAATTCATCCGCGGCTACGTCCAGCCGCAATCGATCCCGGGCGCGCGCGTGCTCTACGTCGAGGACAGCCGCGTGGTCGCGGTCGCGACCAAGCGCATGCTCGAACGCCACTCGCTGCAGGTGCTGCACTTCATCGGCGTGGAAGAAGCGCTGGAGCATCTGGAGGCGCATCGCGCCAGCGGCCGCGACGGCGGCGACGCCGGCGCGGATCTGGTGCTGACCGACGTTTATCTGAAGGGCGAGTTGGGCGGCAAGGATCTGCTCGCTCGACTGCGTAACGACTTCGCTTACGGCAAGCGCCGTCTGCCGGTGTTGGTGATGACCGGCGACGCCAATCGCGACAACCAGAGCGAATTGCTGCGCGCCGGCGCCAACGATCTGGTGCTCAAGCCGATCGAAGAACGCCTGCTGGTGACCAAGACCTTGTTCCAGCTGCGCCTGTCGCGGCTGGTCGAACCCACCGGCGCGGTGGTACCGGCATGAGCGACGGCGATCGCGACATCAAGCTGGAGCCGTCGTGGAAGCAGCACGTCGGCGACTGGTTCGGGCGCGAGGACATGCTCGCGCTGTCGCGTTTCCTGCGTGAGCGCAAAGCCGCCGGGGCGCGGATTTTCCCGCCGGGGCCGCAGATCTTTTCCGCCTTCGACGCCACCCCGTTCGATGAGGTGAAGGTCGTGATCCTGGGCCAGGACCCGTACCACGGCGCCGGTCAGGCCCACGGCCTGTGCTTCTCGGTGCAGCCCGGCGTGCCGGTGCCGCCGTCGCTGGACAATATCTTCAAGGAGATCCATCGCGATCTCGGCATCGCCCGGCCCGATCACGGTTATCTGATGCCGTGGGCGCATCGCGGCGTGCTGCTGCTCAACGCCGTGCTTACCGTCGAGGAAGGCCGCGCCGGCGCGCATCAGGGCAAGGGCTGGGAAGGATTCACCGACCACGTCGTGGACGTGCTCAACCGCGAGCGCGAAGGCCTGGTGTTCCTGCTGTGGGGCAGCTACGCCCAGGCCAAGGGCAAGGTCATCGACGCCGGCCGGCATCGCGTGCTCAAGGCGCCGCACCCCTCGCCGCTGTCGGCGCATCGCGGCTTCATCGGCTGCGGGCATTTCTCCGCCGCGAACGATTACCTCTCGCGCCGCGGCGCGGCGCCGATCGACTGGACCTTGCCGCCGCGCAGCGAGCTGTAAAAAAGACGGTCCCGGCGGGAGCCGGGACCGGTAACTACAGACACTCCAGCATGAATCCCGAGCCTGTCCGGATCGGGGCCAGGCCTTTGTGTGCGGCGGGGAACGCTCGGTTGCGCGTGTCCTGCGCCATCGCTGCTCCGGCGGAGAGAGGGCCGGGCGACGCGAGCCCGGAAGCCAGAGCGGCGTCCCTGGCTGGAGTGTATTCTCTAATCAGAAAATTTCAACAAGGTGCGGGCGCGCTTCAACAGCGCCTGTGACGGACGTCGATCGATCGCCGGCAGATGCGACGCGACGGCTCAGCCTTCGTCCTGATGGGCCAGCAGCGTCGCCAACAGATCTTCGTCGTCGCCCGCGGCGCATACGGCTAACACGCTCGCCGCCGCGCAGCCGTCGCCGAGCACATAGGCATGGCCCATGTTGGCGTCGATGTAGCTGCCTTCGCCGGCCTGCAGCACGGCGACGTCGTAGAACTCGGTATGCAGCTCGACCGTGCCTTCGAGCACGTAGACGAACTCCTCGCCCTGATTGCGCACCAGCGGCCCGAACGCCTTGAGGCTGTGCGCGCGGATGTGCGTGACCGACGGAATCATGCGTTTACGCCGCAATTCCGTGCATAAGTAGTAGGCATCGTAGTTCTTGCCAGTGACCCGCGTGGCATCGCGCATCCGCCCCAGGCTGCGTCGCGCGGTCACCGCGCGGGTCGCCGGCACCGCGGTTTCGGCGAACAGTTCGGACATGCTCAGGCCCAATCGCTGACTGAGCTGGAACAGCTTGTCGTAGCTCAGCGACAAGCGATCGTGTTCGATCTTGGACAAGGTCGATAGCGGAATGCCGGAATGCTCGCTCATCTGCTTGAGCGTCCACTGATTGCGTGCGCGCAAGGAGCGCAGCAGGCCGCCGATCGTCGGTTGTTGCGACTTCATCCCATGTCTCCGGGGCTGGGACGGGCCCGGGCCGGCCGGGTCAGGACCGGGACAGCCGGGCTCGCCGAAAACGTCTGATTCGAAACTTGCTGCCTCTGAACCCCATTTTGGCATGTCCAGGACGCGCCCAACGTGCGGTAGCGGCTCAAATTAGAGAAATTTTCCTAGCTCGGCCATCGTTTCGGCGCCGGAGTCGGCAAGGTCGGCCCCTGGACGGGTGCCCCGGGCGTGCAGATCGCGGGATTGCGCTTGCGAGAAATGGTGCCTCCACCGTGGAGGCAGCTTAGGACTTGTCTGAAATTCTCCGCGCCGGCGAGCGGGGATTTCCGCGGGATGACGAGCCTCGCGATCGCCGGCTGTCGTTTTCCTGCGGCAATTGACGGAGTTTCTTGCCTCTATGCCCTCCGATCGCCGATTCCGCCCGGAATCGAAGGCGCGCCGACCAGGCGCCGACACAGTATTTACACGAATGTCCTGTTTTGGATGATTTCTCCGATCAGGATGTAGAAGCGCCGCAGGGACGAACCCGTCCCGTGGCCGACAGGCATTCGATTTTCTGGTGTTAGGGGGCGTTGTGACCGATTCCGACCAAGCCAACTGGGCGCTGCTGCGTCGTGTTCGCCAATGGATTTTGTTGGCGCTCGCGATGGGCGTTGCCCTGCCGGCTTTCTCTCAGAACGCGGTCAACCGCGGCTCAGTCTCTCCTCCGAACGGCGTGACCAACCCCGGCACCCATTGCAACAGAGCCGGCCAGACCTTCGCCGGCGGAGTGTGCACCTCGGAAGACAGCGACCCGATCCGGTCGAGGCTGACGCTGGTCAAGACGGTGACCAACGATAACGGCGGCACCGCGGTGGCGACGGCGTGGACGCTCACCGCGACCGCCGGGAGCACCACCATCACCGGCGTCACCGGCACCGCGAACGTGACCAACGCGTCCGTTCCCGCGGGCGCCTACACCCTGTCCGAGTCCGGCGGCCCGGCGGGCTACACCGCCGGCACATACAGCTGCGTCATCAACAACGGCGCGGCGGTCGCTTCCAACACGGTCACGCTGGCGGCGGGCGATAACGCCACCTGCACCGTCACCAACGACGACCAGGCGGCGACGCTGACCCTGGTCAAGACGGTGACCAACGACAACGGCGGCACCGCGACGATCAACGACTTCCCGTTGACGGCGACGGGTCCGACGACGATCACCGGCGTCAGCGGCACCGCGACGGTGACCGCCGCGTCGGTCGGTGCGGGCACCTACACCCTGAGCGAAACCAACGTGGCCGGCTACACCGCCGGCGCGTGGAATTGCACCGCGGGCGCCTTGACCGGCGACAGCCTGGTGCTGACCGGCGGGCAGAACGCGACGTGCACGATCACCAACGACGACCAGGCGGCGACGCTGACGCTGATCAAGACGGTGACCAACGACAACGGCGGTACCGCAACGATCAACGACTTCCCGTTGACCGCGACGGGTCCGACCACGATCACCGGCGTCAGCGGCAGCACGCCGGTGACGAACGCGGCGGTCGGTGCGGGCACCTACACCCTGAGCGAAACCAACGTGGCCGGCTACACCGCCGGCGCGTGGACCTGCACCGCGGGCGCCTTGACCGGCGACAGCCTGGTCCTGACCAGCGGCCAGAACGCGACCTGCACGATCGTCAACGACGACCAGGCGGCGACGCTGACCCTGGTCAAGACGGTGACCAACGACAACGGCGGYACCGCRACGATCAACGACTTCCCGTTGACCGCGACGGGTCCGACCACGATCACCGGCGTCAGCGGCACCACGCCGGTGACGAACGCGGCGGTCGGTGCGGGCACCTACACCCTGAGCGAAACCAACGTGGCTGGCTACACGGCCGGCGCGTGGACCTGCACCGCGGGCGCCTTGACCGGCGACAGCCTGGTCCTGACCAGCGGCCAGAACGCGACCTGCACGATCACCAACGACGACCAGGCGGCGACGCTGACGCTGATCAAGACGGTGACCAACGACAACGGCGGTACCGCAACGATCAACGACTTCCCGTTGACCGCGACGGGTCCGACCACGATCACCGGCGTCAG